>CAZUGT010000358.1:0-21751 GCA_964620095.1 uncultured Rhodospirillaceae bacterium | reverse complement strand
CCCTGATGGATCAGGGTCATCGCATCGTCGCGCGGAAAAACCACCGTCTGCGGATAGCCGTTTGTGGCTGGGATATCGGTAAAGTACTTGCAGTAGCCGCCCATGTGGTCGTTGTTGTTTTGCATGAGGAGGACGTCGACGCGCGCCTCCTCCATCGCGCCGCGAACTGCTGTCCAGCGGCGCTCCATCTCGGCGTCGGACAACGGCATGTTCAGACGTTCGGACATTTCAACCACGGTATTCTCCCTTCCCTGGACCGGCGCTCACCCGCCGGAAACGATATTGATCATCTTATCCCGTTCACCCGCCAAATAGGCGCGGAGATTGGGTTCCTGAATGGTCAGCAGGTTCTGCTCGTACTGATCGCTGCGTCCGCCGGTAAACGGCGTCATGAAGACGTTCTCCATATCCCAAAGCGGACTGTCGTCGGGCAGCGGCGCCGTCTCGAATACGTCGAGACCGGCCCCGGATATCTTGCCGCTGTCGAGGGCGTCGATGAGAGCCGCCTCATCGACCACGCCGCCCCGGGCCACATTCACCAGCATGGCCGTCGGCTTCATGGCCTCGAACACACGGGCGTTCACGATCTTGTCGTTCTCCGGCGTGAACGGCACCAGGACAATGAGGAAGTCCGCTTCGCCCGCCGCCTCGAGCAGCTCGTCACGGCCGTAAATCCGATCGAAGCCGGGCACCTCCCGGGGCGAACTTGAGATTCCATGGACGGTCATCCCAAACGCCTTGAGGACACCGGCCAGATGCTCGGCGATGGCGCCGACGCCCAATATGACCGCGACGCGGTTGTCCAATACCAGGGGCAAAAACCGGTCCCACACATGATCCCGCTGGTTTCGCGCAAGCCGGCCGACCTGCCGGTACATGGCCATCATATGGAGAACCGTAGCCTCCGACATCTGGGGTCCGTGAATGCCCCGGCCGTTGGTCAACAGAATGTCGGGCCGCGCCGCGAGCACCTCGGTCAGGTGATCGGTGCCGGTAATGTTGCACTGAATCCATTTGAGCTTCCCGCACGCCTCAAGCCGCTCCGGGGTCAGCCACCGGGCGATGGAAAACAGGATTTCGGCGGCCGGAAGATACTCTTCCGCCGCATCGCCATCGGGCGCCAAAAGAAAATCCACGTCCGGAAAAACCGGCGAGAGACGCTCGCGGTAAAAGTCCGCCTCGGAATCGACGACCAGTAGATTGGTGACCATCTGCGGATTCTTCCTCCCCCGGCCTCCGCCGGAAATCCGCCGCCGAAATGGCCGCGGATCATGCTCATTTTTTTGCGATCAAGGCACCATGCGGCGAGATGAAAGTCAAGCGATCGGGCCTGCGCTTGCTTCCGGCCAAGACGTCACCGCCGTTGTCGCCGAAGCCGGCCGGCAGGGTTACGTCGAATAGTGGTTGAGTTCGAGAATCACCCCGTTGGGATCCTTGATGAAGATTTGATAGAGGCCGCGGTCCGACAGGTCCCGGTCCCAATAGCCGATATCGCGATCCTTCAGCAGGTTCAGGACCTCATCCGCGTCTTCGATGGTGAAGGCGATGTGGTTGTCGATCCCGCTGTCCTCCATGTCTTCCTTGGTGCCTTGGCCCTCGGGCAGCGGCGTGCCGTCCAGGTCCTCGCTCTCGTCCTTGACCAGATGAATGATCGCCTTGTCCCCGGCATACATCCAATAGCCGGTGGATGTCAGTTTGGGCCGGAATCCGGCCTCCAGGCCGAGAATGTCCTCGTAGAACTTTCTGCTGTCTTCCAATCGCTTCGATGCGATGGACCAGTGATCCAATGAATTAACGATCATTTTGGGTTCCCCCCGAAATAGGCCCGCATATTGCCATGGAGCATGAGCCTCATCCAGCCTGGGCGCCGAATTCCCGGCGAAGCGCGCTGCCGTGTTCACCGAGAGACGGGACCGGCCCCGGTTGCCGGGGCGCGCCCGTCAGGCGCGCGGGCGGCGCGGGGATCGCGGCGGGTCCGGTCCCGGTGGCAACCTCGACGCGGCGCAGATCGGGATGATCGGAGAACTCGGCCACCGAGTTGACCCGGCCGAACGCGATGCCCGCGTTCAGGAGTTTGGCCGCCATCTCTTCGCGGTCATGTTGATCGAACACGGACTGAATCTCGGCCTCCAGCCGGTGGACGTTCTCCACCCGCAGCGCCGCGGTCGAATAGGGGCCCTCATCCGCATATTCGGGGCGGCCGAGAATATCGACGGCAAAGGATGCCCATTCCCGCTCGTTCTGGATCGACAGAACCAGAAGGCCGCCGTCGGCGCACCGGAAGTTCGAATAGGGGGCGATGGAGGGATGGCGAAGTCCCACCCGGCCCGGCGCCTCGCCGCCGTAGTCGTTGTGGAGCAGCGGCACCGCCATCCAGTCGGCCATGCCGTCGAAAAGGGAGACCCTGATCCCCTGCCCCTTGCCCGTTTGCCGGCGGGAAATCACCGCCTCCAGGATGGCGGAATAGGCGTACATGCCCGCGGCGATATCGCAAACCGAGACCCCGACACGGCCGGGCGCCTCGGGCGTTCCGGTGATGGAGGCGAGTCCCGTCTCGGCCTGGACCAACATGTCATAGGCCTTCATGTCCTTCGAGGGGCCCTCCTCCGCGTAACCGGAGATGTCGACGGTGATGAGACGTGGATGGGCCCCGCGGAGCGCCTCACCGCCGAACCCGGCCCGATCGGCGGCCCCGGGGATCAGGTTTTGGACGAAGACGTCCGCTCCGGCGATCATCCGGCGGAGGAGCGCCTGGTCGTCGTCATGCTTGATGTCGAGGACGATGCTCTCCTTCCCCCGGTTGAGCCACACGAAATAGGCGCTTTCGCCATGAACGACAGCGTCGTAGGCGCGGGCGAAATCACCGCCCTCGCGCTCGATCTTGATGACCCGGGCGCCGGCATCCGCCAGCCGCGAGGTGCAATAGGGCGCGGCCACCGCCTGTTCCAGGGTGACCACCAACAGACCTTCCAGCGGACCCGCCATGGTCCATCTCCTTCAATTTCCTCCACTCTAGGGCTATCAGGAAACGGCGGTGGAATCGAGGCACCCCGGCATCCATAATGGGCGGATGACCGATATGGCCGTCCCCGTCCGCCGCACCCTGCTCTACATGCCGGGCGCCCGCATCGAGATATATCCCAAAGCGCTTGCCAGCGGCGCCGACATGGTTTGCGTCGATCTGGAAGATGCCGTCGCCGCGGACGCGAAGGATGCAACCCGCGCCGGCACCTTGGCCGTCTTCGCCGGCGCGCATGACGGTTCCGTCGAGCGCCTGATGCGTATCAACGGGGTGGAAACCGCCGCCGGACGGGCCGATCTCGCAGCCCTCGCCGAAGCCGATGCGCGGCCGGACGGCGTGGTGATCCCCAAGTGCGGCGATCCGGATCACGTGCGTACCGTCGCCGGCGCCACCAAGGGCCTGGAAATGCTCATCCACCCGCTGATCGAGTCAGCGCGCGGACTCGAAGCGTCTTTCGAAATCGCGTCCGCCGACGAGCGGGTGGGTTTCATGATGCTGGGCTCCCAGGACATGGCCCTCGACCTCCGCGCCGAGCATGCGTGGGAACCGTTGCTCTACGCGCGGTCCCGGCTTGTCGCGGCGGCCCGCGCCGCCGGCATCGACGTGCTCGATGCGCCCTGGTTCCATATCCGGGACCTGGACGGGCTGGCCGCCGAAGCCAGGGCGGCACGGAAACTCGGTTTCACCGGCAAATCCTTGATCCACCCCGCGCACGTGGAGGCGGTCAACGGCGTCTTTTCACCCACCGCCGAGGAGGTCGCCGAGGCCCGCGACCTGATCGCCAAGTTCGGCGCCCAGGATCAGGCGGCGGTAATGATCGACGGCCAATTCCTGGAGCCGCCCATCATCGAGCGGCTGAAACGCATCGCGGCCGCCGGAGAAAGGATCGGGCTCTGACTACTCGGCCGCCTCCGCCCCCGCGGGGGCCCGGTGGAACGATTCACGAAGGGTCTTTTCTTTCTCTCGCGCCGCGTCCGCGTGCTTGTCCTTGACCGGACCATACCCGCGGATGGACTGCGGCAGCGCGGCGAGCTCGACGGCGGTCCCGTAATTGGCCGCATTCAGGTTCGACAGGATATCTTCCAGCGTTCCCTGGTAAGCCGAGAGCAGCTCTCGCTCCGTCCTGCGGTCCTTGGAGTAGCGGAAGATGTCGAGCGCCGTGCCCCTGAGGCCCTTCAGTCTGGCCAACACTCGGAGGGCGAAATACCACGGCGCCGGATACGCCATCTTCTCGGGCCGTCCGGTCACCGGATCGAGCTTGGCGAACATCGGCGGCGCGAAGTTGAAGGCAATCTTGAAATCGCCCTCGAATTGTTCGCGAAGCTTCGCCTCGAAACGGCCATCGGTAAACAGCCGGGCCACTTCATACTCGTCCTTTACCGCCATCAGCTTGTAAAGCGAGCGGGCCGCCGCTTCGGTCAAATCCGTGCGGCCGGGCGCGATGGCGGCTTCGGCGCGGCGGACCCGTGCGACCATTGAGCCGTAGGTCTCGGCGAAACCGGCATTTTGATACGCCGTCAGCGATTCCACCCGCCGTTCGATGATCCGGTCGACGGTCTCGGGCGGCGAGGCGTCCCGTTCACCGCCGGCCAACTCCAGCACCCGGGACAGGTCCTCGGCGGCGACCCGTCCCCAGGCGAGCGCCCTGAGGTTGGCCTCCACCGCGACACCGTTGAGGCGGATCGCCTGCTGCAGTGCATCCAGTGAAACCGGGAGATATCCCTTTTGGAGCGCAAAGCCGACCATGAAGATGTTGGACATGATCGTATCGCCCATGATCCGTTCCGCGAGATGGGTCGCGTTCAGCATGGTGGCGCGCTCTGCGCCGATCTGTGCCGAGATGGCATCCCGGTATCCGCCGCCGTCGATGGACATGTCAGGCTGCTCCGCAAAGCTCGCCAGCGGCACCAGATGGGAATTCACGACCGCGTGGCTGCGATCCCGCGACAGGGTGGATATCATCTCCTGGCTCGCCGCGGTGATCATGTCGAACCCGAGAAGGACATCCGTCATGCCGGCGCCGATGCGGGTCGCGGCCAGGTGCTCGACCGACCGGGCGATCCGCACGTGGGAACCCACCGCTCCGTTCTTCTGCGCCAGCCCCGTCTGATCGAGAACCGATACCGCGAGGCCGTCTAGGTGCGCGGCAACCCCGAGCAGCGCGCCGACGGTAATCACACCCGTCCCGCCTATACCGCCCAGAAGCACATTGCAGGCGACATCGAATCCGGCGACGGCGGGAACCGGAAGGCCGGCCGCCGGATCGTCGCCTGATGCCGTTTCCGGCCTGGTGGCCTTCCTGAGCGTGCCGCCCCGGACCGTCACGAAGCTGGGGCAAAATCCGTCGAGACAGGTGAAATCCTTGTTGCAGGAAGACTGGTCGATGGCCCGTTTGCGGCCGAATGGCGTTTCGACCGGACGCACCGCCACGCAGTTGGACGTCTCGCCGCAATCGCCGCATCCCTCGCAGACCAGTTCATTAATGAACATGCGCCGATCCGGATCGGGGAACGTGCCGCGCTTGCGCCGCCGGCGCTTCTCCGCGGCGCACGTCTGGTCATAAACGATGGCCGTGGCGCCCGGCACCTCGCGGAGCTCGCGCTGCAGCCGGTCCAGCTCGTGGCGCTCATGGACCTCCACCCCTTCGGCGAAGGGGATATCTTCGGGGTACTTTTCGGGCTCGTCGGTAACCACCAGGATGCGGCGCACGCCTTCGGCGCGAAGCTGGCGGGTGATGTCCGCCGGCGTCAGATTGCCCTCGACCGCCTGGCCGCCGGTCAGCGCGACGGCATCGTTGTACAGGATCTTGTAGGTGATATTGACGCCGGCCCTGACCGCGGCGCGTATCGCCAGCAGGCCCGAGTGATAGTAGGTGCCGTCGCCCATGTTCTGAAACATGTGCTCCGTCGTCGAAAACGGCGCCATGCCGACCCAGGTGCCGCCCTCGCCGCCCATGTGGGTGTAGGCGCCGACCGAGCGGTCCATATAGACCGACAGCGTATGACAGCCGATACCCGCGAGGGCGGTGGACCCCTCCGGCACCTTGGTCGAGGTGTTGTGGGGACAGCCGGCGCAGAACCAGGGTTTTCGCTCGCCGAGATCGGCATTGCGGCCCTCTGCCCTGGTCCGCCGCGCGAGCGCGCTCAGGGCGTCGTTGAGGCAGCTCTGCCGTTCTTCGTCCAGGAAGCGGTTGGCGATGATCCGCGCCAGCAGCGTGCCGGTCAATTCGCCGGATTCGGGCACCAGCGGGCGGCCCTTCTCGTCCAGTTTGCCGACCAGCCGGGGACGCCGGCCGTCGGGGAAATCGAACAACAGCCGGGCCAGCTGGTCTTCGATGATGTTGCGCTTCTCCTCGACCACCAGGACCTCCTGGTGTCCGGCGCAGAAGTCCCGCACCGGCTCGGGGACCAGCGGCCAGGGCATTGCCACCTTGAACACGCCGATGCCGAGGTCGGCCACCTGTTGGTCCGTCAGGCCCAGTTCCTCGAAGGCCTGGCAGACATCCGTCCATGCCTTACCCGTCGCGACGATGCCGAGACGTTTGGTCCCGGCGGCATGAGTCTGACGGTCGAGCCTGTTCCAACGGACGAAGGCCTGAGCCGCCTTGAGCTTGACGTCCACATGCCGGGCCTCCTTGGCGACCGCCCCGTCCGGCCAGCGGAAATGAACACCATCAGGCGGAATCCGAAAATCCCCGGGCTCGGAGAACCGCATCCGGTCCAGGGAACCGTCGACCGACGCGGCGCTCTCCACCGTATCGGCAACGCACTTGAGGCCCACCCAGCACCCCGAATAGCGGCTGAGCGCAATGCCCGCCAAGCCGAAATCGAGTATTTCCTGGACATTGGCCGGATTGAGGATGGGGATCATGGCGGCGATCAGCGCCTGTTCCGACTGGTGCGCCGTGGTCGAGGACTTGGCCATGTGGTCGTCGCCGGCCAGCACCAGCACCCCGCCGTGCCTGGACGAGCCCGCCAGGCTGCCATGCTTGAGCGGATCGCCGGACCGGTCGACGCCCGGCCCCTTGCCGTACCAGATGGCGAACACGCCGTCGTGTTTCGAGGGCTCGCTGACCCCCAACTGCTGCGTGCCCCAGCAGGCGGTCGCCGCCATATCCTCGTTGACGCCCGACTGGAATGTGACCTGGTGGGCATCCAGGTGCTGCTGCGCCTGCCACAGCGCCGTGTCGTATCCGCCAAGGGGCGAGCCCCGGTATCCGGAGATGAACCCGGCCGTATCCAGCCCCGCGGCCTTGTCCCGGCGATGCTGAACCAACGGCAACCGAACGAGCGCCTGCACGCCGGTCACGTAAATTCGGCCGTCGTCGGAGGTATATTTGTCTTCGAGGCTAAATGAGAATGACCCGTCCATCCGGACGCTGCTCCCGGTGTTTCGGCTATTTAACCGCTTGCCGGGTCCGAGTTCAAACGGCGCCGGTCCGCCGTTCTTTCGCCAGCGCCTCGGCCCTCGCTTCGCGATGCACCATATACAGTCCGCTGGCGACGATCAGCGCGGCGCCGGTCCAGACGAAGGCGTCCGGCACGTCCCCCCAGATGATGAAGCCGAGAATGACCGCCCACAGGAGCACCGTATATTCGAAGGGCGCCACGGCGCCCACCGGGGCGACGACGAAGGCCTGGGTCATGCCCGCGTAGCCGATCAGGGTGAACACGCCCATGGCCGCGAAGATAGCCGCGTGCTCCGGCGGCATGGGCCTCCAGACCCACGGGAGCGCGGCGCTTCCGATCAGCATCATCCCCAACATGACGTAGAACACCAGCCGCAGCGTCGATTCGGTCTCCCGCAGCCAGCGCGCCGTGAGATTGATGCTCGCGAATGACAGCCCCGCCAGGAGCGCCAGGATGGCGGCCGGCTCGAAGACCCCCGCCCCCGGGCGCAACGCGATGACCACCCCCGCGAACCCCATGAAGATGGCCAGCCAGCGGTGGATGCCGATGTGTTCCTTGAACAGGGGAACCGACAGGGCCGCGGTCATGAAGGTCGAGCCGAAGACGATCACCGTCACGTCGGCGAGCGGCATGTATATCAGCGCCGTGAACATCAGTGCGGGTCCCGGAAACGCCAGCAGAAGGCGGATGAAATGGCCGCCGGGGCGCCTGGTCGGCAATTGGGCGAGCCGGCCGGTCGCCATGGCCCAAACGAGGAACGCCGCGACAATGAACCAGCCCCGGACCGCCAGCACCTGAAGGACATGATAGTCGGCGCCCACCAGCCATTTGCCCGAAGCATCGACGCCGCCCATGCCCAGCATGCCGATGACCATGCAGCCGATGCCGAACAGGCGCCGGTCGCGGGACGGCACTTGGACGCCGGTCATCGGTTATCCAATTTGAATGACATCGCCGCCGGGCTCGGCTTCATAGAGTTTGGCGACGAGATCCGCCCGCCGGTCGAGAGTTGCCCGCTGATTGACGTAGCCCTTGTCGGTGATCTCGTTGGCGTCGATCTGCGGAGGCTCGGTCATCAGCAGGACCCGTTTCACCGAACGGCTGGAGCCGCCAGCCTCCTTGTTGTGGGCCGCCAGCTTCCCGGCAACATAATCGCGGACCGCCGAACTGGCGGCGATGTCGTCGGGCGACGCGTCTTCGGCCAGGCCGCCGATCTCGCGGCAACCGACGGGATTGGGCCAGACCAGAAGGCCGACAAACGGCTTGTCGTGGCCGCAGACGACCGCGTCCTGGATGGCCGGCGCCGCGGCGGCGATCAGATCGGGCCGCAGCACGCCGGGGTGCACCCAGGTTCCCGTGTCCAGCTTGAAGTCCTCGGTTACCCGGCCATCGAACAGCAAACCCTTGGCCGGGTCGTCCGGGTCCTCGAACCGCATGCCGTCACCGAACTTGAAGAAGCCGTCCTCGTCGAACGCCGCCTCGGTGAGGTCGGGGCGGCCAAGATAGCCCGGGGTGATGGTCGGGCCCTTGCCGCGGATTTCCATTTTCTCGGCCACCGGCGCGAGCTTGACCTCCATCCCCGGGGCCGGCACGCCCACATTGCCGGCGTGGTCGATGATCCAGTGGGTCGCGGTGATCATCGGCGCGGATTCGGTCGAACCGAAGGCCGACGCCATGACGATCCGTTCGCCGACGGTGTCCAACGCCAGTTTCTCCAGCCGCTCCCACAAATCCTGCGACAGCGCCGCGGCCGCATAGAAGATGAAGCCCAAATCCTTGAAGAAGGTCTCGCGCAGCTCCCGGTCCTGCTCCAGATAAGGCACCAGCATGCCGTAGCCGACGGGCACGTTGTAGTAGGCGGTCGGCGAAATCTCCCGGAGATTGGCGACCGTCTTCTCGATCAGGCCGGGAGCCGGTTTCCCCTCGTCGACGTAGAAGGTCCCGCCCGTCTTCAACACCAGTCCCTGGCAGAAGTTGCCCCCGAAGGTGTGATTCCAGGGCAGCCAGTCGACGAGCACCGGCGGAACGTCGGCATAGAACGGGATTTGCTGGATGTTCATCTGCTGGTTGGCGCACAGCATCCGGTGGGTATTGATGACCCCTTTCGGCATGCCCGTGGATCCGGAGGTGAAGAGATATTTCGCCGCCGAATCGGGATCGACGGCGGCGAACGCCGCATCCACGGCGCCCGTTACCGTGGTTCCCCGGAGTTCGCCGATCTGCGTGGCGTCCCTGCCCGCCGGAGCATCCGCGCTATAGAGGATTTCGGCACCCCCGAAATCCACCGCGTTCAGAACCTTTTCGAACACCCCGCCGCCGGCCACGTAGACCAATCCCGGCTTCACCAGCCCATTGATCAGCTTCACCTTGGCGAAGTCCCGGCTCATCAGCGAATAGGCGGGGGACACCGGCGCGACGGGAATGCCGACCTGCATGGCCGCCAGCGACAGAAGCGCGTGATCGATGGAATTGCCGGACAGCAGCATCACCGGCCTCTCCGGACCCAAGCCGCGATCGAGCAGGGCCTGGGACATGCCGTCGCAGATCGTCCGGGCCTCGGCGTATGTCACCTTCCGCCAGCCGCCGGCAGCATCGCGCTCGGCCAGATATGTCTTATCGGGCCGCTCCCCGGCCCAGCGGCGGAGCATGTCGCCCCACTGAGTCTCATATGCCCGCAGCGGGTCGCCATTGGTCAGCAAGACGCTCCCATCGGCGAGCGTTTCCATACCGATGGACGGTTCCGACATATTTATTCGGCGAAGCGGCGCGACAGCCATGGGCGGATTTACCTGGCCGCCATCCTCAATGAGCCGTCCAGGCGGATCGTCTCGCCATTCAGGTAGCGGTTCTCGCAAATGTGGAGCGCCAGCTCGGCATATTCCTCGGGCTTTCCGAGGCGCGCCGGGAACGGCACGCTTGCGCCCAGCGATTCCTGCGCTTCTGGCGGGAGAATATCCATCAGCGGGGTCAACAGAACGCCGGGCGCGATGGTGCATACCCGCACGCCGCGCTGGGCGAGGTCGCGGGCGATGGGCAGCGTCATCGAAACCACGCCGCCCTTGGATGCCGAATAGGCCGCCTGGCCGATTTGACCGTCATAGGCGGCAACCGATGCGGTCATGATGACGACGCCCCGCTCGCCGTCCTCGAGCTCCTCGGCCTGGGTCGCGTCGACCGCGAACAGGCGTGTCGCGTTGAAGGTGCCGATGAGGTTGATGGTGACGATCCTGGAGAACAGGCCCAGATCGTGAGGACCATTGCGCCCGACCACCCGGGACGCGCCGCCGATGCCGGCGCAGTTGACCAGGATACGCGCCGGCCCGTGGGCGTCCTTTCCGGCGTCCAGCGCCGTCTGAACGGCGCTTTCGTCGGTAACGTCGCACGGCGCGAAAACGCCGCCCAGTTCCTCGGCGACCTGCGAGCCCAGGTCTTCGTTCAGATCGGCGATCGTTATCTTCGCGCCCTTGGCGGCGAGAAGGCGGGCCGCGGCCGCGCCCAGGCCCGATGCGCCGCCGGTGACGAATGCGGCGTGTCCGTTGACGTCCATGTCGGTTCCTCGGAAGTTTACGTGCTGGCTCTCGGCTTGTCCCAGATGGCCGTGTTCTCCTCCGTCCGCTGGCCTTCGACCTCCGCCAGCGCCGGCGTCGGATTGTAGTGCTCCGGTTTCGGCTTGCCCGCCGCGAGGCGCGCCCTGGCCTCTTCGGGCGTCTCCAGCAACGCCTTGGCCTTCAGCGCCTCTTTCCGGTCGACGGGCAGCGGGTCCATGAGATTGCCCGGCGGCATCATGTCGGCATGATAGTACGCCATCTTCTGTTCATCGGGATCGATCTTGTGGTCGAGATTGAGATCCCGCTGATTGACGCCCTTGCGGGGCTCGATGGCGACGCCGTCGACGATCTCCATATCGAGCCACCATTTCTTCACCGGGTTCCGAACCCCGTGGCGCAGGAAGTCGTCCAGCCACACGGCGATCGGCACCAGGAACGGTTTCGACCAGCGCTGGTTCACCCCGAACCAGGAGGCAATGCGGGTCATGATCGGGCCTTGGGCGGTCACCACCTTGTTCAAGGGGCAGGTCTTCATGCACCGCCCGCAGGCAAGACCCTTGGGATTGGTGACCCGGTAGCGGGTGCAACGCTCCACATCCGGCTTCCACATCTCGTAACCGTTGAACATCACCTTCTTACCCCAGGAAATACTGTCACAGGGGCATTCGCGGGCGCATTTCCAGCAATTCTCGCAGAAATACTGGAGGCCGAAATCGACCGGCTTGTCCACTTCGAGCGGGATATCGGTGGTCAACACGACAGTCTTCAGCCGTGGACCGATAAAGGGATTGAGAATCACTTCGCCGATTCGGCTGAGCTCGCCAAGGCCCGCCCACAGGGTTACCGGCGTGTGCAGCACGTCCGAATCCGCGTTGGTCTGGGAGCGGGACGAGAAGCCTAGCTGGCGCAGCATATCGCCCATGATCCCGGCGATCTCGGCGCCCCGCATATAGGCACGCATGGATTGCGCCCCGGAAATGAAATCGTCGCCGGAGGCCCCTTCCATGGTCTCGTAGCCCTGGTCGATGAGCATCACCACCGCGTACTTGTGGTAGGGCGTGATTTCCGAACCGTCCTTCTTGTGGGAATACCAGGCGTACTCCGGGACTTCGCAAATGCCGGTTACCTCGGAGCCGAGGAAATAACTCAACGACTTGATGGCCCGCGCGTTCGCCGCCGGGTCGTCATAGCCGGGCGCCACCGGCGCCACATCGCCGCCCTGGTGCGGCACCATGGACTTGATCAGGCTGACCATGGCCTGGGCGAAGGGGTGCTTGAAGGCGAACCGATTGCGCTCGATGCGCGATTTGTCGCCGAGGTCGCCGCGGGCGGCCCGCTCGAAAAACTCGGCGCGTTTCGGCACCCGGGGAACTTCCTCGTCGATGATCAGCGTGGTCGGCCGCTCGACCCGGTCCACCTGCTCCATCGGGAATATACCGAGGTCGCTGCGGCGCTTCTTGCGCCGGTTCCACTCGATTCCCGGTACCGCGCCGCCGACACCGAGCCAATAGCCCAGACCCTTGGCGTTCCGCGCGCTGGCGTGCAGCGGCTGGTCGGTCTCCAGCTCATATGCCGTGGTCACCACGGCGATCTCGAACTCCTTGCCCAGGTAGGGATTGGCGATTCCGTCGCCGTCGCGCACCGCCACGCCGGCGATGACCGCCAACCGGTCCATATCCACATCGCCCTTGTAGGTGTCGTGGGCTCCGGACTCGAACCCCATGAACTGGATGTGTTCGGCAACCGCGATGGCGACCTCGTAGGCCCGCAGGGACGCCGCCTCTTTTTCCAGATCGAGGCACCATGCATGCGCCAGATTTTCCGGCTCGGGCATCCGCCCATGAGCCTGGACGATGACCACCGCATGGGTGTGGCCGGACGGCGCCGCATCGGCATACCACGCGTTCTCCGGAATTTCGCATATGCCGACCTGGGCCACGTCCAGGAAGTAGGCCGCCCCCTTGATGTCCACCGAACGGCGATGAAGGTCATCGGGCACCGGCGCCTTGGGCGGTAACGGGTCGTTGACGCCCAACCCCCGGTAAATGTCCATATACTTGGCCAGGGAGACACCGAGCGGTCCCTTGTCGGCGCCGTTTGCGACCGGCCTCGCCGCCTTGGGGCGCGCCGCTTCGCCGGCGAGTACGCTCACATCCCGCTTCAAACGCTCAAGCGGGAACGGCCCGTATTCGAACGGTCGCTTGTCGTTGCCGAAGAAAATCATGCCATCTCTCCCATCACTTATTGTTATTCTTAAAAAATGTTCGGTTATCGAACAATGCGCCAATTATGCACGATGATACCATAGACGCAATTACAGCGTTTGAATGGATTGCGACAAGTCCGACAGGTGGAAAGTCGCCGGTTTGGCGTTGATGGGCAGGGGCATTGCTTGATCCGGCGGCCGTGCTATGACCTAGTTCAACCTCGGCAGTCGCGGATGGCGTGGATGAACCAGTCTCCTGACCTCGGACCCAACCAAGCCCTCATTGGCCTGCCTGGCTCGCGCCATCGGCTCGCGACGCCGGCGCTGATCATCGAGTTG
Source organism: uncultured Rhodospirillaceae bacterium (assembly GCA_964620095.1). Classification (GTDB taxonomy): domain Bacteria; phylum Pseudomonadota; class Alphaproteobacteria; order Rhodospirillales; family UBA2165; genus JAJDXO01. The sequence continues at coordinate 8,227 of CAZUGT010000358.1, read as the reverse complement.
GGCGCGCTCGAACGCAACATTGCCAAAATGGCCCGGGATCATGCGGCGGCCGGTCTCAATCTCCGGCCCCACGCCAAGACCCACAAATCCGCGGCCATAGCCCGCAGGCAGATCAATGCCGGCGCCTTGGGAATCTGCTGCGCCACGCTCCGCGAGGCCGAAGCCATGGCGGCCCGCGACATTCCCGGCATCCACCTCTCCTCGCCCGTGATCGGCGACGGCAAGTTGCGCCGGCTCGCGGCGCTCAACGCCGAAGCCGAGGGGCTGATGGCGGTGGCGGACAATCAACAAAATCTGGCGCAGCTCGACGAGGCCGCCGACGCGAGCGGTAAATCCTTGAACGTGCTGGTCGACATCGATGTGGGGATGGCGCGAACCGGTGTCGGGACGGTGGAAGGCGCGGTGCGCCTGGCCCAGGCCGTTTCGGATGCGGACCATCTCACCTACCGGGGAATCCAGGGGTATTCCGGAATGGTTCAGCACATCGAACCCCTCGGCGAGCGGTCGGACGTGTACGGGGCTCACCTCGACCACCTGCGCAACGTTGTCGAGGCATTGAGCGATGCCGGTCTGGCGCCGGAAATCGTCTCGGGCGGCGGCACCGGCACCCACGGAATCGACCGTGAGGCGAGTCTGTTCACCGAACACCAGGCGGGCTCCTACATCTTCATGGATGTGGAGTACAACGCGGTCGAATTCGACGAGGCCGGTGTGCCCCCCTTCGAGACCGCGCTGTTCGTCCAGTGCTCGGTGGTGAGCAACAATGCCGAGGGTTTCGTCACCATCGACGGCGGCTTCAAGTGTTTCGCCACCGACGGTCCCAAGCCCCGGATCGCCGCAACAAGTATCGAGGGCGCCGGGTTCGACCGGTTCGGAGACGAACACGGCAAGGTCATTCTCCCCGAGGGCGCCAACGAGAAGCCCGGTCTCGGCGAGGCGATCCTGCTGATCACCCCCCACTGCGACCCGACGGTCAATCTCCATGACTATTATCACGTCGTCGACGGCGATACGCTGGTCGACATCTGGCCGGTGGACGCCCGGGGGGTTTTGTAACGGGTTCATGCAGGGCACCTCTCCATACCGCCGCGGCGATCCCCGGGACACGCTGGTTCAGGAAATCCGGGAGCAAAAAGGCCTCGATGAGGTTCCGCTGTTCCGCAAGGACGGCCCGAAGTCGGACAAGTTCGACGTTTTCGACTTTATCCGGGACTGGGAATCCTACACCCCGCGGCGGGACGGCGCGGTCAACCCGGACAAACCGGAAGGTGAAGACCCAGCGCACCTCACCGCCCTGATCAGCGCCAAGGCGCTGGAGCTAGGTGGCGACGACGTCGGTTTCGCGCTGCTTAAGCCGCACATGATCAACCACGATTGCGCCTTCGATCAGCCCTACATCGTCTCGATCATTGTCGGTGAGAATTATGCCCGCGTCCTCGAAGGCGCGCTCGCCGTGGAGATGGAAGCCTACCGGGTGTATGTGGAGTGCGCTCGTATCGCCACCGAACTCGCCGAATATATTCGCGGTCTCGGCTTCGCGGCGCTCGCCGAACACAACGGGACGGGAGAAATCCAGGCCATCCCAGCACTCTACGACAGCGGCCTCGGCGAGCTCGGCAAGCACGGCAGTCTTATCCATCCCCAACTCGGTCCCAGCTTCCGGCCCGGATTCGTCATTACCGATGCGCCGGTAGTCACCGGAACTCCCAACATCTTCGGCGTTCAGGCCACATGCGAGAACTGCCGGATTTGCGAGCAGAATTGCCCGCCCGGCGCCATCAAGCCCAGCGACGATTTCGTCGTTACCGAAGGGGTGAAGCGATGGCTGGTGGATATCCCAACCTGCTATGAAGCATCCCGGTTCCGGGACGAGTACTGCCACATTTGCGTCGACGTCTGCCCCTATCAGCATAAAGCGAACAAGGACCCGAAACGGGCCGGAATCTACAAGATGTTGATGAAGAAACGGAAGCGGGCCGGCTACCGGACCCCGGCCTGGTTCATCGAAGACGAGGAACGGATTTTCGGGAACACGGACAGGAATTAGCCGTCACGCCGGCGGCGCAAGGCACCGTCACGATTGAGCCACAGGAAGTACGCCCAGGCGACAAGGGCAAGCATCGCCGCCGTGATGATGGGTGCGGTCAGCCCGAAGGCCGATGCGCCAAGCCCGAGAAACAAAGCCCCCAGTGCCGGGAATGCGCGGAAAGTCGTCCCCATGAGGCCCATGACCCTGGCCCTCATGTGACCAGCGACGACACTCTGGACAATGATCTGCCCCGCGACCGATACGGTGTTGGCGCCGAACCCGGCCACCACGACCAAGGCCAGTGCGATCCAGAAATTCGCCGTCAGGCCGAAAGCGATCACCGCCAGCGCGCCGATGCATAGATTGACGGCAAATACCCGCGCGAGCCCGGTGGCCCGGCCCCTGACCGCCAGCCAAAGGGACGAAAAAACCGCACCCAGGCCGAACGCCGCCAGCAGCCAGGCGAGGCCGCTTTCGCCGCGTCCGAAAATGTCGACGGCGAACGCCGGCATGAGTTCGGGCACCGACCGCAGGCAAATTCCCATGACCGCGGAGAACAGGATGAAGGTACGGATATGCAGATTGCCCGCCGCGTAGGAGAGGCCGTCCTTGAAGTCCGCGAAGATGCCTTGGGACGATTCCTGGCGTTCCTCCGGCTCGATGGTCCGGACCAGATACAGCATGACGACGAAATAAACGAAGCCGGTGGTGATCAACGCGAAGACGACGCCCGGAGAATACGCCACCAATAGCGGTCCGGTGATGGCGGGCCCGATAAACCGGCCGGTCTGAACGGATCCCGACTGCAAGGCGACCGCGGGAGAGATATGATCGCGGGGGACGACCTTGGCCACCAGCGCCAGGTGCGCGGGATTGGAAAATCCGGCGACGCACCCTTGCCCGAACGAGAAAACCAACAGCAGGACGGGCGTCATGAAGCCGCCGAGGGTCGCAACGGCAATCAAGGCGATACTGAACGCCCACGCCATCTGAGCGAGGCGGCCGACACGCAGCGAGCCGTACTTGTCGACCACCGCACCGGCGATGGGCCCGAGGAGGATCATCGGCACCATCTCGGTAAAGACGACGAAGCCGAGCCATTTCGGATCTTCCGTCAGCTGCCAGGTCAGCCAGCCGAGCGCCGTCCGGTAGGCCCAGAAGCACACCGTGATGACCGACATGCCGTACCAGTAGCGCCGGAAATAGACGTTGGACATGGCCCGGCTGATGCCGCCGAGCGCCTCTGGTCCGGCCATCGTTCCCCCTCAACGTTGTGCGCAGTCTAGGCGGTCGGCGGGGCAACGGCGAACACCGTCCCGCCCCTGTCCGGCAATCGGTCGCTGACCGCTCAAAAGTATTCAGGCAGCGCCCGCGCAAGCGCGGCCCGGAGTCGCTCCTTGACCGGCTGATCGGCGCGCGGCCGCCCGAATGCGCTGCCGGTGACGCGCTCGTAGAGGGCGATGTAACGGCCGGAGAACTCCATCAGGGTTTCCGCCGGGATTTCCGGGATCGGTTCCGAATAGGGATCGCACCGCTCGGACACCCACAACCGAAGGAATTCCTTGTCCAGACTGTCCGGGTTCTCCCCGGCCGCGAACCGGCTTTCGTAGGTCTCCGCAATCCAGTAGCGGCTGGAATCCGGCGTGTGAACCTCATCGGCCAACGTGATGACGCCGTTCTCGTCGACACCGAACTCATACTTGGTGTCGACAAGGACGAGGCCGTTCCGGGCGGCGATCTCCTGACCGCGGGCAAATAGAGCCAGGCTCCTGTCCGCCAGTTCGTCCCATTGAGCTTGGGATACGAGCCCCTGCGCCACTGCGTCCGCCGGCGTGATGGGAACGTCGTGCGTCCCCGCCGCCCCCTTGGTGGTCGGGGTCAGGATGGTCTCGTCGAGCCGCTGGTTCTTCTTCATGCCGTCGGGAAAAGGGTGTCCGTAGAGCACCCGCCCGCCCCGCTCATACATGGGCCAGATGGCGGTATCGGTGGAACCGGTGAGATAGGACCGGGCCACCATCTCCACCGGCAGCATCTCCAGCCGCCTGACGATGGCGACGTTGGGGTCGGGGTCGTCGATCACGTGGTTGGGGCAAATGTCGCGGGTCCGGTCAAACCAGAACCGGGCGGTCTGATTGAGAACCTGTCCCTTGAAGGGAACCGCGGCCAGCACCTGATCGAAAGCCGATTGCCGGTCGGTGGTGATGAACACGCTTCGCCCGTCATCAAGCGCGTAGGTGTCCCGCACCTTGCCCCGATAAAAATTTGGGAGCTCCGGAAACTCCGCCTCGGTGAGGCAGTTGGCGATGAGGGTCTCGGCGTCGGTCATGGGCTCGGTCAGGGGCTAGAGATACGGCTGGAGCCAGCCGAGGGAGTCACCGGTGGTCGTCCTGGGGTGGTACTCGGCGCCCAGGAACCCTTTCCAGCCGGCCCGGTCGATGGCCTCGAAGACGTAGAGATAGTTGATCTCGCCGGTGCCGGGTTCGTGGCGGCCCGGCGTGTCGGCGAACTGGATATGGCCGATGTGCTCCAGGTTCGCTTCGATCGTCCGGACCAAATCACCCTCCATTATCTGCATGTGGTAGAGGTCGTGCTCGATGCCGAGATTGGCGTGCCCCGCCGCCTTGATCAGACCCACCGCCTGCTCGGTGGAATGCAGCAAGAAGCCCGGCCGGTCGGCGGTATTCACCGCTTCCGTGACAACCCGCACCCCGATCCCGCTCATGGCGTCCGCCGCCAGATTAAGGTTTCCGGCAAGGGTTTCCAGACAGGCATCCCGCGCGAATTCCTCCGTGGAGGGCCACCCGGCCAATACATTGACGTTCATGGGCCGCAACGCGTCCGCGTACTGGAAGGTCTCTTCGAGATACCTCTTGAACGTATCCTCCGCGCCGGGCATGGCGGCGGCGCCCGGCTCTCCCTGGTCCAGCGCCCCCACCTTGTGATTGAACACGGCGACGGGCAATCCGATGCCGTCGATTGCCGCTTTCAAATCGTCGAGGCCGGTTTCATAGGGGAACTGAAACTCGACCGCTTCGAAGCCGGCATCCTTGGCCGCCCGGAACCGCTCGAGAAACGGCAGTTCGGTGAACATGGTCGAAAGATTGGTCGAAAAGCGCGGCATCCGCCGGGGCCTTCCTTAGTCGGGTGGTTCGAAGCGCAATCTTCGCTGTACGGGGAAGAATCGCAAGTCCCAACGCTCGGCGACCAATCCCCAAATGCCTTGGGGCGCCTTCAACATGATGACCACGGCAACAAGGCCGAGGAGGATCAGATACCACGTGCCGAACTGCGCCAACGGTTCGCGGAGCAGGAAGAAAATCAACGTGCCGATGATCGGGCCTTCGATGGTGCCGATGCCGCCGATAACGACAATGAAGATCACCGTCGTCGTCCAGTTGATATCAAAGGCCGCCGCGGGGCTGATCCGCAGCTTGGTGAGGAAGATCAGCGCGCCGACGGCGGTCGTCCCGAAGGCGACGAAGATGTAGATCATCAGCTTGGCGCGGAAATTGTCGACGCCCAGGCTCGACGACGCCTCCTCCGAGTCCCGGATAGCCGTCAAGGCGAGGCCGTGGCGCGACCGCAACAGCCCGTAGACGATGGCGATGATGCAGATCACCACCGCCAGGGCGACAAGGTAGATCACCGCGTCCCGGCCCGAGCGCGACGAGGCGATATCACGCACCACGCTCACCGGCAGGCTGATGCCCGATCCGCCGCCGAGGGTCTGAATCTGCGCGAAGCCCAGGAGGAATACTTCGGCCACCACCCATGTGCCGATGGCGAAGTAATGACCCCGCAATCGAAATACCAGGAAGGCCACGGGCAGGGATACCACGGCGCCGATGAGACCGGCGAGCGGGATGCTCCAGACCGCTCCCACCGGCGTGAATATGGCCAGGGCGAACAGCATATAGCCGCCGAGACCGACGAAGGCCTGCTGCCCCACAGAGACCAGCCCGGCGTACCCGGCGAGCAGGTTCCACATCTGGGCGAGCGCCAGAATATAGAAGATCTCCACCAGCAGCCGCATGGTCGCCCGATCGGCCCACCACGGCGCCGCGGCGAGGAACAGAAGCAGGAGAATGCCGGCAACCGCGCCGCCCCGGCTGGCGCGGGTCGAGCGGATCACCGAATAGCGGCCCTGGACCGTCGCCTCAGTCATCGCGAGTCCTCGGGAACAGGCCGTTGGGCCGGATGGCGAGTACGACCAGAAAAGCGATATGACCCGCGAGAATCTGAAATCCGGGATCGATCTTTGCGCCGATGTTCTGGGCAACGCCCAGGATAATCCCGCCGGCGAGGGTTCCCCAGAGAGAGCCAAGGCCGCCCATGATCACGGCTTCGAAGGCAAACAGCAGGCGCGACGGCCCGACCGACGGATCGAAATTGGTGCGCACCCCGAGAAACACGCCGGCGATGGCGACCAGCACCAGGGCCAGCGCCATGGCCAGGCCATAGACGTGGCGGTGGTCGATCCCCATCAATTGCGCCGTCACCGGATCGTCCGAGGTGGCGCGGAACGCGCGGCCCAGACTGGTCCGGTTGAACACCAGCTGAATGGCGAAGATCAGCACGACCGCGGTCACGAAGATGATCAGGGGGAACACGCCGACGGCGAGATCCTCGGTGAGATTGATGCTGAGGGTCTCGAACGCGCCAATCTTCAGGCGCTGGGAATCGGCGGAGAAAACTTCCAGCAGCAAATTCTGGACAACGATGGAGAGCCCGAAGGTGACCAACAGGGGGGGCAGCAGATCGGGACCCAGTGTCGGGTTCAGCACACCCCGCTGCAGGACATAGCCGAACACCGCCATAATCGGGATAACCGCGATCAGGCTGACAAACGGTCCGACGCCGGTGCCCTCGACCACGACCAGGGCGACAAAGGCCGCCAGGACGATGAAATCGCCATGGGTAATGTTCACCAACCGCATGACCCCGAAGATGATCGCAAGGCCGGTGGCGAACAGGGCATAGAGTCCGCCCGTCAGCACGCCCTGGAGGATGGAGTTCACCCACTCGATCATTGGGATTTCCCCAGATAGGCGTTGGCGATGTCGTCGCGGCTCATCTGCGCCGGGTTGCCTTCCAGGGAAATCCGCCCCTCCTGAAAGCAATAGACCCGGTCGGCGACCTCGAGGGCCTGGTTGATATCCTGCTCGACGATCAGCAGGGAAACGCCTTCGGCCTTGATGGCCGGGACGGATTCGTAAATGTCCTTGATGATGATGGGCGCCAGACCAAGGGACAGTTCGTCGCACAGCAGGAGCTTCGGGTTGGCCATCAACGCCCGGCCGATGGCGACCATCTGCTGTTCGCCGCCCGAAAGCGCGGTGCCCGGATTGTCGCGCCGTTCCTTCAGGCGCGGAAACATCCCGTAGACCCGGTCCAGGGACCACGTGCCGGAACGGCCGTCGTAGCCGCCGATCACCAGGTTTTCCTCGACCGACAGGCTGGGAAACAGCTTTCGGCCCTCGGGCACCATGGCGATGCCGAGACCCGGGATATCCGATGCCTTGCGCCCGGCAATCGACCGGCCATCATAGGTAAACTCGTCGGCGGCGTACTTGACCAGCCCGGTAACCGAGCGGAGGAAAGTGGATTTCCCGGCGCCGTTAGCGCCGATCACAGCCACCGTTTCGCCCTCGTCGAGGGAAAAATCGATCCCGAACAAGGCCTGAAAATCGCCGTAAAAGGCGGTGAGATTTCGGACGGCTAGAAGGCTCATTCGACCGAGATCCCCATATAGACCTTCTGGACCTCGGGCGAATTGATCACCGCCTCGGGGTCGCCGTCGTCGAGCTTTTCGCCGAAATTAATGACGATCAGCCGGTCGACCACGGAAAGAAGCGCATGAACGATATGCTCTATCCAGATGATCGACATGTTTTCCGCGCGTATGCCGTTGATGGTCGCCACCAGATCGATCACCTCGGGCTCCGTCAGGCCGCCGGCGATTTCGTCCAGCAAAAGCACCCGCGGCTTGGTGGCGAGCGCGCGTGCGAGTTCGAGCCGCTTGCGCTCCAGAAGCGTCAGGGAACCGGCAAGCGCATTGGCCTTGGGCGCAAGCCCGGTGCGTTCGAGGATCGCCGCGCAATGGTCGGTACTCTCGGCTTCGCTGTCGCCGCCGCCAAAGGCCGCGCCGACGAGCAGGTTTTCGAATACGGTCATGCCGCCGAAGGGATGGGGGATTTG
>CAZUGT010000357.1:0-39424 GCA_964620095.1 uncultured Rhodospirillaceae bacterium | reverse complement strand
TCCTCAAGCCGCGGGCCGCGGCCCGGGCCCAGGCCGGATTCGACTGCTGGATGCAGGAACAGGAAGAGAATTTCCAGCCCGACGACATTGCGGCCTGCAAATCCGATTTCTGGGCGGCGATCGGCGATTTGGAATTCCAGCCTCCGGTTCGTATCGCGGCGGCCCCGCCGGCACCGGAACCGGCCCTCCCCATGGCGCCATCAGTTCCGGGCCCGTTCGTCGTGCACTTCGAGTTCGATAGCGCCAAGTTGACCGGCGCCGCCGATCAGGTGATCCGCGAAGCGGCCAAACAGGCGAAGGCGGCCAAGGTCGTGCGGGCTTTGTTGAACGGACATGCGGATCGGTCGGGCTCGGATGCCTACAACATGCGGCTATCCAAATCCCGGACCAAGACGGTTCTTGACGCGCTGATCGCACAAGGCATGCCGGCGGACATCATGCTCGGCAAGAGCTATGGTGAAAGTTTGCCGGCGGTGAATACCCCGGATGGACAGCGCGAGGCGGCAAATCGCCGGGTTGAGATCATCTTCCAGCGCTAGGAAGGCTTCGAAATCGGCCCGGAGCCTAGCGCATCGGCGAATAGGCGGCCGGCAGCATAATCAGGTTTACCTGGTGGCGGATGGTGCCCCGCGGATCCTTTGCCGGCACGATGCGGCTTGGTGGCCAGATACCGTCGGCGAGGGTCTCGCGGCGAATGCGGGCGCGTTCGTTGAGATCGGCGTAGGGCCAAAGGTGAACGAGTTTGTGCATCCCGCCGACCTCGCTGTAGAGGAGCGCCGCGCATCGCGAGCGCTCCCGGCGCGCCGGCAGGGCCGCTTTCCAGGCAGCGACAAGGTCGTCGTACGTGCCCGGAATAATGTCATAGATCCGCATCTCATAGACCGCGCCGAACTCTCCGGCTTCGATGGGCGGCGAAAACGGGAACGGTGCATAAATCTCGGAGGTCGCGCTCACCACAAGGTCCGTGAGATCATGAGGCCATTCGCCGTCATTCCCGGCGGCGGCAACGATCCGTTTCCGTTCGCCCAGCGACTCGTAGGGCCAGATTTGAATCACCTGATTGAGGGGGCCGATATCGGTGAACCAGCAGCCGATCAGCTCCGAGTGGTTGCGCCGGTGCGCCGTATAGACCGGCTCGTAAAGCTCGAGAAATTTGGGCGCCTGGTTGGGTTGGACCGTGTAGGTGACGATTTCGTAAATCAATTGTGCCTCCCCGTTTCCGTCATGATGGTGGATGGCCCTTCACTCGGCAAGGTCAAGCCGCCCCATATCAGCGGGTGGTTGTGCGGGCGGCAACGGTTTTCTATGGTGCCCGCCGTTTAACTCGATTTCATTTTGGGATTTCATCAGGAGGCAAACGTGGCCACAATTCCGGCGGCACTTCACGAATACATCAATACGGCTTTTCCACAGAATGTGTGTCTGACCGGCGTCGTCCTGGATGACGGCTTCGCGCAGATCAGCCCGCGGGGCAGCATGCAGGTCTTCGACGGCGAGACGCTCGCCTATTGGGCGCGGGGCGGCGGCAAGTCGGCCGAAGCAATAACCGACGGCACCAAGATCACCGTCTATTACCGCAATCCCGAACTGGGCGGCCGCGGCGGCGGCAACGGCATGCTGCCGGCGGGCGGCATTGCGCGGTTTTACGGTACCGCCGAGATTCACAAGGAAGGCGACGCCTACGAACAGGTCTGGAACAACATGGTCCAGCAGGAACGGGACAACGATGCCGACAAGGGCGGCTACGCCGTTTTGATCCGGCTCGAAAAGGTGCTGGACCTCAGAGGGCAGGACCTGCCGGCCGAGTTGGCACCCAAGAGCTGACCCTACATATCGGGACCGCCGGCCGCAGTACCCTAAGGGGCGGGCGCGGCGGCCCGCTCCACGTTCGGATATACGATGGCCAGCGTCACGGCGCGCGCGGCCATGAAGATGGTGAAGGCCAGCCAGAGGCCGTGGTTGCCGAGCACGGGCTGCAGGGCAAAAACGGTTGCGAGGTAGATTGCCAGTGAAATGATCATGCCGTTCCGCATCTCGGCGGTTCGGGTGGCGCCGATGAATACCCCGTCCAGCGTAAACGACCACACCGAGATGATCGGCGATATGATGACCCAGATCAGGAACTCGCCGGACAGCGCCCTGACCGCCTCCAAATCCGTCAGCCAGCCGATAATCACCGGCCCCCCGGCGGCATAGACCAGCGTATAGGCAGCCGCGATGATTACGGCCCAGAGCCCGCAGATTTTCACCGCCAGCCGCAGGGTGCGCCGGTCCCTGGCGCCGACCGCCCCGCCGACCAGGGCCTCGGCGGCATGGGCGAATCCGTCGAGCCCGAAGGACAGAAATTGCTGGAACTGAATCAGGACGGCGTTGGCGGCCAGAACGTTGTCGCCCAGTTTCGCGCCGCGCGCGGTGAAGAACGCGAAGGCGAACATCAGACACGCCGTCCGAATAAAGATATCCCTGTTGACGGCGACCAGTTGCCGAATTTTGTCGGCGTCCCGGAGGTTCATCCCCCGCCAGGAGCCCGGAATACGGCGAAGCTCGCGCCGCACCATGAGGACCCCGAGCGCCAGCGCGGTGAATTCGGCGATCACGGTCGCGGCGGCGACCCCGGCGACATCCCATCCGAGCCCCAATACGAACCAGAGATCCAATATGATGTTCAGTCCGTTCATGAACACCTGAAGGATCATTACGGCCCGGGTGTTCTGGACGCCGATGAACCAGCCGACGATCGCATAATTCACCAGGACCGCCGGGGCGCTCCAGATGCGAATGAAGAAATAGGTTTCGGCGAGGCCCTCGACCTGGTCGCTGGCCTCGAAGAGGGTTAGCCCGATCCGCGCGACCGGCCATTGGAGTGCCAGGAGCGCGGCGCCGAGCCCCACGCCCAGCAGGCCGGCCCGCGCCAGGCCGACGCGAATTTCCAATCCGTTCCTGGCGCCGTAGGCCTGGGCGGCCAGACCCGCCGTTCCCATGCGCAAGAATCCGAAGCCCCAGAAAATGAAATGAACGATGGTGGCGCCGACGGCCACGGCGCCGAGGTAGTACGCCTCGGGCAGGTGCCCCATCACAGCCGTATCGACCGCGCCCAGCAGCGGGACCGACAGGTTCGCCAACATGATGGGGCCGGTGAGTTGCCAGACCCGGCGATTGAGGGCGCGCGCGTCCATCGGTTCGGAGCCTGCGGTGGGGTTGCTCATCCACGCACCTTACGGCGTGACGTTGGGATGTCGAGCCGCCGATTGGGGTTGGACGGTCCCGGCGGTCCGACTAACCTATGGGTCTCGCCGAACCGGGAGGAGGTCACATTGCCGGGCAAGCACTATATCCAGGAGGACGCGCCGCGCGAACCCGGCGGGGCCGTCGCCGGACGGCCGGCGCGCCCGAACCCATGACCGGGGCCGCCATCCGCGCCGATGCCGAACGGCTGGATGCCGGCGACCCCCTCGGCCGGTTCAAGGAAGCGTTCGAATTGCCGGCCGGCGTGATCTATCTCGACGGCAATTCCCTTGGTCCGCTTCCCAGGGCGACGCCCGCGCGCCTGGAGGAATTGGTGCGAAAGGAGTGGGGCGGGGATCTGATCAAGTCCTGGAACAAGCATGGCTGGATGGACTACGCAAACCGGCTCGGCGACAAGATCGCCCGGCTGATCGGCGCGGGTGATGGAGAGGTGGTGGTTGCCGACAGCACCTCGATCAATCTCTACAAGGTCCTCTCGGTGGCGCTCCGGATGCGTCCGGGAAGGACGAAGATCGTTTCCGAGATCGGCAATTTCCCCACCGACCTCTACATCGCCCAGGGGGTGACCGGCGCGGCTCCCGGCCACGAACTCCGCATGGTGGAAAAGGCCGGCATCGTTCCGGCCATCGACGGCGATACCGCCGTCGTCAGCCTGACACAGGTGGATTACCGGACGGGCGAGATGCACGACATGGCGGCGATGACGGAGGCCGCCCATGCGGCGGGCGCGGTCATGGTCTGGGACCTGTCGCACAGCGCGGGCGCGGTTCCCGTCGATCTCAATGCCGCGAATGCCGACATGGCCGTGGGATGCGGCTACAAGTATCTCAATGGCGGCCCCGGCGCGCCGGCATACCTGTTCGTCGCCGAGCGTCACCAGAACGCTTTTGAACAGCCGCTTTCCGGCTGGATCGGCCATGCCAGGCCGTTCGATTTTCTGCCGGATTATGAGCCGGCGGATGGTGTCGGCCGCTATCTCTGCGGAACGCCGGGGATCATCGCCATGGCCGCCCTCGAAGTGGGCGTCGATCTGATGATCGAGGCCGACATGAGCGCGATTCGCGGGAAATCCATTCAGCTTTCCGAGTTGTTTATCGAGCGGGTGGAGGCGACGTGCGGCGACTTCGGCCTGGAGCTGATATCGCCCCGTTCTCCGGAAATCAGAGGCAGCCAGGCAGGTTTCGCCCATCCGAACGGCTACCCGGTCATGCAGGCGTTGATCGAGCGCGGCGTCATCGGGGACTTCCGGGCGCCCGATATCCTGCGCTTCGGGTTCACGCCGCTCTATCTGGGTTTTGCCGACGTCTGGGATGCGGCCGAGATCCTGCGCGACGTGCTGGCCTCGGGGGTTTGGACCGGGGAGAAATACAGCCGGCGCGGCATGGTGACCTAGGGTCTGGACTGTACCCAAACAACCCCCTCACCCTAACCCTCTCCCCCTAACCCTCTCCCCCTGGCCTACTCCGCCGAAGTAGCCTTCGGCTACGAAGGCTGGAAAGAAGGGGGAGAGGGAACCCAATGTGGCGAGAGGACGCACCGCAAGCTCCCTCTCCCTCTGGAGAGGTCGGTCATTTCCCACAGGGAATTGACCAGGGTGAGGGTGATATGGAAATTCCCCCAACCCGGCGCCGTCCTCATCGCCGCAACACTCGTAGCGCGGATTCCCGGGGCGGGCGGGGGCGGTTACAGCTCGGTCCGAACCTGCCAGAGTTCGGGGAAGAAGTAGAAGTCGAGGGCGTGCTTCAGGTAGCCGACGCCCGCGGTGCCGCCGGTGCCGGTCTTGAATCCGATGATCCGTTCGACGGTCTTCATATGCCGGAACCGCCATTGCTGAAACCAGTCTTCGAGATCCACCAGTTTTTCGGCCAGCTCGTACTCTTCCCAATGTTCCTCGGGCGCCCGGTAGATCTCCATCCACACCCGCTGAACGCTTTCGTCGGCGGCATAGGGCTTCCGCCAGTCCCGCTCGAGGCACGACGGGTCGATCTCGAAGCCGCGGCGATGGAGGAGGGCGATGACCTCGTCGTAGAGCGAGGGGCTGTTCAGAACGCTTTCGAGGCCGCCCAGGATTTCCGGATCGTGGCGGTGGGGCTCGATCATCTTCGCGTGGCGGTTCCCGAGCAGGAACTCGATGGTCCGGTATTGATGGGACTGAAACCCCGACGAATGGCCGAGTTCGTCCCGGAAGGTCAGATATTCCGTCGGCGTCAGGGTGGACAGGACGTCCCATTGCTGAATGAGCTGCGCCTGAATCCGCGAAACCCGGGCCAGCATCTTGAAGGCGGGCTGCGGCTCGTCCCGGCGAATTTGCTCCATTGCCGCGCCCAGCTCGTGGATGACGAGTTTCATCCATAGCTCGGCGGTTTGATGCATGATGATGAACAACATCTCGTCGTGGCGCGTGGTGAGCGCGTTCTGGGCGCCGAGCAGCTTGGGCAGGTCGAGATAATCGCCATAGCTCATATCCTCGCTGAAATCTGTATGGGCGCCTTCGGCGATTTGCGCCTGGTCGCGATCGTTCTCGGTCATGGCATCACCCGTTCAGTGAACCGTTGATGGCCGCCGGCGTTCCTCGAAACGGTCATCGCCCATCGGGCTCGACCTCCGCGAAGGACGCCGCGATCCGCGTCACCTTCCACCCAAATCCCTGGCGGTGCAGCCGAATGTCCATGGGTACGCCGTCATGTTTCAGGTTCAACCGGAATTCAAACAAACCGGTGAAGAAAGCATAACCGGTTTTTTCGAAAATTCCCGGAACATTAGGCGGATCGAATCTCGCGGCCGCCGGGCCGCCGGCCGCGGCCGGGAAAGGCCCGGGCATGCATTTGGCGGCGATGGCCTCGGCATCGCCCAATCCCACGTTCTGGCCGATGCACTCAAGAATCCGCGGCCGGTTGAACAGGAGAACAAGGGCGTCGGGCGTGGCGAGGCGCTCCGCGAGCGGCCGGCCGATATTGCTGTTTTCGAACGACAGGCTGATGCCGAGCCGCCCGCCGGCAATGGAAATCCGCCTTGACGCCTGCCGGCGGAGAAACCGGATGACGTCGAGCTCGAATCCGTCCCTGACCGAGGGCCAATCGACCATGCGTTCCACGACGGAACGGTCTTCGGCCTTCAACGCCAGCCACAATCGGGCGAGCGTGCCGTAGGGCCAGATCAGGTACAGCAGGGCGAACAGGACGATAAGCCCGAAGAGGATGCGATTGAGCCGGCGGCCCGGGGTGCGTGATGCGGCCATTGCCGGTCCTCACCCGTGAATATGAGCCGCCATCCGGCGGCGCAGGTCGCGGTCCGGCATCTCTCCCATGCCCGCGCGCAGGTTCTCGCGCATATGATCCGGGTTGCCGGTGGCGGGTATCACGCAGGTGATCGCCGGATCGGCCAGCAGATACTTGAGGAAATACTCGGACCAGCTCCGGCATCCGATCTCGGCCGCGAAGCCGGGCAGCGGACCCCGGGCGCGACGAGGCAGGCCTCCCTGCTCCAGCGGCCGGTTCACCATGGTCGCCACGCCCAGGTCGGCGCATTGGGCGAGGAAGCCGTCTTCGGCCCTGCGGTCGGCGATGGAATAGGGGAACTGAACGAAGTCGATCCCGCCTTGCCTCAGGTACCCCATCAGCTCTCCCAATGCCGAGGAGGTGTAGTGGGTGATCCCGATATAGCGGATGCGGCCTTCCGCTTTCCAGCCGCGCAGGGTGTCCAGGTGATCGTCGCAATCGATCAGGTTGTGCACCTGCATGAGTTCGATGTCGCCGGTCCGAAGCTTGGCCAGGGAGCCGGTCATCTTGCGGATTCCCTTCTCCTTGCCCCGTGTCCAGACCTTCGTGGCGATCCATGCGTTCCGGCGGGCGCCCATTTGCTGGAGCAGTTCCCCGACCACGCTCTCCGCCCTGCCGTACATGGGCGAGGAATCGATGACCGATCCGCCGGCGCCGAACAGAAGATCGAGCACCTCCGTCAGGTTCGCCCGCTTCGGCGGGGAGAGGCGGGTATCGAAGGATCGGTACGTGCCGAGCCCGACGACGCCGATTTCCTCGCCCGAGGACGGAATCCGGCGGGTCAGCATCCGTTCACCGGGCATGTGCCCAGCCTTTCCCATCGGGAAACCGGCCGGCGCTCGACCGGACCAACTCCGCGGTCGCCTTGCGCATCCCGGTCATCAAGGCTGTCGGCATGGAAGCGTAACCTGTGGACCAACCCTTGGATCGGGTATTCTAGGCCGATGACGGGGGTGTGGGGAGAGAGATTAAGCCGGGGTCGGTGGGAGTTCGTTAGCCTGATCGGGTCGCGCAACAGACCGCTCATACTGGGGGCGAATGATTTCTATCCACATGTTGTGTCTTCTCATTCGCTTGGGCACAAACGCTGGAAGCATTCATCTCTTTCTGGACCGGACACCAAATAATTGAAAACATAGCCATTAGTTCGATCTGGGGAGAGAATTTCCAATGCCAACAGAGTTTACCTGGCCAGCCATAAAGGCGTGGCTCAACATCATGCTGGACTTTGTTGAACCGCTCTTCGAGCTGTTCAAAGGGCCAGAGTTGGCTATCGGGATTTCCCTCATCATGATCGCGCTAGCCGTCGTCGTGTTGTTGGCGATGATCTGGCAAATCGTTCCGATGTGGCGGACCGTTTCGCGACTGACCCGAATGGTGCGGCGTGTAAACGGTTCTTTCTCGGAATTCACGGAGGGCTACGGCCTTCTAAATGAAGAACTCAGGAAGCCGAAATATTTGCGGCACGGATGGATTGAGTTCACCGAAACACTAACCATGCCGGCGGGCGACGATGATACAATTCGTAACTCGGCTCGACCCCAGGACTACCTCAACCTGAGCGGGGCCGAGGCCTCGGGCAAGACCCTCCGTTTTTTGCAGGCGTTGCCGAACTACTTTGTCGGATTCGGGCTCCTGTTCACCTTTTTAGGCCTCGTAGCAGCAATATATTTTGCAAGCCAAGGGGTGGTTAGTGGAAGTGTTGAACGTGCACAGGAGAGCCTTCGCCATCTTCTCAACGCAGCAACATTCAAGTTCATGACGTCCATTGTTGGTCTCGCGGCGTCGATCCTTCTTTCTCTATTCTATCGGACGATATCGCAGACGTTGCAACGCCGCTTTGAACGTTTGGGGGAAGCGCTTGAGAAGGGGATGCTCTGGACCTCTGCGGAGTCGGTAGCATTCCGACAGGTACGCGAGTTGGAGAACCAGACCGCCGAGTTGAAGAGGTTTAATACAGAATTTGCTATTGAAGTCGGCAAGGTGATGGAAGAGCGGCTGCGAGAAACCATGACCGGAAGCCTAGAAAGCGCCCTAGGGCCACTCCGGGACGCTCTAGAGAAACTGTCGGGCAACTTAGGAGAGATGAACCAAGATGCAATCGCCGACATGGCTAATTCGTTCCGCGATAACCTGAAAGAAGGAGCAGGCCAGGAAATGGAGGCACTGGTCACTACCCTCGACGAGATAAAAGGCTCGTTGAGCGGAGTAGTTGAGCAGGTCAACTCAACGAGTGGCGCGTTCGGTGAAAAAATCGCAGAGGCGACTTCGAAGATGGAAACTGCCTTCGAAGCAATCGGCGGCCAACTCCAGTCTCAAGCGTCCAACGCTGCTGGAGCATTTGCGGATGAAATGCGGGAAGCATCCTCCCAATTCAGAGAACAAGTTGCACCACTCTCGAACCAGATCGGGCGATTTGAAGCTGCCGTCGAAAGCCTGGAAACGAAGCTATCGGCCCAGAGGTCGGCTTTTGAAGATGTTGCCAGTCGCGTTCGCGAAATTACGCAAGTTACCGGAGAGACAATAGACGAACTTCGATCAGCCACGTCACCGCTAAACTCGGTGTCGGAACGACTAGCCTCCACCGCTGAGGCGATTGATAACGCCGGGCAAAGCTTCAACGGTACGCAAGAGCACCTACAACGTCTGTCGAGCGAAATCTCCGACGCAGTGGAGATCATGCAAACATCTTGGGCCGACTATCAATCAAGATTTGAGAACGTGGACGAGAGTCTCGGAGAGGTAGTGAACAAATTAGTAGGCGGTGCAGACCTCTATAGGCAGAACGTTCAGGAGTTTGTGACCGAACTCGATACCAACCTTCAGCGGGCAGTTGGTTCGCTGGGAGCTGGCATCAAGTCTCTCGAAGAATCTGTCGAAGAACTCGTCGAACTGCAGGAGAACAACCAAGGCGTCCCAGCAGAATGATGATCATTCGAACAAGATGCGCGGGAGGGTAGGATCTCATGGCGACTGAGAGAGCAACGCATCTCGCTGAAGAAGACGACAGCTACTTCATCTCGATGACCGACCTCATGGTCGGCATGCTGTTCATCTTCATAATAATGCTTATGGCGTTTGCCTTGAGTTTTCGTGAGGCTCAGGAGAGGCAAATGAACATAAATGAGAGGCTTCGTGAGGATCAGCAGAAGCAAAAGACCATAAACGAGAGTCTTCGTGAGGCTCAGCAGAAGCAAAAGACCATAAATGAGGCGAGCCTGGGGTCAAGGAAAGCACGTGACGTCATCCTCGATAGTCTCAAAGATCGTCTCGATAGGCGGGGGGTAGAAGTAATCATTGACAAGGAGAATGGGGTTCTTCGGTTAGCGGCGGATGTCTTATTTGAGAAAGGCTCGTCCGATCTGACCGTAAACGGCGTGGAAATAATTGGGCATGTCGCGTTAGCACTCAAAGAGGTGGTTCCGTGTTACGCGAAACCAAACACTGGACTTTCTTTAGAATGCCCAAAGATTGTCGGTACCCCGCTTGAAGCAATCTTCATTGAAGGGCACACAGATCCCGATCCGTTCGATCCCAGATCGCGAAGAGACAATTGGATACTCTCGGCTGAGCGTGCAATTTCCACTTTCAAACAGATCACTAGTAAAAGCCCGCTGCTAAACGAGCTTCGCAACGACAATGATCAACACCTGCTAGGAGTGGCTGGGTACGAGGCTCGTAGGCAGATCGCTCAGCAATCTGGGCAATCTAGAGATGAGTGGTACGCCGAGCTCCGGCGCATCGACATAAGGTTCATAATGAAATCCCTTACACCCGAGATTATTGAATTTATCGAGTCGAGTTTGGAGAAGAACTAATGGTGGGTCTGCGAGCCGCCATTGGGAAACTCGAGTACGTCGCGGAGCGGTTCACGCGATCAAACCTTCCCTCCAAAACAAAAATGCAGTCGGAGGCCGAGGCCACAGAGCGAATGTTCTCGGGTGCGGCCGAATTGCCAAAGCCGGAAGAGCTACGTGCGACGTGCCTTAGAGTACAACGGCTCGTCAAAGATCGCAGGCATGACGAAATCTCAGATCGTGATTGGCGCCAAATCCCGTGGGGTTTTTGGCTCCCACAATTGGAGTTGAAAAACGATCCTGATGTTGTGAGAGCCTATTTCGGTTGGTTGCGGACAAAGGATCGACAGAAGAATTATCGAAACCTAATCGGCGCGTATCTGCGTTTCTTTGATCAGTCTGATCAATTGATCCGTGAATTCGCTGACGAAATCGTCAAGGTGCTGCACGAACACAATTGGGTTTGGTCCGACCGGCATGAGAAGGTTGCCTTGTTTGATCCTGAACACGCACCGGGCCGCATTGCGGAGGCGGTATTGGACGACAGCAGGCCCGTTCACCAAACGCTCATCGAACTGGGGGTTGAAGGCGAGATATCGACCCTCGGATTGGGAGCCGATTCATTTAAGTCCGCACTAGCGCGCTACTCGAATTTGGTTGCAGAAAGTGAAAATCTAGACGCTTTGCTCTCAAAGTTAATGGAGTGGGCAAATGCGGATTCAGAGTTTCAGTTTGCCCACCTGCGTTCGGTTTTTGCGGAATCACTTCTTATCCCTTGGTCGGACAGACCGGCCGCATGTCCGAAGGGAGTCCAAGACCAGAGCCGACAAATTCTGCTGACCCTTCTCGATGATCCGCGGTTACACCCTGGGAAATGGATAGATATTTCGGAGAGTTCCACGGCGGTCATGCGGGGGTGGCTGACTGGCCTTGCACTACGACAGTACCTCGAGGTTGTCGATGGGACCGCTTATGCCTACCAGTGGAGGTATAGAAAGGCGTTTTGGACAGCCTATTTCGATAAAGGATATATGAGCGAGGCTTGGGTTGTCTTTGGCCCTCAGGGTGCGCGACGTGCGAGACAGCTATTTGATGATACAACGCTGTATGGCCGCCTGGATAGAAAGGGTACTGCGGACAATCACGCACTACTCATAATGAAGATTGGCGGGCTGACTGTTGCGGACTGGAGCCACAACGGCAAATGTCACATTTGGCTTCCCAATAGTGAACATGCCCCCCAACTCTATAAGGGGCTGGAGAATCTTGACAGGTACAAGAAGCACGAAGTCGATTATGGTTCGGATAACGGCGGGACCATCCACGCAGCGTCAGCCAACGGCACATGGCAGCAGCGTGTCGAGAGCTTCATTCGAGAAAACACGTCAAACGTTTCATTAGGCCGATCTGACTATATGCCGAGAGGGGGGTAGGGAATGGCTTCTCTGTCTATTTCTTACTCGGCTCGTCCAGAGGCTGTTCGGTTTGAAGTTTACGAGAAGTCCCTAGTCGGAAAGCCTAGGCCAGTTCCATTGGCTGAATGGTCAGACCGTGTGACATCGGGACGGTTAAACTCAATTTACCAACTCTTAAATTGGGTGGATGAAGAAGATGCTGGTGTCGATGAATTTGGGATAGAAGTTTCCCACGAACGTATTTCCGAGCTATCTGGCATTGAAGCAGCAGGACTAGGACTCCCTAGTCCTCCCCCGTACGTTCTAGAGGTCCGGTCACAGGGGGCTATTGGCTTCGAGGACTTTGACGTATCGGCCGTTTGGTTGTCGGAAAGCAACCAACCCGTACCCGGAATTGGGCGTACTGGCGCCATTCTGAGGGTTGGCTCGCGTGAATACCGCATACCTGCCGTATTGTTCGATTTGGTCGAGAGAATTGAGAAATTCTCCAATCCAAAAGAGACGGACAGCGCAGAACGGCTCAAAGCCTGGGCAGATGTACAAGAGGCATTGTTGGTTCAGGGGGTTGAGGGCGTCCGGCCGGACCAGCATCTATCAACGATCCGAGTAATGCATGCCTCTGCGTTTTCGCTTTCGCTTACAACAGAAGGCGGGAGGTTTGATTTTGACCCCGTACTGTTTGGGCCCAATACGTCGTCAAACACCGATGTTGAAGATCTAGAAGACGAAGGGAGCGTGGAACTCGTTTCTGAAGCAGCGCAGTTGTTACCCCCTAAGCAGCAAAAATATTTTGCAAGCGACCGTTTCTTCACGTCCGACCGTGACCGCTATGCGCTGAAAGACGGATGGGTTGTCGTACTGGATGAACCGGTGCGAGAGGCTCTCAGAGTAGTTCGCTCAGCTAAAGATGCTGACGATGAAACCAAGCGCGAGTTCGTACGAAACCCACGTACATTTCTCCGGCAAGCGATGGGAGATGAGGCGGATGATGAATCGCTTGAGCGCGTATTCATCGAGACATCCGAGTACTCGCGGCGCGTGCTGGACGTGGGTATCTGGCAGCCACCTGTATTGCCCTGGGTAAAGAGAACTGCGGACAAATGGTTGCCCGAGGAGTTCGGACTACGGGTCGGGGATAAAACAATTTTCATACCCCAAGACGAGATTCCGAACATTCGGACGAAGATCGAAGACGCCATCAGTGCTTCGTCCCCGACAATAGAGTGGAATGGCGAATCAATCCCCGCCACACGCGACACTCTGATAGCTCTGGACGGGCTCGAAAAAGAGCTGAGCGCTGATAGGAATGACTCAACCGATCACGAGACAGTTGATGAAGAGTCGGTTGATGGGCCAACGGTCTTAGTAATCGAAGATTATCTCGACGATGGCGCTCCGGGTCGATTGATTGCGCCACGCGCCGGGGGTTCTTCAACCCTTGTACCTAGCAAGGTTCGGTCGACGCTAAAGAACCATCAGGAGATAGGACTGAGGTGGCTTCAAAACGCGTGGCGTGCTGGTCAGCAGGGAGTGCTGCTCGCCGATGACATGGGACTGGGCAAGACCTTGCAGGCGTTGTCATTCCTTGCGTGGCTTCAAGAGGGAATGAATCAGCGAACACTAAGGCGCGCGCCTTTGCTCGTTGTTGCTCCAACTGGCCTCTTAAAAAACTGGGAGCAGGAAAATTCAATTCACTTGTCTGACGGTGGGTTGGGTGAGCCGGTTCGGGCATACAATCCGTTCCTCCGCGATCTGCGCGAAGGGGATGGCAGGGGGAAAGACGTAGATCTTGGTCGAGCAAGTTTGAGAATTGATGAAATTCAGCGCGCGAGCTGGGTGCTTACCACGTACGAAACACTGAGAGATTACCAGCTAAGTTTTGGAACCGTCAGGTTCGCTGCAATCGTATTTGATGAAATTCAGAAGACGAAGACGCCAGGTTCGCTGATAACAAATGCGGCAAAGGCGATGAACGCAAATTTCGCGGTTGGGATGACAGGGACGCCAATCGAGAACCGGCTCGCGGACCTCTGGTGCATAGTTGATACCTTGGAACCTGGCCTGCTCGCCGATCTAAAATCATTCAGTGCCAAGTATGAAAAGGACGAAGACCCCGAGGCACTTCAGGAACTGAAGTCTCTTCTATGTGAGCCGCGAGATGGAGTTGAGCCCGTTATGCTCCGCCGGATGAAGAGCGGACAGCTTGATAGCCTTCCCTCGAAGACAATCCACATCAAACAGAACTTCATGCCCGAGGTGCAAGAGAGCGCTTACAGCGATGCCATAGTGTCCGCCAAGCACGAACGTGCCCCAGGGCGAATGCTCAAGGCGCTTCAACAGTTACGAAGTATATCCCTCCATCCCTACCATCCTGAACAAGGGGAGTATCCCAGCTATATCGACGATTCGGCTCGACTGAGGACGTTGTTTGAGGTGTTGGATGAAATTCAATCCAAGCAGGAGAAAGCGCTAGTCTTCCTGGAGTCGCTGGAGATGCAGCCCATTTTGGCTGGTTTCATTAGGCGCCGCTACGCGCTTCCAAATCAGCCAATGATAATTAGCGGCAGCGTGGAGGGTAGAAAACGCCAGGAGCGCGTCAATCAATTCCAATCTGAGGATAGAAAGGGATTTGACGTGATGATCCTCTCGCCGCGGGCTGGCGGTGTGGGGCTCACGCTTACTGCGGCCAACCACGTGATCCATTTGTCGAGGTGGTGGAATCCGGCAGTAGAGGATCAATGTACAGACCGCGTATATCGGATTGGGCAAGAGAAGCCCGTCCACGTATACGTGCTCCAAGCCCTCCATCCTGAGTTGCCGGCACACAGTTTCGACGAGAGAATCCATGAGTTATTGGAGCGTAAGCGGTCGCTGAGTCAGGACATGTTAATACCACCGGTCAACAAGGACCGAGACGCTCAAGATCTTTATGAGGGGACGGTTGTTCACAAAGAGCCGGCAAATGACGGTAGGTCGGACGTTGACCAAGCTCGCTTTGAGGTGGATACGGAACTGACTCCGGAAGATATCGATTGCCTAGAGCCGGTGGAGTTTGAGCGCTGGGTGATACGTCGGCTAAGACAGTTGGGACTTCGAGCCCAACCAACCCAGCGATCATGGGATGGCGGGGCAGACGCAATTGGCGAGATTCCGGAGAGTGGGCTGGAATTCATCATTCAGTGCAAGCACACCCAGTCCCGCGGCTCTATGGATAAATCACCTATTGAAGACCTCGCTCGCGCGCGCGAATCGTATGACAAACCAGATGCGCGACTATTTGCCGTTACGAATGCACCTAGTTACACGCCTGAGGCTACCGCAATGGCTCAAGAGATTGGCGCGACATTGGTAAGCCGAGACCAACTGTTCACATGGCGGCCAGAGTAAAGCGGCAACTTGGCGAACGACCCAAAATCTCTCCAAAGCACAAAGTTTATGTCAGGGTAACCGAATCCCGCCTGCTTCCGCTAACGGCGGGCCGATGAGAGTTCGTGAACGCCGGCGTTCCGCCTGCCGCCAACCTCAACTCTCCGTTTCGGGCCCGGCGAGGACGCGCCTAGCCTCGGCGGGTTCCGTCGGCTCCAGCCCGTGCCGTTCGCAAAAGCCGAGCAGGTCCGGTTCGTGCCCGAGGATGAAATCCAGCACCCCGACGAGAAACGCCGGGTCGGTGATGCCGTCGCGAATCTGGTCCGGGCTGCTGCCGGTAAGCGATATGAAGCGATCCCTCAAGGCGTCCTCCGAGACGACGAAGGCCGCCGCCCAAAGGCCGATGGTTTCCCCTCTCTCCAGCGCCATCATCGGTTCGTCCCGCGGCCCCTAGTTGCTATCGAAGAGCGAACCGCCCCATCGCCGCCGCCACAGGCGCTCGCCGATGTCGCACCCCCGCTCATAGACGTATCCCTGGTTCAGCCTGATCTGGGCGCGGCGAAGGAGGGCGTGCGACGTGCCGCCATGGGCCGGCGGCGCGGCGCCGGCGATTTCGAAGATCAGCTTCCGGCGGATGGCGCGGGCGAAATCGGGGAAATCATTGGCGACGACGAGAAATGCGTTGGGGCCGCCGATGACGCAACCGCGATAATAGTCGTCCAGGTCCTTGAGGTTGAACTGACCGCCGAATCCACCGCGCTGATTGATGATCGGCAGGCCGTTGATGGTGATCCGCTTCTTGATCGCCGCGTCCCGGGCTTGCGTGACCAGCGCGCCGTCGTTGTTCGGGCCGTCGCCGGCGACATCGATGACCCGGCGCCGGCCTTCATACCGGTTTTCCTCGAGCAGCCTGATCGCGACGGCGATGCCGTCGCTGATCGAGGTTCGCCGGCCGAAGTTGAGCTCCGCCGACGTCAATCGGGCCGCGAAGGCCTCGGCCGCGGCGGGCCCGTCGATGACGGTCCAGTCGACGACCATCAGGGTCGCCCCGTGGTTCGAGTAATCGATATAGGCGACGGCGATCTTCTTGCGGTATCCGCCCTGGATGGCCTCGATGACCGCCGGGTTGCGGATCGCCGCGGCAATGCCTTCCCGCTGCAGGCGGGCCTCCACCTCGTCGATGCTGCGGGACACGTCGGTCGCAAGCACGAGTTCAAGATCGACGGGTTCGGCGCGAAGGGGGGAAACAAGCCCGGTGAACAGGATCAGCAGCCCCAGGACCGGCAGCCCAAGGATCGAAGGCGTCAGGCCGCGCGCGCCGTTGCGGCGCCGCGATCTCGCGGCCGGAACCCTGGTATCCGATCCAGCATCGATGAAACCCGCTCGCCGCACGCCAAATGCCCATCCAACGGGGAATTTGGCGCGAGTCTACACCGGCGAAAGGGCACCGAGGAAAGATTTTGTTGGCGCCCCAGCGATTATTTGCCCGCCGGCGCGGCATGTTTTTCGCTCGGCCCAGCCGGGGACAGGCCGAAGGCATCGGCCAGGAGTTCATAGGACCGGCGCCGGGCGCCGGGGTCGTGGGTGATGGTCAGGACCATGATTTCATTCGCGCCGTAGGTCTCCGCCATGCCGGTCAGAATATCGCGGCATTGATCGGGATCCCCATAAAGGCTTCGCGATCGATTGGCCGCGATGAACCGGATTTCCCGGTCGGTATAGCCGGATTCTTCCGCTTCCGCTTCCCCGGGCGAGGGAAACGGCATGAAGCCGCCCCGGGTGCGCTGCACCAGGCTCAGGTCGCGGCTCTTCGCCAACCGGGCCGCCTCGGCCTCGGTCTCGGCGCAGATGACGAACACGGCAAGGATCGTTTCCGGCGTGCGAACCAGGTCCGACGGCCGGAAATGCTGCCGGAATCCGCGAATGATGCGCTCACCGCCCTCGGGCGTGATGAACTGGGCGAAGGCGAAATTCAGCCCGAACTGCGCCGCCAGCAGGGCGCTTTGGTCGCTCGAGCCGAGGAGCCACAAATCCGGAAGCGTCGACGTCTTCGGGCTGACGTCGATTGCCGAGAAGGCCTCGGTCGGCGGCGGGGCGCCGGACAGGAACGCCATCATATCGGCGACCCGCGCCGGGAAGTACTCGACGCCGATTGCCGATCCGTAGGCCAATGCCGCGGCGGTGATCTGATCCGAGCCCGGCGCCCGTCCGATGCCCAGATCGATGCGTCCCGGATAAAGGGCCTCCAGCACCCGGAAGGTTTCCGCCACCTTCAGCGGGCTGTAGTGGCTCAACATGACGCCGCCGGTGCCGACGCGGATAGTCTCCGTTTCACCGGCGATGCGGGTGACCAGGATTTCCGGCGCGGGCCCCGCCAACGAGGCGGTGGCATGGTGTTCGGCCAGCCAGTAGCGGGTGTATCCAAGCTCGTCGGCGCGCCGCGCGAGTTGAAGCGTCTCGTGAAGCGTCTCCACCCCGGTGCCGCCGGTCCGAATGGGCGATTGATCCAGGATGCTGAGGGCGATGGTTGGCGGGGCCGGCATGCGACCGGAGTATAGCCTCCGATTCCCCGATGACGAGGGCGGGATAGGGGCCGGTTGTGCAATTCGCCGGCGCCCGCTATAGACATGGGATGCCGCGCTATTTCAAACCGGTTGCGTTGCTCCTGTTTCTCGTGGTTCTCGCCGCCTGCGAGCGGGAGGCGTACATCTTCACCGCGAACGAATTCGACCGCTCACGTCCGGGGTTCGGGCGTGAGTTGAAGGATCGTTCGGAACTGCAGATCTGCTACAGCAGCCAGACGATGACCCAGCAGGCCCTGTTCGCCATGGCGGCCCGGGAATGCGGCCGGTTCGGAAAACAGGCTGTTTTCAGCCATCACGAGTACCTGGAGTGCCCGTTGATGACGCCGACGCGGGCTCATTTTCAGTGCGCCGCCTCCCCGGCGCCGCCGTCGCGCTGACCGATTCCCGACAACGTATCGGCGTGATAGGGTTTTGAGGCTCGCGAAGGTCCGGCGCAATGGGCTCCGGGGATTTCCGGTCGGCATCGATGCAGGTGCTTCAGGGTGCGGAGAGTGACGGCAGTGATGCAAGTCCTTGTGGCGGCCATCGCGGTCTATGGGCTGCTTGTGGCGGCGCTTTATCTCGGCCAGCGGAACCTGATCTATTTTCCGAGTTCGGCGCATCTCGATCCCGCGTCCTTCGGCGTCCCCGAGTTCGAGGTCGTGCGCCTCGAGACCGGCGACGGGTTGCCGCTCGCCGCCTGGTGGAGCCCGCCGCGGAACGACAACTGGACCCTGGTTCTTTTCCACGGCAATGCCGGTCATATCGGTCATCGGGCAAAAAAGGTCGCGCCGTTTCTGCGTGAGGGGAGGGGCGTCCTTCTGGTCGAATATCGCGGATACGGGCCCAATCCGGGATATCCGACGGAGCAGGGGTTGTATGCCGACGCCGACGCCGCCATGTCATTCGTTTCGCGGCGGGGAATCGAACCCCGGCGCATCGTCCTCTACGGCGAATCCCTGGGCACCGGCGTCGCCGTGGAGACCGCGTCTCGCCATCCCATCGGCGCTTTGGTCCTCGAGGCGCCCTTCACCTCGATCCCGGATATGGCCCAGTATCGGCTGCCGATCGTCCCGGCCCGGCGGCTGGTCAAGGACCGGTTCGACTCGGCGTCGAAGATCGGCGGGCTCGGGATTCCCGTCATGGTCATCCACGGCGGCCGCGACAGGACGATCCCGATCCGCTTCGGCCGGCGCCTGTTCGATCTGATCTCGGCCGAGAAGGAGTTCGTCCATTTGCCGGCGGCCGGCCACAACGATCTGTTCGATTTCGGTGCGCGGGAGCGCGCCGCCGATTTCGTCGACCGGGTCATGGGCCGCGGCGGCGAAACGCCGGGGCCGCCGCCGGCGACGAACTGACGCCGGCCTGTACCGTCCCACCCCCTCACCCTAACCCTTGTGTGTATTGATCGGTGTTACGATGCGGCGAGGGGACGCACGGCAAGCCCCCTCTCCCTTTGGGAGAGGTCGGTCATTTCCCACAGGGAATTGACCAGGGTGAGGGTGAGCCGCGACACGCGTACCGTAGTCCGGCTTAAGCCGCGGAGTTGCTCTTGTCGGCCAATGAGGCGAGGCGCTCCGGGGTGTCCACGTCGAAAAGCACGCCATCGTCCTCGATGACCACCTCATGGACCTTGTCGGCGTGGTCCTCCAGCAGGTGGCGGGCGCCGACATCGCCGCTCAAATGCTGCATTTCACCAAAGAACTGCGCGCCCCAGAGAACGGGGTTGCCGCGTTTCCGGCCGTGAACCGGCACGCAGATGGCGCGGCCTTCCACGGGATCGAACGCCCGTATGAGGTCCCTGATGTGCCCGGCGGTGACCAGCGGCATGTCGCCGAGGCAGATGACCGCCGCCGCGATGCCGTCCGGCAGCGCCGAAAGTCCGCTCCTCAGCGACGTGCTCATGCCGCTCGCATGGTCCGGGTTGTGGACCAGCGCCACCGGCAGGCCGGCCAGGGCCGCGCCGACCTTGTCCGGTTCATGGCCGGTTACGACGATCACCTCCTCGCCGACGGCGTCCAGGACCGTTTCCACGACCCGCCGGACCATCGGTGCGCCGTCCACGTCGGCCAGCAGCTTGTTGGCCGGACCCATACGGCGGGATGCGCCCGCGGCGAGCACGATTGCCGCCATTCTGGTCTCCGGCGACGATGCCGCGGCGGCGGCCTCGGCGAGGTCGCGCTGCTGGCCGCGTTCGCTGATTTCCTTGAGCAGGCCGCCCGCCCCCATTCGCATGATGTCGGTGCCGGTGACCGGGAGGTCGGCGAGATAGCGCCATAGCACCCAGTCGAACCCGTTCAGTTTGGGGGAACGCGCGCAGCCGGGCATCCCGATGACCGGCGCTTCGTTCCAGTGGCCGACAAACAACAGATTCCCCGGATCGACGGGCATGCCGAAATGCTCGATCGTGCCGCCGGCCTCGACCACGGCGCCCGGGGCCACGTCTTCCCGGTCGACGGTCGCCGAGGCCCCGAAGATCAGGAACAAATCGGCCCCGTCGCGTTTCAATGCGTTCAGTGATTTGGCTACCTCGGTGTGATCGTGACCGCACCTGATCTCCCGGAAGATGTGACTGCCGAAATCGGCGACCCGGGCCTCGGTGATTTCCAGCGTCTTGTCGAGGACGCTCTCCTTCAGTCCCGGAAGCCGCGTCTGGATGAGGCCGATCTTCTTGTTGCCGAACGGGCTCACCCTGATCAGTTGGTCGGCTTCGCTGGCGACGGCGAGAACCGTGTCCAGGACGGATCGCCTGACGGCAAAGGGAATTATCTTGATGGTCGCAACCATCTGGCCGGGCGCGACGACCTCGAAGGGTTCGAGCGTCGCCACGGTGACCGCTTCATCGATCAGGTTCAGGCGGTCGAGCTTTTCCCGGTCCACGGCCAGCACGCCGTGTTCCTGGGCAATCAGGTTGCAGCGGCCGGTGAAGGCTTCGCCGGACCGCAGGTTTGGCCCCGCCGCCAGCGCCCGGCAGACGGCCGCCGCCGCCTCGTCCTCGGGAACGTCACCGGCATCGAGCCTGGCGACGATGACCGATTCGATTCCGGCCTCTTGCAGGAGCGCGACGTCTTCCTCGCTCAGCAGCTGGCCTTTCTTGAGCTTGCGGCCGGGCAGCTTCGCCGAATGGGCGAGGAAGGCGCCCGCCGCCTCGCCGACCGGGATGGGGCCGAATTTCATCAGACGCCGGTCTTGCCGTGCTTGGCGGCGACGATCTCGGAGAGGATCGAAACGGCAATCTCGGAGGGTGACTTGGATCCGATATCCAGCCCGATGGGGGCGTGAATGCGGCTGATATCCCCGTCGGTGAACCCGGCTTCCTTGAGCCGCTCCACGCGGGAGGCGTGGGTGCGCTTGCTGCCCAGCGCGCCGATATAGAAGGCATCCGATTTCAGCGCCCGGTCGAGGGCGGGATCGTCCAGCTTTGGATCGTGGGTCAGGGTAACGACCGCGGTCCGGCCGTCCGGCTTGATTTCGTCCATCGCGTCGTCGGGCCAGTCGTCGTTCAGGCTGACCTCCGGGAACCGGTCCGCGGTGGCGAACGATCCGCGGGGGTCGACCACCGTTACGTCAAATCCGGCCAGGGCGGCCATCGGCGCCAGCGACTGGGCGATATGGACCGCGCCGACGCACACCATCCTGAGCGGCGTGTTGAACACCCGGACAAACAGGGTCCGCCCGCCGTCCTCGATGACCCGGCTGACGTCCGAGCGCAGCGCCTCGCGCACCTGCGAGACCACGCCGTCGGGCAAGGCCAGGCCGCCGTCGACGCCATCGGGACGGACAAGGCTGCGTTCGCCGGTTTCGATATCGGTGACCGTGGCCACGGGGCGGTCGGAGATCAGCCGCTCCAGCATCTCCTGGTCGGCTTCCTTCTCCACCAATACCTTGATGTCGCCGCCGCAGGCGAGGCCGACTTCCCACGCCTGTTCGTTGGTGACCCCGAATTCCAGGGTGCGCGGCTTCCCGTCCTCGATGGACTGCAGGGCCTCTCCGACCACCGCGCCCTCGATGCAGCCGCCCGACACGGAGCCCACGAAGGCGCCGTCGCCGTCGACCGCCAGCTGGCTGCCGACCGGACGCGGCGACGAGCCCCAGGTCCCGATGACCGTTGCCAGGGCGACGTTCTTGCCGGACCCGAGCCAGTCGGTTGCCTGTTCCAGTACTTCGTCGGCTTCGCCCATCGCTTCCCCGCGATTATGACATCCGACCTAATTTAGGCAGCCAATGCCCGTTTCGCCATGACCGTTACCAGGTGCGCGCGGTATTCGGCGCTGGCGTGGATATCCTCGTTGAGGCCGTCGGCGGATACCTTGATGCCGGCGACCGCGTCCGGGGACCAGTCGGCGTTGAGCGCCTCTTCCATTTCCGGCACCCGGTAAACGCAGGCGCCGGCGCCGGTCACCGCCACCCGGGCGCCGTCGGAGGTCTTGGCGACGAACACCCCGACAATCGGATAACGGGAGGCCGGGTTCGGGAAATGCATGTAGCCGGCGGCCTCGGGAACCGGGAACGAAACTTGGGTGATCAGTTCGCCCTCGTCGAGCGCGGTCGTGAACATGCCTTCGAAGAAGTCGTCCGCGGCGATCGTCCGCTGGTCCGTGTGTACGGTCGCGTCGAGCGCCAGCACGGCGGACGGATAGCTGGCCGCCGGGTCGTTGTTGGCCAGCGAGCCGCCGATGGTGCCCCGATTCCGCACCATGGGATCGCCGATGGTGCCGGCAAGATGGGCGAGGGCGGGAATTTTCGATTTGACCAAATCGGACGTGTTGACGGCGTGATGAACGGTCATGGCTTTGACGACAATGTTGCCGCCGTCCTCGGCGATACCGCGAAGGTCGTCCAGGTCGCCGAGATCGACCAGGT
The DNA here is from genome assembly GCA_964620095.1 of uncultured Rhodospirillaceae bacterium. Lineage (GTDB taxonomy): Bacteria > Pseudomonadota > Alphaproteobacteria > Rhodospirillales > UBA2165 > JAJDXO01. The sequence goes on along the minus strand of CAZUGT010000357.1, from coordinate 16,895 downwards.
CGGACGGCTGGTCGAGCCGCTGCTTGAGCACCGGCAGCAGGGTCATGCCGCCGGCCATGTAGCGCGCGTCATCGGCGCCGCCGAACTTGGATTTGGCGTCGTCGACCGAGGCCGCTCTGTGATACTCGAAATCGTACATGGTGTTCCCCTAGTCCCGCATCGTCTCTTGTGCGGCCAGAATGGCTTCGACGATGTTGTGGTAGCCCGTGCAGCGGCAGAAATTGCCCTCGAGGCCGTGCCGGACTTCCTTTTCGCTCATGTTCGGATTGTCGTTCACCAGGCCGATGGCGCTCATCACCATGCCCGGCGTGCAGAACCCGCATTGCAGCGCGTGATGTTCGCGAAAGGCCTCCTGCATGGGATGCAGCTTGTCGCCGTCGGCGAGGCCCTCGATGGTGACCACGTCCGAGCCGTCCACGTGCGCCGCGAGCAGCGTGCAGGATTTCATGGCGCGGCCGTCCACGTGCACCGCGCAGGCGCCGCATTGGGTGGTATCACAGCCGACGTGCGTCCCGGTCAGGCCGAGATGTTCCCGCAGGAACTGAACGAGGAGCGTCCGGCCCTCGACTTCCCCCGTGACCTCCTTGCCGTTGACGGTCATCTTTATGTTGTACGAAGACATCCGAGCCTCATCTCCCGTGGTTTGGTGGCGCACCGGCGCGACATCCCAGTATGCTTGGCGCGTATATTTGCAGAACGCTTGGGGCCGGGCAAATTTTTTTAGGTCCCCGTCCGCAACGCGGATTTGGCGCGGCGGGCGGATTGCCGGGGCTCCCGTCGGGGGGTTTCCCGCTGGTTCCGGAGTTCGGTTTATTCCGGAGATGCCTGTGGGACGGGATCGGCGTCCTGGCCGAGGCGGACCGCGCCTCTACAGGTAAAAGGCGGTCAGGAAGATCGCCAAGACCACGGTGATCACCAGCGTCGCCTGGCCGATCTCCTGGGTCCGGGCGAGCAGCCCCTTCGGTCCGTGATAGTGGAAGACGGCATCGATGACCCGGTTCAGCATGCCGCCGAAATCCCCATAGACGGTCTTGAGCGCGTTGCTGGTCCGCTCGGCGAGGAAAACCGTCCAATCGCGCCCCAGCCGCCGGTAGACCCAGTCGAAATCCAAAACGGTCGAGCGCAACTCCTTCGGATAAAGGCCGGTGCGCTGAAGGACGGCGAAGGCCAGCGCCGAGAACATCAGCAGCTGCAGATCGCTGATGACGTGGTCGGTGGTGTACGGCACATAGGTGACCGGGAACGGCAGCATGGCGTAGAGGGGATCGGGATAGACGCCGATGCCGACGCAGAGCGCGGCGGCAAGCCCCATGGCGACCAGCATGTTGGGCGGCGCCTCGGCGGGCCGCTTGCCGGAATCGCGGGAGAAGAAGGCGAAATACGGAATCTTGATGCCCGAGTGGTAGAACACGGCGGCGGACGAGAACAGGAGGACGAGGTAGGGAACGAGATGCCCCTCGGCCGCGGCGGCGGTCAGGATCATGGTCTTGGTGACGAACCCCGAGAACAGCGGAAAGGCCGAGGCCGCCGCCGCGCCGACGATGCAGAACCCGGTCGTCCAGGGCATGGTCCGGTAGAGCCCGCCGAGCTCCGATCCCTTGGCGGTCCCGGTCCGGTGGAGCACCGCCCCCATGCTCATGAGCAGCAGGGCCTTGTAGAGGATGTGGGCGAAGGCGTGGCCCGCGGCGCCGTTGATGGCGAGCTCGGTGCCGATGCCGACGCCGGCGACCATGAAGCCCAGCTGGTTGTTGAGGCTGTAGGCCAGCACCCGGCGGAGGTCGTTCTCGATAATCGCGTAGAAGATCGGCCACGCGGACATGACGATGCCGATCCAGATCAGCATGTCGGTGCCGGGGTAACCCCGCGCCAAGGCATAGACGGCGAGCTTGGTGGTGAACGCGGAAAGAAATACCGTGCCCGTGGGCGAGGCCTCGGGATACGAATCCTGGACCCAGTTGTGCAGCAGCGGGAAGGCGCACTTGATGCCGAAGGCCGCCAGGATCAGCCAGCCGCCCAGGCTCTCGATCCCGATGAAGTCGAAAGCGAAAGAGCCGGTTTCCCTGGCGAGCACCACCGCCCCGGCGGCCAGCAGCACGCCCGAAAGCACCTGGATGATCAGGTAGCGCATGCCGGCCCGGTAGGAGCGTTCCGTTTTTCCGGCCCAAATGATGAACACCGAAGTGATCGCGGTCATCTCCCAGTAGACGAAGAGCGTGATCAGGTCGCCGGCGAAGGTGGCGCCGATGGCCGCGCCCATATAGGCGAGGGAGGCGGTCTGTTCCGTCCGGTCGTCGTTGTGGAGGGCATAGACGATGCCGAGGATCGCCGCGATGTAGAAGATGGCGCCGAAGACGATGCTCAGCTTGTCGATCCGGACATGGACCAGGTCGAAGCCGAACAGGCTCATCTGGCCGTAGCTGCCGGGGTCCAGGGAGAACAGCTGCCATATCCCGATCAGCGGCAGGGCCAGCATGTAGGCCCCGCGTACCCGCGAGGGCAGGAACGGCACCAGGACGGCGCCGACGATCATGATCAGTCCGGGCGGGATGCTAGCGATCATAGTAATCCTCGTCCCGCATCACGATCTTGCGCAATTGCTTGGCCGCCAGCACCAGCAGGAACGGCAACGCGAAACCATAGAAGGCGAAAAATCCGAACAGGCTTTCGAAGCCGAATTTGTCATGCTTGTGGAGAAACAGGTCGAGGGACAGCAAGGCGGCGCAGACCACCGCCAGCGCCCAGAAAATCTTGCGCACGTTCCCGGGGTGGTCGATCCAGTTGGGCTTCTCGCCCTCGGCCTTGCGGTCCGGATGATGGAACATATGGTCGTCCACTGTCGATGCCGCTCCGTCAGTTGGCCGTGATGGGTTCGAGAAGCCGGGCGATGTCGCCGGCGTAGAAGAACAGCGCGAAGGCGCCCGCCGCCGTCGCGCAAATGGCGATCAGACAGGGCAGGGGAGCTTCCCGGATACCGCCCTCCGCCGTCGCCGCGGCGCCCGCCGATTTGGTGTCGGGAGGCCGCAAAAATGCCCGGGTGACGACCGGTATCAGGTAGGCGGCGCTCAACAGCGACGAGAGCATGAAGACGGCCACATAAATGATCTGATCGGCCTCGGCCGCGCCCATCATCAGGTGGAACTTGCTCCACGTGCCGCCGAGGGGCGGAATGCCGATGATGCTGAGGGACGCCACGGCGAACGCGCCCATGGTGACCGGCATGGTCCGCCCGATCCCGTTGAGCTGGCTGATTTCCGTCTTGTGCGCGGCGGTGTAGATGGCGCCGGCGCAGAAGAACAGGGTGATCTTGCCCATGGCGTGCATGGCGAGGTGCATGCCGCCGCCGACGATGCCGGCGGCCGTCGCCAGGGCGGCGCCGAGAACGATATAGGACAACTGGCTCACGGTCGAATAGGCGAGCCGCGCCTTCAGGTTGTCCTTGCGCATGGCGACGATCGACGAAAAGAGAAGCGTGCCGGCAGCCGCGATCATCAGCCAGTCGGACGCGCTGGTTTCGGCGAGGAATTCATAGCCGAATATGTAGACCACGACCTTGAGCACGGTGAAGACGCCGGCCTTCACCACGGCCACCGCATGCAGCAGCGCGCTCACCGGGGTCGGCGCGACCATCGCCGCCGGCAGCCAGCGGTGAACCGGCATCAGGGCCGCCTTGCCGATGCCGAACATGTAGAGCGCCAGCAGGACGGCCACCATGACCCCCTCGACCTTGCCCTCCAGGATGCCGCCCTGTCTGAAATCCAGGGTCCCGGTCAGCTGCCAGGTCCAGATCATGCCGAACAGCAGCAGGCCGATGGACGTCGACAGCAAAATGCCCACGTAGGTCCGTGCCGACCGCATGGTCGCCGGGTCGCCGTGGTGGGCGACCAGCGGATAGGTCGACAGCGTCAGGACCTCGTAGAAGATGAACAGGGTCAGCATGTTGCCGGAGAAGGCCACGCCGGCGGCGCTCGCCAATGCGATGGCGAAGAAGAAATAGAAACGGGTCTGGTGGGCTTCCCGGTTTCCACGCATGTAGCCGATGGAATAGACCGAATTGACGATCCACAGGCCGGATGAGACCAGCCCGAACAGCATCCCCAACGGTTCGATCGTCAGCCGGATGGCGAGGCCGGGGAGGATTTCCCACAGCACCGTGTCGGGCCGCGCCCCGGCCAGGACGGAGGGGGTAATGGAGGCGACGGTGGCGAACATGATCACCGCGGTCGTCAGCGTGACCGCCTCCCGTAGATTCGGCCACTTCCCGGCGAGCAGGATGAACACCGAGCCGATCAACGGCACGGCGATGGCCAGTTGCGAGAGGGTCTCGGGCGTCACGCGGCTTCTCCGGCCAACTTATCCTCCCATCAGGAACGTCGCCGCGGCGCGCGCCGTGCCGACGGTCAGATCCGTGTCGATGCCGAAGTACACATTTGCGCCGACCAATACCCACATGGGCACCAGCATCGCCAACGGCGCTTCGCCGACGGCCGCGGCTCCCGCCGGCCGGTCGCGGAAATAGGCGACCTCGATGACCCGCCACATGTAGATGACCGCCAGAAGGGAACTGAACAGGATGGCGGCGGCGAGCGGCCACCATTCCTTTTCCAGCGAGGCGAGGATCAGATACCATTTGCTGACGAAGCCGACGGTAAGCGGGATGCCGATCAGGCTGAGACCGCCGGTGACGAACGCGGCCATGGTCCAGGGCATGGCTTTTCCGAGGCCCGCCATGTCATCGACGTTCACCGAGCGGATGCGGAAGAAGACGCACCCCAGAGCCAGGAACAGGGCGCCCTTCATCAGCGCATGGTTGAACAGGTGAAGTATGCCGGCCGTCAGGCCCGTGATGGTGACCAGGCTGATGCCGATCAGCATGTAGCCGATCTGGGCGACGCTGGAATAGGCGAGCAGCCGCTTGACGTTGGTCTGGAAGATGGCGACCGCCGACATGGCGACGATGGCGACGAGACTGAGCGCCAGCAAAATCTCATCGACGGGCAGCGTCTCGAAGACGCCGCCCTTGAACAGCGTGTAGTAGATGCGGACCAGGACATAGACTGCGACTTTGGTGGCTGTCGCGGCCAGGAAGGCCGTGACCACCGAGGGGGCGTAGGTGTAGGCGTTCGGCAGCCAGACATGGACCGGGAACAGGCCGAGTTTCAGCCCGATACCCACGGTCAGGAAGGCGACGGCGGCCAGGATGGTCCGGGTCTCGGCGACCTCGGGCAGCCGGTTCACCAGGTCGGCCATGTTGAGGGTGCCGGTCATCTGATACATCAGGCCGACGCCGATGACGTAGAAGGTCGCGCCGAGGGTGCCGAGGACGAGATAGCGGAACGCGGCGGTCAAGGCGCGCCGTTCGGCTCCCAGGCTCACCATCACATAGGTGGAAAGCGATGAAATCTCCAGGAAGACGAACAGGTTGAACGTATCGCCGGTCGTCGCGATTCCGAGCAGGCCCGACAACGTCAGCAGGTACATCGTATAGAAGAGGTAGATGCGGTCCCGGGGAATCTCCGCCTCCACGCTCTGGCGCGCGTACAGCATGGTCACCGCGCCGATGCCCGAGACGATGACGATCAGATAGGCGGCCAGCATATCGACCCGGTACTCGATGCCCCAAGGCGCCGCCCAGTCCCCGATTTCGTAACTGACGACGTCTCCCCCGGAGACGATCAGGAGGAGGGCGAGGGAGTCGGCCAAGGTGAACCAGCTGATGATCAGGGCCAGGAGCCAGGCGCCGACGGGTGAGCGGCTGAACATCAGGCAGATCGGCGCGCCGATCAGCGGAATGATCACATGGAGGATCGGGAGGTTGGCCGAAATCATGCCTCGCTTTCCTCTCCATGTTCCTCCATATCCCGGATTTGGTCGTCTTCGATGGTGCCGAATTCCTCTTTGATGCGGACGATAAGGGCGAGCCCGAGCGCCGTCGTCGCGACGCCGACGACGATGGCGGTCAGGATCAATACGTGGGGCAGGGGATTGGAGTAGAGGGTGAAACCCTCGGCGGCGATCGGCGCGGTGCCGCCGAACACGTTGCTCATCGAGATGTAGAAGACGAAGACGGCGACCTGGAAGATGCTCAAGCCGACCATCTTCTTGATCATGTTTTCCTGGGCGATGACGATATAGAAGCCGGCCATCATCAGGACGATGACGATCCAATAGTTGAACAGGCCGATTACCGTCTCCATGATTCAGATGTCCTGTCCGGCGAAGACGTAGAAGATGGCGATCATGGTCGAGGAAACGGTCAATCCGACGCCGAGTTCGACGAGAAGAATGCCGTAGTGCTGTCCGGCAACCGGCGTCGGCCCGAGGACGTTGTAGTCGAGGAATTCGCTGCCGAGGAACATCCCCGCGACGCCCACGAGGCAGTAGAGCAGGACGCCGCCGGCCAGCAGGATCCTGTTGACCCGCGCCGGCATGACCTTTCGGCCGTTCTCGATCCCGAAAATCAGCGCATAGAGTATGAATGCGGCTGCGAAGATGACGCCGGCCTGGAACCCGCCGCCGGGCCCGAAGTCGCCGTGGAACTGAACGTACAGCGCGAACAGCAGGATGTAGGGAATCATGAGCTTCGCGACGACGCGGAGGATGGAATGGCGGTTCATGCGCGTTCCTCCTCCCCATTGTCGCCGCTTTCGTCCTTGACGCCGGGGCGCCGCCGCCGGCCGCGGCCGAGAATGACCAGCACCCCGGCGCCCGCGGTGAAGATCACCACCACCTCGCCCAGCGTGTCGTAGCCGCGATAGCTGGCCAGCACGGAGGTCACCATGTTGGGCAGGCCCGTTTCCTTGGGCGATTCCTGGATGTAGCGGGGCGCCACATGCTTGTTTGCCGGCGCTTCGGGGTCGCCGTAGTGGGGCATGTCCAGGGTACCCCAGGTCAGCATGGCCCCGGTGGCGAGGACGATCACCAGCGGTCCCATCCGAACGGGTTTATGCTTTTCCTCCACGTTGACATGGGTGAGCGCGAGGGTCGCCAGGAACAGCAGCGTCGACACGCCGGCGCCGACGGCGGCCTCGGTGAACGCGACGTCCACCGCCGTCAGGTGCACGTACAGCACCGCCGCCAGCAGCGAGAAGATGCCGCTCAGCATGACCACCGCGAACATCAGGTGGGACCGGACGATGGCGATGGCGACGGCGGCCATCAGGAGCAGCAGGAAGATGTCGATGAAGATATCAACGGGGTTCATTCGGCGCCCCCGTCATCCAGGCTCCTGCCGTCCTTTGGCCGCCGGTCCTCGGCCAGTCGCGGCTTGACCCCCGACGCCAGGGCCGCCTGGGCCAGTGCGTGGGACGCGGTCGGGCTGGCGAAGAACGTGAAGACGACGATCAGCAGCAGCTTCGCCGTGACCAGGGTGAACCCGGCCTGGAACGCCATGCCGGCGACCAGCAGGAAGGTGGCGAGCGTATCGGTGACCCCGGCGGCGTGCATGCGGGTATAGACGTCGGGCAGCCGCAGAATCCCGATGCCGCCTGCGACAACCAGGAAGCTGCCGGCGAGGATGAATATCCAGCTCGCGATATCGGCGGCCATTACAGGTCTCCCAGATCGTCGCCGGCATGGGGCGTGCCGAGATGGCTGTAGCGAAAGAACTTCATCACCGCGATGACGCCGACGAAATTGATCAGTGCGTAGACCAGGGCGATATCGAGAAATTCGGGCCGCTCGATGAGAAAACCCAGCACCGCGATCAACAGCAGCGACTTGGTGCCGAACATGTTCACCGCGACAACCCGGTCATAGAAGGTCGGACCCCTGACTGCCCGGATGATCGCCATGACCATGGTGACGAGAATGGCGGCGGCGGCGGCGGTAAACATCAGGCCTTTGCCTCCGGCGCGCCGTTTTTGCCGGTGCCTTCCATGCGGCTCACCATGCGGTCCATCAGGCCGCCTTGCAGTTCGTCGGCGGCGCCCGAGGTGAGCGCGTGAACCTCCAATTCGTCATCGATGATGTCGACGGTCACCGTGCCGGGCGTCAGGGTGATGGAGTTCGCGTACACCACGTGCCCGAGTTCCGATTCTTGGGACGCCGTGACCCGGAACATGGTCGGGCTGACGGGCAGGGAGGGGGAGAGGATGATCCGGACGACGTCCACGTTGGCCTTCACGATTTCCCAGCCCAGCCACAACAGATATTTCGGGGCCGCAAAGCCGAGGTGAATGGGGAAACCCTCGTGATCGATCACGTTCATCCGGTGGGTGATGTAGACCACCAGGACGCATGACCCGGCGCCGATTGCGATCAGGAGCGGTGAAAAATGCCCGGATAGCAGCAGCCAAAGTGCAAACAGCACCACCGCCAGTCCAATCGATCGGATCACGTCAAGCCCCTGCTTCCGTCTCGGTATTAATTCGGGCGGCCAAGAGAGGTTCGGCCGCCCGGACGCCGCGAAAAATTAGCGGTTTTGCGGGGACAAGACAATGGGAGCCGGTGCTCGAGCCTACCTGAGCTCGATCGCGTATTCCTGAATTGGCCGCACCGATTTGATCAGGCCCTGATCCTTCAGGAATCGGGCGAACCGTTCGTAGCGTCCGATGTCGACGGCCGCCGGCCTGAGATCGAATCGGGGCAGCGTATCCCGCCATGCCCGCCGGTTGAGTTCGTCGTCGAGTTTCCTGTTCGTGCCGATGAACAATTTCCACGATTCGCCGGGGCGGTTGATCAGGAATTGGGTGCCCTGCTCGACCGCGCGGATGAAACGGCGGTAGCGGTCGTCCCCGGCCTTGGACTTGTTGGCGACCACGATCAGCTCGTCGTAGACCGGGACCCCTTCCTCCTCGGGGAAAAAGGCGCGGCCCGGGCGGCCCTCGATGTCCATCTGATTGAGCTCGAAGTTCCGGAAGGCGCCGATCACCGCGTCGACTTTCCCCGACAGGATCGACGGCGAGAGGGAAAAGTTGACGTTGATCAGGGTGATGTCCTCGAGCGTCAGGCCGTGGGGTTTGAGCATCTGGGCCAGCAGGGCATCTTCGAACCCGCCGACGGAAAATCCGACCTTTTTGCCCTTCAAATCCGGTATCGCCTTGATCGGACCGTCCCTGAGGACGACGAGGGAGTTGAGGGGCGTGCTGACCAGGGTCCCGATCCGTATCAGCGGCAGGCCCTGGTCGATCTGGACGTGCAGTTGAGGCTGATAGGAAACCGCGAGGTCCGCCTTGCCCGCCGCCACCAGTTTGGGCGGCAGGGAGGGATCGGCGGGCTCGACCATCTCCACATCGAGATTTTGGGCGGCGAAATAGCCTTTTTCCCGGGCCACGATGAGCGGGGCGTGGTCGGGATTGACGAACCAATCGAGCAGCAGGGTCAGCTTGTCCGCCGCAACGGCCGGCGGCGCGGCAAGGGTGAACAGGGCGAAAAGCGAAGCAGCGAGCGTTTTCATGGGTCGGATTCCTCAATCGTCACTGGAGTAGGTTTCGGGTTGCCACGTGATCAGCCGCCGGAGGACGAGATCGATGGCGAAGTAGAGGGTGACCGCCATGACCGCGAGGACGAAGAGCGCCGCGAACATGGTATCGGTTTCGGATCGGGCATTGGCATGGATCATCAAGGCGCCGAGACCCGACGAGGCGCCGACCCATTCGCCGACGACCGCCCCGATGGGCGCGACGGCGGCGGCAATTCGAATGCCGGAGGCGAAGGCCGGCATGGCCATGGGCAGCCGCACGTGGCGCAGGATGGCGAAGCGGCCGGCGTCCATGGTCCGGGCCATGTCGAGCAGGCCGGGCTCGGTCCGGCGCAGCCCGTCATAGAGCGCGGCCGTAACCGGGAAGAAGATGATCAGGGTCGCCATCGCCACCTTGGAGCCGATCCCGAAGCCGAGCCACAGCACCAGGATCGGGGCGAGGGCGAAGACGGGAATCGCCTGGCTGACGACCAGCACCGGGAACAGCCAGCGCCGGACGGGCACGAAGAAACTCATGGCGATGCCGCTGGCCGCGCCGAGCAGCACGCCCAACAGGAGGCCGAGAGCGATCTCGACGAAGGTGACGCCGGCGTGGCCGGCCAGGAGGCGGGCGTCCTCGACGATGGCGAGAAGGACGGAGTAGGGCGCCGGCAGGATGAAGGCGGGGACGCCGCTGAGCGAGACGATCGCCTGCCAGACCGCGACCAGTCCGGCGGCGATGACGACGGGGCGCAGGTAGGACAGGCTCATCTGCCGCCCTCCGCCAACTCCCGAAGCAGCCGGGCCTGAAGCTTCAGGACATCCGGCGCGCCGGCCTCCCGCGGCGGGCGGCCCGCGGGCTCCAGCGGGGATCCCAGGCCGGCCGGCGAGCCGTTCATTACGAAAATGCGGTCGCCGAGGCGAAGCGCCTCCAAGGGGTCGTGTGTGACCAGCAATACGGTGCGGTCGGCCAGCAGCCGCACCGCCAGGTCCTGAAGCTTCAGGCGGGTGATCGCATCCAGCGCGGAGAACGGCTCGTCCATCAGGACGATGGGCCGGTCCTCCATCAGGGTCCGCACCAGCGCGACCCGCTGGCGCATGCCGCCGGAGAGTTCGTCCGGCATGGCGTTCCGGGCCTCGCCGACGCCCGCCGCTTCGAGCAGTGCGTTGGCCCGGTCCCGGTCGGCCGCCTCGCCCCTCAGCCGGGCCCCCAGCGTGGCGTTGTCGACGGCGTTCAGCCAGGGCAGCAGGAAGTCCCGCTGCGCCATGTAGGCCACCCGGCCGGCCGTGGCCGAGCCGTCGCCGCATCGCACCGCCGTGTCGCCGCCGCCGGAAATCAGTCCGGCGATCATCCTGAGCAGGCTCGACTTGCCGACCCCGCTGGGGCCGAGGATGCAGGTCCACCGGCCGGCCTCGAGAACCAGGTCCAGCCCGTCGAAAAGCGGGCGGGAGCCGTACGCGAACCGCGCATTGCTCACCTCGATGGAGGGAGCGTTCAGGGCCTGGCCAAGAGTTCCGTTCGTAGGCACGGGTCAGCTTGTCCCTCCGCCGGTGCTAACCGGATCAGGTTCTGGGGTCGTCTCGATGGCGAGACCTCTCAGCCGGGATGGCTCCCCCCAGTGACCAGCGCCACTATGCAAACGGCGCCGGGGCGGTTCAAGCGCTATATTTGAAGTTCCCCCTCACCCAGCTACGGCTAAGCTCGGCGTTCGCCTCGCCAAGCCTCCGCATCCCTCTCCCCCTTTCAGGGGGCGAGGGACTTGATGCGGCGAGGGAGTAGTCCCCTCTCCCCCTTCTTCAGGGGGAGAGGGTCAGGGTGAGGGGGTCACAAGAAAAATGAGAGTGAGGGGGTCATAAGAGATGAGGGCGAGGGAGCGCTTGTCCCCATTCGCGATTGCGCAACGGTTGGCAGATGGTAATTTTGCCCAATCCAACCTTCGTGAAGGAGAACGGGAATGGCGAATTATACGGGCGGCTGCCTGTGCGGCGCGATCAGGTACGAAGTCGACGGCGAGCCCCTCCGGGCGGCCAACTGTCATTGTGTCGATTGCCGCCGGGTCACGGGATCGCAGTTCGCGACCAACGTGTTCTTCGATGTGGACGATCTGGCGGTGGTGACGGGCGAACCGAAGGCCTACCGCCACACCGCCGACAGCGGCAATGCGATGACCAAATGGTTTTGCGCCGAGTGCGGCTCTCAATTGTTCAGCCAGAGCAGCGGAAACACGGCGGTCAAAGGCGTCAAGCTCGGCAGCCTGGACGACGTGAAGGACATCAGGCCGGGGATCGACATATTCCTGGAGAGCGCCGTGCCGTTTGCCGATCCGCCGGACTACACCAGCCATTTCGCCAGAGGACCGCAATAAGGGGACCGCAATAAGGGGACCGCAATAGGCGGGCCGCAATAAGGGGATCAAGGGACTGATGCTCTCGCGCAGGGGTTTTCTTCTGGCGGTTGGCGCCGTCCTGGCGGTCGCGTCCGGCCGGAAGGCAGCCCAGGCGCAGACCTTCGCCAGGTCGAAACTGACCATCGTCACCCGGAAGGGCCGCTTTCCATTCGACGTCGAGATGGCCGTGACCCCCCGGCAGCACGCCCGCGGCCTGATGTTCCGTCGAAAGCTCGCGCCCGATGCCGGCATGCTGTTCGACTACAAGGTTCCCCAGCGCATCACCATGTGGATGAAGAACACCTATATCCCGCTGGACATGCTGTTCATCGGCCCCGGCGGCCGGATCGTCAAGATCGCCGAGCGGACGGTGCCCCGGTCCCTGGCGACGATCTCGTCGGACGGCGATGCAAAGGCCGTCCTGGAGGTCAACGGCGGCACCGCCCGGCGCCTCGGCATCCGGCCCGGCGATATGGTTCTGCATCCCATTTTTTCCAACCGCTAGGCGAACCCGGCTGTGACCGATCCCATTCAACTTCGTTTCGGCGGCTATGGTCCGCCCACCACCACACATTCCCGCGGCCTGAAATTCATCGGCGACAGGCTGGAGGAGCAGTTTCCCGGCGACGTGGAAGTCAAATACGTCTGGAACGTCATGGACCTCGGATATCTCGGCAAGGACACCCTGTGGTTGGCCGAGCACGGCATCCTCACCATGGTCTATCAGTCGACGAGCTACCTGACGGACCGGGTGCCGGAGCTGGGGTTCGCGGATCTTCCGTTCCTGTTCGCCACCAATGAGGAAGCCCGCGCCGCGATGGACGGCGCGCTGGGCGCCTACCTGACGCGCAGAATCGAGGAGCGAATTTCCTATCGGGTCATGGGCTATTTCGAGAACGGGTTTCGCCACATCTCCAACCGGCTTCGCCCCGTTCGGACGCCCGGCGACATGGCCGGCATGAAAATCCGCGTCCTGCCCAGCCGGATACATGCCCGGACATTCGAGCTGCTCGGCGCGGAGCCGCGCCGCATCGACCTGACCGAGGCCATCCGGGACGTCGCCGGCGGCGCCCTGGATGCGCAGGAAAACCCGTTCGCCAACACGGTGACCTACGGCGTGCCCGAATTCCATCCCTATCACACGGAATCGGCCCACTTCTATTTGTCGCGGGGCCTGTTCGCCAATCGGGACGCGGTCGACGGGCTGCCCGGCGACATAAGGAATGCGTTTCACGCCGCCGTGGCCGGCGCCGTCTTGTTCCAGCGGGAACTGGCGGTGGAAGAGGAACTGCTGGCCAGGAAGAAAATCGAGGAGGCGGGCGGAGAGGTCATCCGGCTGTCCGATCAGGAACGCCGGGCATTCCGGGACGCCGTGGCGCCGCTCCACGACGAGGTCCGGCAGGAACTGGGCGACGAGGCGTTCAGCCTCCTTTCTTCTGAGGGAGAAGGAGAAGTCCCCTCTCCCCCTTTTTCAGGGGGAGAGGGTTAGGGTGAGGGGGTAGAAAGAAAATGGGTGAGAGATTGGTTTGTGGATGCGCTCCCACCCTCACCAAGCTACGGCTAAGCTCAGCTACCGCTTCGCAAAGCCTTCGCAACCCTCTCCCTCAGGGAGGGAGAGGGAGAGGCGGCCGTTTGACGCACACGGTCAGGCCGTCGTCGAGGGGCAGCATGCTGAGCGAAATCCGTTCGTCCCGGCCCAGCTTTTCATTGAGGGCCTTCAGCGCCGCGGTCGATTTCCGGCCGTCGCCGGGATCGAGGACCGCCCCGCCCCACAGCATATTGTCCAGGACGATGACGCCGGCGTCCCGGACCAGCGTCAGGCCTGCCTCGAAATAGGCGTCGTAGTCTTTCTTGTTCGCATCGATGTAGGCGACATCGAACGCGCCCGCCATTCCTTCGTCGATCAACGCCTGGAGCACATCCTTCGCTTGCCCCGTTCGAGCGTCGATCTTCTTGGCGAACCCGGCCGCTTCCCAGTGGGGGCGGCCCACATCGGCGTATTCGCCCACCGCGTCGATGGTCAGGACCCTGCCGTCGTCGGGGAGGGCCTCGGCCATCCAAAGGGTGGCGTATCCGGTGAAGGTGCCGACCTCGAGCACCCGCCTGGCCCGGGTCATCCGGCAGATCAGGGCCAGAAGCTGACCCTGTTCGGGCGCGCACGCCCAGCCCCGTTCGCCAAGCTTTCCCGTCGCCTCCCGGAGGGCGCGCGCGTGCCCGCTCTCGCGAAGCGAGACCCGGCGAATATATTCGAGCATGGGGGCCGTGACCGGCCGGGTAGAGTCTCGGCTCATGTCGGCTTGTTCCTCTCCTTAGGGCCAGGGCGGATTTGTCGCCCGCGCGCCCTCGAAACGCAAGGGAAGGATTTTCCGGGTGCACCGCCGAAACGTCATGGCCGGGCCTCTGCTGAACTCGAGGAAGCTCGTCATGCCCGTGCTTGACACGGGCATCCACGTGGATCACCGGGTCAAGCCCGGTGATGACGGCTTGGTTTGTGGATCGCGGGGTATCCAGACGAACGGCCCCCCCGGCCGCCGCTCTTCTAAACCGGCTGGGTGCCCGCGGCCATCAGTTCGCGCCGCATTTCCTCGGCGACATCGAAGATGCGGTGAAATACCGCCGGTTCCTGGGCGCCGGAGATGGACAGCTCTCCGTCGACGATGAAGGCGGGGACGCCCGAGATGCCGAGACGGTGGGCGCGGGCGTTCTGCTCTCCGATGTCGCCGATATCCAGATCGCTGTAGATGTAGGCCCTGAGTTGGTCCACGTCCAATCCGAGACGTTCTCCGATCTGGAACAGGACCGAGCGGTTTCCGATGTCCCGGCCGTTCAGAAAATAGGCGCCGTAGAGGGCCTCGACGGCGGCGCCGGCTTTCTCCTGCCTGCCGGCGAACCGGACCAGCCGGTGCGAATCGACGGTGTTCGGGGTCCGGCGGATATTGCCGAATTCGAAGCCGATGCCGGCGGCCCGGCCGGCGGCGCCGATCGCATTATTGACCCGGCGCGAACGGGTCTCGCCGCCGAATTTGAGCCGCATGTAGTCTTCCCGCTCCATGCCCTCGGCCGGCATGTCCGGGTTCAGGAGAAAGGCGTGCCAGGTGATATCGGCCTGGATGTGCGGGCGCGCCTCCAGCGCCGCCTCCAACCGGCGTTTGCCGATGAAGCACCACGGGCAGATGGTATCGAAGACGATGTCGATCCGCATGTCCCGGACGGCCCCGGTCTGGAGTTGTTCTTGTCCGGGCGCATTCAACCACTAGAATTTGATCCGGACAAGGCGCGGGCGTCCGCGCGTCAACAACGGAAAGCGAACGGGGTGGCATCAGGCAACAGGCTGGGGGGGATCGGCCGGGCGTTCGCCAGCCGGAATTTCCGGCTTTATTGGACCGGCAACGTTGCCTCGCTTCTCGGGTTCTGGGTCCAGCTGGTGGCCATCGGCTGGCTGGTCTGGAGCATTACCGAAAGCGAGTTCTGGCTGGGCCTTGTCGCCTTCGCGGCGCGGATTCCGGGTGCCTTGCTGGCGCCGGTGGCGGGCGCGGTCGGCGACAGATTCGGGCTTCGCCGCACGGCGATCATCGCGCTGGTGATCGGCGGAACCAACTCCATCGTCTGGTTCATCGCCGTCTTAAATGGGCTCGAGGATGTCCGCTGGTTCCTGGCATTCGCATTCATTCAAGGCGTCGCCGTCGGTTTCGACCTGCCGTCCCGGCAGGCCATGGTTCCCAGCCTGATCAACAGCCGCGAGGACTTGTCCTCGGCCATCGCCATCAACACCGCGTCGTTCCATTCCGGGCCGTTCATCGCACCGATCCTGTTTGCGCTGGTGGTTCAGTTTCTGGACATCTCCATAGCTTTCCTGCTGAACGGCCTCTGCTTCTACTTCTTCGCCTTCATGCTCGGCCGTCTCGAGCTTCGGGAAAAGCGGGCGGGGCGGGGCGGCGGCATTTTCTCGGATATCCTGGAGGGCGCCAGATACATCGGCTCGCAGCGGGGCATCCTGGTCGTGGTCCTGGTGATGGCGTCCGCGCACCTGTTGGCCCGGCCGTATATCGACCTGCTGCCGGCGTTTGCCGAGATTTTTTACGGTAAGGGCGACGACCCCACCGGATATACGATCCTTCAGTGGACTTCCGGCGCGGGTTCCCTCCTGGCGGGAATCTATCTGGCGATCCGCGGCCGGAACAGCGGCATGGGCCGGTACATGGTGTGGGGGCTTTTCTCGGCCTACGGCGTGCTGATGGTTTCGGCCCTGACCGCCAACTTCGCCGCCGGGGCGGTGCTGCTGCTCGGCGCGGGCCTGTCCATGACCGTCGTCGCCGTGGGGTCGCAATCGCTGGTTCAAGGCGCCGTGGACGTGCAGATGCGCGGGCGGGTCATCAGCCTGACCACCGGCATCGCCGTCGGGCTTCCGGCGGTGGGATCGCTGCTGTTGGGGTCGGTGGCCGAATGGGCGGGCCTGCAGCCGGCAATCGTCGGCGCGGCGCTGGTCGGGCTGGCGTGCTGGCTGTTGGCGCGGCGCGCCCTGTTGAGAGAGGCGCCCGGCATGGAAGCCGGCCGGGCCTAAGTAACGGGCCTGAGTAACGGGCCTGAGTTACGCGGCGGCCCGAAGCTTCAGCTTCATCGCGATCACGTCGTAGATGTCGAGCCCGGTGATGTCGGCAATCTCATGAAAGGGGAGTGAGGTTTCCTTGAGGAGCACCGTCGCGTGCGCGATCGGGTTGCGCCGGGACCGGCTGTTGGGGCGCCGGGTGCCGAACCGTTCGGTTTCGCTTTTTTCTCCGCCGTCGAGACCCCGCTGCCGGGCCGCGCTGACGGCCTCTTCCCAACGTTTCTTCTCGGCCTCCAGGGCCGCCGGATCAAGCGAGGTCCGCTGCCAGCGATCCGCGGTCTTGCGGTCCGGCCGATAGACGAACGGGCTGACGAACTCGCCATCCATCGCCGGATGCCGGCCCGGCGGGCTTGGCGCCCGCTGGTGGTCCGGCCGCCAGGACGCCGCTTCCTCGAGGCTCAGGTCATGCCGTTCGGCCAACCGCCTGGCTGCCGCCAGGGCATTGTCCCGCTCGCCCGGGAACGGACTGCTTTCCGCCAGCTCGAGCAGATTGCGGAGCCGTTCC
>CAZUGT010000356.1:0-8118 GCA_964620095.1 uncultured Rhodospirillaceae bacterium | reverse complement strand
GCCGATATCCCCCGCACCATACGTAAACGAAGATCCGTCGAAATCGCTCTGCCCATAACAACACCTCCTGGGCACAGGGAATCACCATTCCAAACAAAAAGGAATCCCCGACGATTCAATTTTCACGCCTGAGGCTCTAATGAACGTGCAAACCGATTGTCGGATATCACGTTCTGGTCTCTCGCCAATTTAAACAATTTTCCAATCTCGCCCTTCCCACTTCCACCTTCCTCGTGAAACAGAACCTTAAGGAAGCGATGTACGACGCTGTGTGCTTTGGTGATTACTTCGGAATATTCGCCCGCACGGTAATCGCTGAACATTGCACCCAGATCGCCATTTACATCCTCCCACCTTGGATCTGATAGGGCCTCTAATGTTGGCCGATACACCTCCTGGTCGATCCAGGGGTCTTGGCGCGGAACGAAGCCGCTCCGTGTGACCAAAACGTTCACGGCAAATTGCTCAAATATGTGGTTCAAACAGTTCGCGAGCCGGTCAAAATTCTTGAACGCGAGCTTGATATATTTCTCCCGTTTTTCGGGGTCTGCCTCCTTCTTCGCGGAACCGAGATAGCTTCTATCGATGTTGTTCCTCGCGAATACCGAGAGCATTCTAAGGACCAAATCTTCAGAAGCCTCCTTCTGGAACAGATCGCAAAAATCGTTCAATGCGGCTTTCATGCGATCATGTTCATTGTCGGTTCCATAATAGTTATTCCGCTCGGGTCGAATCCGATGGAGTCGAGTTCCTGGACACTCCCGCAAATACTTCTCATTTAAGTAGCTGATAGTGTTCAAAATTGGTTTGGAGTAGTTGCTGAGCCAACCCTTATTAGCTAGGTCTTGAAGGGCTATCCCTTTTTCATCTTTGGTCAATTGATCCCAGCCGCGAAGCTCCAGCCGAGGCTGAATCTTGGCTTCTACAGTTGGATCGCCGTCGCCATAAAGTCTAAAATCTGGAATTTCGCTCATACACCATATTAGCTTCTGACCGCGATCAATGCATTGCGAATAAACGCATTTACCCCGCCATCAGCGCCGCCTGGCGGCCGGGCACCACCCGGCGGTAGGACAGCGCCTCGGCCACGTGCAGGCGGCGGACGATGCCCGAGCCGTCGAGGTCGGCGAGGGTCCGCGCGACCCTCAAGACCCGGTGATAGCCCCGGGCCGACAGGCGCATCCTCTCGGCGGCCTCGGTAAGCAATACCCGGCCGTCGGCCTCGGGCGCGGCGATTTCCTCCAGGAGCGCGCCGTCGGCGTCGGCGTTGCATCTGACGGCGCGCCCGCCCGCCTCGGCGGCCGTTACGCCCGCGAAGCGGTCCCGCTGGATTGCGCGGGCGGCGGCCACCCGGGCGCGGATTTCGGCGGACCCTTCCGCCGGGGGCGGCAGCGAGAGATCCGCGGGCCTGACGGCGGGCACGTCCACATGGAGGTCCATGCGGTCGAACATGGGCCCGGAAATCCTCGACTGGTAGTCGGCGGCGCATTTGGGCACCCGGTTGCAGGCCAGCGCCGGGTCGTCCAGGTAGCCGCAGCGGCAGGGATTCATCGCCGCGACCAGCTGGAATCGGGCGGGATAGGTGACGTGCGCGTTGGCCCGGGCGACGGTCGCGCGGCCCGCTTCCATGGGCTGGCGGAGCGCCTCCAGGGCGGCGCGGTTGAACTCGGGAAACTCGTCCAGAAACAGGACGCCCAAGTGGGCCAGGGACACTTCCCCCGGTTTCGCCCGGTGGCCGCCGCCCACCAGCGAGGGCATCGAGGCCGAGTGATGGGGGCTGCGGAACGGGCGGCGGCGCTTGAGGCGCCCGCCGTCCAGCGCCCCGGCGATGGAGTGGATCATCGACACTTCGAGGGCTTCCGCCGGGTCGAGTTCGGGGAGAATGCCCGGCAGCCGTTCGGCGAGCATGGATTTCCCCGACCCCGGCGGGCCGACCATCAGCAGGTTGTGGCCGCCGGCGGCCGCCACTTCGAGGGCCCGCTTGGCGCTTTCCTGGCCCTTGATGTCGGCCAGATCGGCCGCCGCCGCCGCGTCGTCGGCCATTTCCGGCGCGGGCGGGCTCAGGACCTGGGTGCCCTTGAAATGGTTGATCAGGGCCAGCAGGCTGCCGGGCGCCAGTACCTCGATCTCCCCCGCCCAGGCGGCCTCGGAGCCTTGCGCCGCCGGACAGATCAGCCCGAGCCCGCGGCCCGCCGCACCCAAGGCCGCCGGCAGCACCCCGGCGACCGGCGTGACGGCGCCGTCCAGGGCGAGCTCGCCCAAGGCCGCGAAGCCGGCGACATCATCCTCGGGCAATACCCCCATGGCGGCCAGCAGCCCGAGGGCGATGGGCAGGTCGAAATGACTGCCCTCCTTGGCGAGATCGGCGGGAGACAGGTTGACGGTGATCCGCTTGGGCGGCAGGGAGAGGCCGATGGCCGAGATGGCGGCGCGAACCCGCTCCCGGCTCTCGGCCACCGCCTTGTCGGGCAGGCCGACCACCGAAAAGGCCGGCATGCCGCCGCCGATCTGCACCTGAACATCAACGTCCAGCACGTCGATCCCGGAAAAGGCGACCGTATTGACCCTGGCGACCATGGCTTTAGTGACCTGCCTGTTCTTCCCGCCGATGACTATAATGAGGGAAATAGAACATTACCAGAACATATGTGCAAATAGTTCTCGGGCAGTTGCCGCGCCGGTCAAATCCGGCGAACTTGGCAGGATGGATGAGGATTTGGCGGGAGGGCGGACCGATCCCTGTTGGAATGATGCCCGCTGAAGGGCGGCCGGCGTTGAGTGCCGATTTGGCGGCGCGCGCCCGCGACGCCCTGGCGGACGCGGCCGGCGCCCGTACCCTGCCCGCCGATTTTGCGCTCGAATGGCGGGCCTGGCGCTGGGTGGGGGTGTGGCGCGGCGGGTGCGCGGTATTCGCCGCGCCCAACGAACGCTCCCGGCGGAAACTGGAGATCGAGGGCCGCGTCCTGGAAACCCTTCGGGGCCGGATGTCGTTTCAAGTCCCGGGGATCCTGCTCGCGTCCGACCGGGGAGACATACAGGTCAGAAGCATGGTGCCGGGCGTTCAGGTCACCGAACTGGATCCGGACCGCGGCATGGACAATCCCCTTTTGTCCCGGGAGTTGGCGGAAGATGTCGGCCGGGCCTACGGCGAACTCCATCGGGCGATCGACGTCGAGGAGGCGCGTGCGCTCGGGGTCCTGGCGCGAAGCGAATTTTCGGAGATCGACGGTATTGTGGCGCGCCTGTCCGATGGGCTCGTCGGCCATGGGCAGCGGGAATTTCTTCTCGCCGCCGCGGCCAGGCTGAAAGAGTTCCCTGCAGGCCACGGATTTCTCTCGTTCACCCATGGCGATCCCTGGGGAGGCAACTTCGCCGTCGACGAGAAGACGGGCCGGCTCAACGGATTGTTCGATTTCGACGAAGCCGCCATAGACGATTGGCATTGCGATTTGCGCTACCTCTACTCCTTCGGCGGGGAATTTCGCCGGCACGCCGAAGCGTCGTACGCGGAAGTCACGGGAAACCGGCCTTCCGCCGAACGGACGGCGATCTACCACGCATTGTCGGCGTTTCTCGCGCTTGATCGCGAACTCGGGCGCGACGAGCCGATTCACTTGGACCGGCGGACGAAATGGGTCGAATGGTGTGTCCGAAACCTCGGCGCGGAGGTGTTGGGAGAATAATTATTCCTCGACGATATCCAGCCGGCTCTCGATGGCGTCCCAGATCATCGCCTCGATCTTGATGCCGTCGAAGCGGTTGATCTCCTGGATGCCGGTCGGCGAGGTGACGTTGATCTCGGTCATGTAGTCGCCGATGACGTCGATGCCGACGAAGATCATGCCCCGCTCCTTCAATGCGGGGCCGATGGCGTGGCAGATCTCCTTCTCCCGCACGGTCAATTCCGACTTCAGCGGCGTGCCGCCCACATGCATGTTGGAGCGCGCCTCGCCATCGGCCGGGACCCGGTTGATGGCGCCCACCGCCTCGCCGTCGACCAGGATGATCCGCTTGTCGCCCTCGCGGACCTCGGGCAGGTAGGCCTGGATGATCACCGGCTCCCGGTAGAGCTCGGTGAACATTTCCATCAGCGCGTTGAGGTTCTCGTCCCCCGGCGGGAGGTGGAACACCCCCGCCCCGCCGTTGCCGAACAGGGGCTTGACGATCAGGTCCCGGTGCTCGTCGCGGAAGGCGGCGATCTTGTCCCGGTTGGAGGTGATCAGGGTCGGCGGCATCAGTTCCGGGAAGTGGGTGACGAACAGTTTCTCCGGCGCGTTCCGGACCTGCACCGGGTCGTTGACCACCAGGGTCCTGGGGTGGATGTGCTCCAGCAGGTGGGTGGCGGTGATGTACGCCATGTCGAAGGGCGGGTCCTGGCGCATCAGGACCACGTCGGCCAGCGCCAAATCGATCCATTCGGCGTCGCCCAGGGTGAAATGGTCCCCGTGCCGGCGGCGCAGTTCGAGAGGCCGGGCATGGGCCAGCACCCGCCCGTGATCGAAGGCCAGGTCCTGGGTCAGGTAGTGATAGACCCGGTAGCCCCGCGCCTGCGCCTCCATCGCCATGACGAACGTGCTGTCGGCATCGATATCGATGCCGTCGATGGGGTCCATCTGAATGGCGACCAGGAGCGACATGAGCCGGCCTTGTCCCTGTATATCCGCCCAATTGCCCGTTCCGGCCGCCGGCGCGGGCGGCCGGCCAACAGGACATATCCGGCGGACATAGCCGCCGGGCGGCGGATGGTCAAGTGGGGGCTAGATCGGCTCTAGCCGCCGGCGCTTTGGATTGCCGCTTCCTTGACCCGGACGTGGGAAATCACGTCCCGGACGTAGCGAATATTGCCGGCGTGAGCCATGACCCGGCGGAGTTCCGCCGGGTGCTGGGCGATGCCGATGATGTACACCCGGCCGTTGACCGTTTCGATGGCGTAGTTGATCGCCAGGACCTCCTTGTCGAAGGTGATCCTGGAGCGCAGCTGCCCGGTGATCCAGGTGTCGCGGATGAAATCCTTGGCGCCCGACTTGCGGAGCTGAATCTCGTTGATGACGTCCCTGACGCCGTCCACCCGCCAGGCGAGCTTCACCGCCCTGTCGGCGAGCCGGACGTCGTCGGTGGCGCCGGTCAGCAGCACCCGGCCCTCATAGACCTCGACCCCCAAAACGGTCTGAAGCGCCACGTCGTTATTGAAGAATTTCTCGAAGATCCGCGTTTCGATCCTGAAATCTGAGGTCCGCCCGGCGACGCCCCGCTCCTGGGCGGCGGCAACGCCGACCCCGGCGCCGGCGCCCACCGCCAGCCCGATGGGCGCGCAGGCGCCGAGACCCAGCAGGGCGGCGACGGCAAGCGCCATCGGGAACATGGGGAATAGGAAAACACGGCGGTTCGGCCTGGCTGGCATGGTCGGGCCCTCGTCCGGGATGCGGTCAGGGGAAAACTATCCGCCGATGGTTAACGACCTGTTAGCGGGAGGCCGCCAAGCGCGGTGAATTGTGGCCGGATTAGGGGAGAAAAAATGGCAGGTGAGGGAGGGAAATTGCAAAAATGCTTCTCATTCGCAATTATAGCGTTCATGTACCTCATGTACGTAGATGAGAGTGGTGACTCAGGCCTCCAAGACTCGCCCACGCGATATTTTGTGTTGAGTGGACTGGTCGTCCATGAGTTGCGCTGGCAACAGACCTTGGACCAACTGGTAGACTTTCGAAAACGGATGAGAGCAACTTTCGGTTTGCTGATGCGCGAAGAAATTCATGCTGGGCAAATGCTTTCGCGGCCCGGTCCACTGGTGCGAATACAAAGAAATGATCGGCTAACCATTGTCCGACATCTTCTTGACGAATTGGCCGCGATGACTTTCTTAAACATCATTACCGTCCGAATTGACAAGAACGGCAAAGGACTAGGGTACGACCCATTCGAAAAGGCGTGGGAGGCGTTAATTCAGAGATTTGAAAATACGATGTCTAACTCAAATTTCCCGCAACCCCGGAATCCAAACGAACGCGGATTGATTGTTTGTGATGAGACTGATGAAGCTAGCCTGCGAGACGTGTTTCGAAGAATGAGGGTCTATAACCCTGTGCCTCACAATCGGGCGCAATATGGTGGCGGCTATCGGCAGCTACCCGTCCAACACCTCGTGGAAGACCCAATTATGCGGAGATCGCATGAGTCGTACTTTATTCAGGCGGTGGATGCTGTGGCATTTTCGGCCTACCAGCTGTATGCCCCTTCAGATTACGTTCGAACAAAGGGCGCAAGGGACTACTACGGTCGTTTGGCACCGATTCACTGCACTGTGGCGTCCCGTCAAAACCGGTACGGGATAGTGGAACTCTAGGGCAAAATAGAAAGGAGAGGCCGCTAGGCCTCTCCCGGAGGAATCCTACTAACCAGTTGAGCTGGAGTTCAGATTCATCTGCATTATACAATTTTTCCCTAAAAAACCAAAGAGTTAAAAAGAGTCTGGTTTCAATGGATTAGTCTATTCACGCAAGATTTTGTTAACGGTTCGAACCGTTTGCCTGACTAGCAGAAGGCGCCAGATAGAACCATACGGAACCGGATTTAGTCCGATTCCGGCCGCCAGGCGTCCGGGATATGCCGCGGCAGGCGCCAGGGGGAGACGGCGATCAAATCGAACCGGACCCGAGCGTCGGGCGGCACGTTCCGCCGGGCCAGGAATCCCTCCGCCGCTCCTTCGATGCGGCGGCGCTGGTGCGGCGTGACGGCGGCGACGGCGGTTTCCTCTTCGGCCCGCGCCTTGACCTCGGCGAACACCAGGGTCTTGCCCCGCTTGGCGATCAGGTCGATCTCGCCCCGGGGGTTGCGGTGGCGCCGCTCGACGATGCGGTAGCCCTTGAGGCGCAGCAATATGGCGGCGGCGGTCTCGGCGGCGAGGCCGAACGCCCAGGCCCTCCGGCGGTCCCGCTCCCCGGCCATTCTAGCCCTTCAGCTCGAGGGCCCGGGCATAGAGCCGTTTGCGCGAAAGGCCAGTGAGTTCCGCCACCTCGGCCGCCGCATCGCGAACCCGCAGGGTTTGCAGATGGTCGCGGAGCATCCGGTCCACCGCCTCGTCGCTGAACGTCTCTCCCGACGGCGGCCCGGCGACGACGACCACCTCGCCCTTGGGCGGGCCCTCGGTCCGGTAATGATCCGCCAGTTCCCGAAGCGTCCCGCGCCTCACCTCTTCATGGAGCTTGGTCAGTTCCCGGGCGACCGCGGCCTCCCGGTCGCCGAGCGTTGCCGCCATGTCGGCGAGGCTGGCCGCCAGGCGCCTGGCGGATTCCTGGAAGATCAGGGTCGCCGGCGCCGCCGCCAAGCTCTGGAACTCCTTCCGCCGCGCCGCCGGTTTCGGGGGCGGGAAGCCGGCGAACAGAAACTTGTCGGTCGGCAGGCCGGACAGGATCAGCCCGATGATCCCGGCGGTGGGCCCCGGCACGGCGGTCACCGGAATGTCCGCCTCGATGCAGGCGCGGACCAGCCGGTAGCCGGGATCGGAAATCGACGGCGTCCCCGCGTCGCTGACCAGCGCGACGGCGGCGCCCGCCTCCATGCGGCGAACCAGGCCCGGCAGGGCGCGGTCCGCATTGTGGTCGTGATAGGACGCGAGATCGGCCTCGATGCCGAGCAGGCTCAGCAGCTTGCCGGTCATCCGCGTGTCCTCGCAGGCGACGAGGTCCGCGGCGGCCAGCACATCGAGCGCCCGGAGCGAAACGTCGCGGAGGTTGCCGATGGGCGTGGCGACCAGGTAAAGCCCGCCCGGCAGGGGCCCGCCGGCCGGTTTACTTCCCTTGAGGCCCCCGCTAGGCTCGGCCCTGTCCGGCCCGGTTTCGGGCCCATCGCCCGGCCCGGTATCGGGCCCATGGGAGGATGAATTTGCGGTTTTCGGCATTCAGGACTCGCGGCTGGGTTGGAGCGGGGGCGCTGATCTTTCTGCTCTCCGCCTGTCAGACCGAATTGTCGCAATTGCCGCCCGGGTTGCAAACCCCGTCCGGGGTGCCGCCCTCCCAGACGCAGCCGCCCCAATCGCAGGCGCCCCAATCACAGGCGCCCCAATCACAGGCGCCCCAGTCACAGGCGCCAAAGCCGCAAGCCCCCCGGCCTGCCCCCGAG
>CAZUGT010000355.1:0-10781 GCA_964620095.1 uncultured Rhodospirillaceae bacterium | reverse complement strand
TCAACGGCCGGGCCGGAAAACGGCCGAGATTGATCTGGCGGTCGTACATCAGGATGGCCCCTGCGACGCCCACGTTGACGCAGAAGCCGGTCGGGATTTTGACCGTGTAGGCGCAGCGCTCGAGGATGCCGCCGGACAGCTCGCCCCGCTCCGGGCCCAGAATGTAGGCCGCCTGGCGGGGATGACGGAAGCTGGGCAGCTCCGCCGCCTCGTCCAGCAGCTCCACGCCCACCAGGTCGCACCCCTGAGGCAACAGCAGGGACGAGGTATCCGGAAAGCTGTAGAACGGCACGTGGCCGGGCGCGTCCGATGTATCGGACCGGCCGCCGTCGCTGCGCTGATAGACCGCGCCGACGGTGAACACGAACGATGCCCCGAAGGCATGGGCGGTGCGGAACAAGCCGCCCACGTTCATCGCCTTGGAAATACCCTCGACGCCGATCCCGAAATAGCCGCGCATGCGCTTTCCTTAACTCATGCCGCCCGATAGGTTGGACCTCCGACTAAATAGCACGGCACGGCCGGAACGCCTCACCCTATGTCCGACGACGACGTTCGCGCCCAATACGACGCCTATCCCTACCCGAACCGCGATCCGGCGGACGAGACGGGTCCCGCGCTCATCGGCTCGCCCGGCAACCTTCTCGAGGTCAATCATCATGCGTTCGGCGGGCGGCTCGACGTCGGCAGACCCCTCAAGGTGCTGGTGGCCGGCGGCGGCACCGGCGACGGCGCAATTGCCCTCGCCCAGCAACTGGCCGATGCGGGCAGCCCCGCCGGGATCACCTATGTCGACGTGTCCCGCGCAGCCCGGGAAATCGCCGAGGCCCGGGCGGCGGCGCGCGGCCTCGCCAATGTCACGTTCCACACCTTGTCCCTGTTGGACGTGCCGGATCAGGAATGGGAGCCGTTCGATTACGTGGACTGCTGCGGCGTACTCCATCATCTGGACGATCCGCAGGCGGGACTGGGGGCGCTCGCCTCCGTCCTCTCGCCGGCGGGCGGCATGGGCGTCATGGTCTACGGCGAACTGGGCCGTACCGGGGTCTATGATCTTCAGGCGGCGCTGAAGACCTTGAAGCCGCACGGAACGCCCGCCGACCGGGTGAGGTACGCACGGCACCTGCTCGGCCGCCTGCCGCCCGGCAACCGGCTCCGCACCAATCCGGTGGTCGGCGATCACGAGCGGGGCGATGCCGAACTTCATGATCTGCTCCTCAATGCCCGGGACCGGGCCTACCGGGTGCCGGAACTGTTCGAACTGGCCGGGAGCGCGGGCCTCGCCGTCACCGGGCTCATCAAACCCGTCGAATACGACCCGTCGATCTATTTCGACGACGACGAGACCCTCGGCCGGATCGATGAACTCGACCGGGCGCAACGGGCGGCGCTGGCCGAGCTCCTCGGCGGCACCCAGAAGACCCATGTCTTCTACGCGGTGCCCCGGGCGCGGGCCGAAACCGCCGTCGCCCGGCCGGCGGCGGATATGGTTCCCGTTCTCTACCGGGTGGGGGCGCGGGCCCTCGCCGAGACCGTCGCGGCGGGCAAATCCATGACGATCCATGTCGCGGGCGCGGCCATCCAACGCTCTCTTCCGCCGGAAACCGGGGAAATGATCCGGCTGATGGACGGAACCCGGACCCTCGGCGCCATTCACCAACGCCTGAGCGAAAGCGATCCCGATCTGGATTGGGAAACCTTCATCGCCATGTTCACGGTGGCCCATGAGGTGTTGAACGGGGCGGGCGTTCTGTTCCTCAGACACGAATCGGTGCGGCTTTGACCCGTATTTCTCACCAGGGTCATGGTCTGCGCGGCGTTGTCGGGGCGACAGAGCAGGAGAGGCGCGCCGCGTGTCGCGCGTCCACACGCGCGCGGGCGCACGATGCGGCCCTCAACCATAGGTGCCGCTACGCTTTTCGGCCCGCTCCTGGCGGCACGAACGCCGGGACGCGACGCAGGCCGTAACCCTGGTAAAAAATGCGGGTTAACCGGGATTCCCTCCCTCGCCCCGTATGATAGGTTGACAGGATACCCGGCAACGAAGGACGGTCGAGAACATGTGGGAACGGCGCATCAGGACCTATTCCGGACTGCTCGTCGGTATTTTCGTGGTCCTGCACCTGATCAACCATGCGCTGGGCCTGATCTCCATTGAGGCCATGGAGGCCATGCGCAAATTCATGCGGCCGGTCTTCGGGCAGCCCCCCGGCGGGGTGATCCTGCTGCTCGCGCTCCTGGTGCATTTCGTCCTCAGCCTTACCTCGCTTTATCGCCGCTCGACGCTCCGCATGCCGTTTTGGGAAGGCGCGCAGCTGGCCCTCGGCATTTTGATCTTTCCGCTCATCCTCGCCCACATCGCCGGCACCGCCTTGGCCGGCCAGATGCTCGACTTCGATCCGAGCTATGAATATGTGATTTCGGCGCTCTGGGTCGCCGATCCGGTCCGGGGCGCCCAGCAGACGGCGCTCCTGTTCGTGGTTTGGGGCCACTTCTGCGTCGGCATCCACTTCTGGCTGCGAATCCGGACCTGGTACCGAACGTGGCTGCCGGTCATCTACGGCGTCGCGGTCGCGATACCCATTCTGTCATTCCTCGGTTTCGCCAATGTCGGTCAGGATCTGCAGGGCATTGCCGATCGCGATCCGGACTTCCTGAACCGGGTCTTCAAGCCGATCATCGATTCCGATCCCAACATGGTCGCCGACCTCACCCGCGTCGAGCCCAACGGCTGGTATGTGTTCGCGGCAATCCTCGTCTCCGTGCTGCTCGCCCGGCTGGGCCGCCGGTGGTACCGGAACCGGCACGGCACCTACCGGATCGCGCTGCCCGGCGGAAACGTGATCACCGCCCCCGTCGGCACCACCATTCTCGACAGCCTCCGCGAAGCGGGGGTTGAACATGCCGCGGTGTGCGGCGGCCGGGGGCGGTGCACCACCTGCCGGGTCCATGTGGGCGACGCGGTCGGGCATCTCGACGCTCCTGGAGAGGTCGAGGAGAAGGCCCTGACGCGGGTTGGTCTCGAACCCGAGGTGCGGCTGGCCTGCCAGTGCCGGCCTCGCGAAGACCTTTCCATAACCCCCCTGCTGCCGCCGACAGCGACGGCCGCCCAGGCCAATACGCGGGGCGGTATCCAGGGACGGGAACAGGAAATCGCCTCCATGTTCATCGACCTTCGCGGCTCGACGAAGCTGGGGGAGGAAAAACTGCCCTACGATGTGCTGTTCATCCTCAACCAGTTTTTTGCCGAAATGTCGTCGGCACTCAGCGAGACCGAGGGACACTACGCCCAGTTCGCCGGCGACGGGCTGATGGCGCTCTATGGAATCGAGGGAACCATCGAGGAAGGGTGCCGAAACGCCATCCGCGGCGCGGCCTCCATGGCCGAGCGCCTGGACCAACTCAACCAGCGATTGGCCCGCGAGGTCAAGGAACCGCTCCGGATGGGGATCGGCATTCATGCCGGCGAGGCGATTGTCGGCACCATGGGCCCGCCGACGGCGCAGAATTTCTCGGCCATCGGCGATACCATCAACACGTCCGCGCGGCTGGAATCCCTCACCAAGGAGTTCGGGTGCTTTCTGGTGTTGTCGGAGGAAGCGGCCAAACTCGCCGGCGCGGATCTCCGCGCCTTGACGCCGCGGGAAACACCGATCCGGGGCCGGGATGGCGCGGTTTGCGTCTACGCCATCGCCGATCCCCGGACGATCAGTTTCCTTGAAACACCGGCCTAGATCGGGTCATGTTTTGACGGAACCACGGCGCGGTTTCGTCAAATCCAGAACGAAGACCTGCTGCAGGGTCACCGCGCCCCACCTGTCGCTCATCTCCTCATCGGCCAGCTCGAACCCGGCCTCTTCGTAGAGGTGCCGCGCGGTCTCGAGGCCGTCGAAAGTGTGCAATGCGATTGACCGGTAGTCCCGGGCCCGGGCGTGTTCGACGGCAATGGAAAGAAGTTGCCGGCCGATGCCGTTGCCCCGCTCCGCCCCGTCGACGATAAACCATCTGAGGAGGGAGCCGCCGCCCGCCGCCTCCTCGGCGCCGCCGTCGATGGCGATGGCCGCGACCACCCGGCCATCCCGGCAAACCAGCTTGAAGAGATCCCGTTGGTGATCGAAACGGCCGAGGAACTCGGCCATCTCCTCCGCCCGGTCCAGCTCGAAGGCGCGCCCGAACCCCCAGCCTTCGGCGTAGTAACGGGATTGCAAGGCGCACACCTCGCCCAGCGCGCCCGGGAAATAGTCCCGCATGACCAACTTGCCCCTGACGTCCCGGGGCAGAATCCGATCGACCACCTGCCTGGCGAAGGCGTCGGTCAGGGCCTGCGGATCGGTGAGCAACTTGTACCAGACCGCGGCGACCAGTTGATCGGCGGCGGCCTCCATATCAAAATCTTCCGGAAGCGCGCCGCTTTCGACCCCGCGGCGGAACGGCGCGGTGATCACGCCCCGCCGGCCGACCAGCAGATTGTTGTAAAGCGCCTCGGCGGCGGCCGGTTCCGATTGGGCGTCGGCGATCAGGCCGGCGAGAATTCGGGGCGCCGGGGTCTTGCGGAAGATACGAAACGCGTTGCGGAGAATCTCGGTCAGGGCATCGCGCGGGTCCTCGGCCCCCGAGGCCAATTCGTGGCTCGGCACCATGCGGGTGTAGGCCTCGGCCATCAGATCCGGCTTGGCCGGCCACCAGCGGTAGATGGTTTGCTTGCCCACCCCGGCGGCCGCGGCGATATACTCGATCCGGGTCTTGTTGTAGCCCTCGGATTCCACAAGCGGCGCCACCGCATCGAGAATGGCCTCCTTTTTCTCCGGGGATCGTGTCCGCGCCATGTTCCGTCCTCCCTCCTGAATTAAAATACGATACGTCTCGTATCGTTCAAAGCAAAAAAACAGACGAAATCCGGATTCCGGGCGAAATGGATGAAGTCCGCTTCCGCCGGATTTGCGCCAATTCGGGAAACCGGTGCGCGGGCATGGAGCCGGGATGGGCCCGACGGCTATAGGCTGCCGGGGTGTGGAGTCAGTCGGCGTTTATGAGGCGGCCGGGGCCGGCTCGGGCGCGACCGGCTTGTCCTTGATCGGCAGGTGAAGCACCGCCGACAGCAGCCCGAGCAGGATCGAAAGCTGCCAGATCAGGTCGTAGTCGCCCCGGGCATCAAACAGGAAACCGCCAAGCCACAGGGAGGTGAACGAGCCCAGCTGGTGGCTGGCGAAGACGATGCCGGCGAGCGTCGCGAGGTACCTGAGCCCGAAAATCTGGCCGACCAATGCGTTGGTCAGCGGCACCGTCGCCAGCCACAGGAACCCGAGCATGAACGAGAACGCCAGCACCGATGCCGCCGACAGGGGCACCAGCAGGAAGCCCGCGAATACCAGTGCCCGCAGGAAGTAGAGCGTGCTCAACAGGTACTTCTTGGAATACTTATCGCCCAGCCAGCCGAATAGCAGCGTGCCCACCAGGTTGGTGAGCCCGATGACGCTGATCGCCACGCCCGGCAGCCAATCGGGCAGCCCCGCGGTCCGGATGAAATTGGGGAAGTGCCCCATGATGAACATCACGTGGAAACCGCAGACATAGAACCCGGCCGTAAGATAGAGATAGCCCGAATGCTTGCGCGCCTTGTTGAGCGCCGCGCCCAAGGTTTCCGCCGCCTGCCGGCCCGCCGAATGGTCCGCCGTCCGGCCTCTTAGGGCGAACGCCAGCGGGATGATCACCACCAGCATCAACGCCAGGATCACGATTGCGTCGGTCCAGCCGAAGGCGTTGATGGTCAGCTGATTGATCGGCGCGATGACGATCTGGCCGCCGGTCCCGGCCGACGAGGCCAAACCGAAAAACAGGCTCCGCCGGTGCTCGGGCACGTTGCGCGCCACCACCGACAGCAGCACCGCCCAGGTGGTGCCGGCACCGGCGATGCCGATGATGATGCCGGTGGAGAGATGGAGCTCCCAGATGCTGTCGGCATTGGCGAGCATGAACAACCCCAGCACCTGGGCCGCCGCGGTCACGCCGATGACCCGGCCGGAGCCGTATTTATCGGCGATGGCGCCGACCACCGGCTGCGACAGCCCCCATAGCAGGTTCTGGATGGCGAGGGAGATGGAAAATGCCGTGAGCCCGATGCCGAAGGTCTCGGCGACGGGCTGCTGGAACAAGCCGAAGCTCTGGCGCATTCCCATGGACAGCGCCAGGACGAGGCTGGCCAGCAAAGTGATGATAATCGCACGGCGCATGGTAACGGCTTGCATGGATCCGCCTATTCAGCCGGCGCCGGAACGCGCTGTATCGGCGCTTCGTTGATGGGCATGTGAAGCAGGGCGGCAACCACGCCGAGGACGATGGCGATCTGCCAGACCAGGCCGTAGGACCCGGTCCGGTCGAAGATCAGGCCCGCGCCGTAGATGCCGAAGAACGCCCCCAGCTGGTGGCTCGCGAAGACGATTCCCGAAAGGGTCGCGAGATACTTGACCCCGAACACCTGCCCGACAATGCCGTTGGTCAGCGGCACCGTGCCAAGCCATAGGAATCCGATGGCCGCCGAGAAAACAATCACGCTGACCGGGGAGATCGGCACGAGCAGAAATATGGTGAAAATGATGGAGCGCATCAGGTACAGGCCGCTCAGCAGCCGCTTCTTCGAGTACTTTCCGCCCAGATAGCCGGCCGTCAGCGTACCGAAGAAATTGCTGGCACCAATGGTGAACAATGCCCAGGCGCCGAGCCCCTCGAATCCCAGCGTATTCAGCCAGTTGGGAAGGTGAACGCCGACGGTGAACACCTGGAAGCCGCAGACGAAGAAGCCGGCAGTGAGGTAGAGAAAGCCCGAATGGCCGCGGGCCTCGTTGACCGCCTCGGTGACGCTGTCGGCGCCGCCCGCTTCCTCGGTGACGTCCGCCGCCTTGCCGGTCATCACCAGCCCCAGGGGCACGAACAGCAGGATCATGGAGGCCATGATCATCATCGCCGCCGACCAGCCGAACTGGTCGATCAGGGTTTGGCTGATGGGCGCCATGGTAATCTGGCCGCCGGTCCCCATGGCGGTGGCGATGCCGTAGATCATGCTCCGCTTCTCGGGCGCCGTGTTGCGGGCGATGACCGCAAGGACCACCGCGAAAGTGGTGCCGGACCCGGCAAATCCGACCGCCAATCCGGCGCCGGTATAAAGATCCCAGGCCGAATCCGCGTTGGCGATCAGCCACAGGCCCCAAGCGTACACCAGCGCGGAAACCGCGATGGTCCTGCCCGAGCCGTATTTGTCGGCGATGGCGCCGACCACCGGCTGGCTCAAGCCCCAGAACAGGTGCTGGACGGCGAGCGCCAGCGAAATCACGGCGACCTCGCTGTTGAACAGGTCCTCGGCGATCGGCCCCACGAACAGGCCGAAGCTGTTCCGGTTGCCCATGGAAATGAGCAGGATCAGGCAGCCGGCAATGAGGACAACAAACGTGCGGCGGGTCACGGCGGACACTCCTGAAGCGTCGGCCCCTCGTTCGACCGATGGAGCGACAAAACTTGTTGGGGTCGCGAACGGTCTCAAAATGACCGACGGATGGCCGCTTTGCAAGCCGGACCCCGCGCGGTAATCTCCGCCGGTCGCCCGGAACGGGCGCACCGAAAAATGACCGCCCACCAGGGAGCCTTTCGATGAAAAAAGTTTACCCCGACGCCAATTCGGCGCTCGATGGCCTGCTGTTCGACGGCATGATGGTCATGGCCGGCGGGTTCGGCCTTTGCGGCATCCCCGAGCACCTGATCGTCGCGATCAGGGACTCCGGAACCAAGAACATCACCGCCGTATCCAACAATGCCGGCATCGACGGCGAGGGCCTGGGGCTGCTCCTGAATACCCATCAGATCACCAAGATGATCTCGTCCTATGTCGGCGAGAACAAGACCTTCGAGAAGCAGTTTCTCGACGGCGAGCTGGAAGTGGAGTTCAACCCGCAGGGTACGCTGGCCGAACGCATCCGGGCCGGCGGCGCCGGCATTCCCGCCTTCTACACCAAGACCGGTTACGGCACCCAGATCGGCGAGGGCAAGGAGGCCCGGCGGTTCGGCGACGATCACTACATCATGGAGACCGGGCTGGTCGCCGACCTTTCCATCATCAAGGCGTGGAAGGGCGACGCGGAAGGCAATCTGATCTACCGGAAGACGTCCAGGAACTTCAACGCGCCCATGGCCACCGCCAGCAAGGTGACCGTCGTCGAGGTCGAGGAGCTGGTCGAGGTGGGCGAGCTGGACCCGGATATGATCCACACGCCGGGCATTTTCGTTCAGCGGATCATCGAGGGCGACAATTTCGAGAAGAAGATCGAGCAACTGACCACCCGGCCGCGGCCGGAAGCGGCGGAATAGAGGACGGGGAGGAAACAGGACATGGCTTGGGACAGAAACCAGATGGCCGCGCGGGCGGCGCAAAACCTCGAAGACGGATTCTACGTCAATCTCGGCATCGGCATTCCGACCTTGGTCTCCAACTTCGTTCCCGAGGGGATGACCGTCAGCCTGCAGAGCGAGAACGGCATGCTGGGCATCGGCCCCTTCCCGTACGAGGGCGATGAGGACCCGGATCTGATCAATGCCGGCAAGCAAACGGTGACCGAACTGCCGCAGACCTCGTACTTCGACAGCGCCCAGAGCTTCGGGATGATCCGGGGCGGTCATATCGACCTCGCCATCCTCGGCGCCATGCAGGTCGCCCATAACGGCGATCTCGCCAACTGGATGATCCCCGGCAAGATGGTCAAGGGCATGGGCGGCGCCATGGATCTGGTGGCGGGCGTCAAGAAGGTCGTGGTGGTGATGGACCACACGGCCAAGGACGGCTCGTCCAAGTTCCTCGAACGCTGCAACCTGCCGCTCACCGGCACCCAGGTTGTCGATCAGCTGATCACCGATCTCGGCGTCTTCGAGATCGACAAGCGGGCCGGTCACGCGACGCTGGTGGAGCTCGCCGACGGGGTCGATCTCGAGGAAGTCAACGCCAAGACCGAGGCCTCCTTCGACGTTGCGCCGGCCCTGAAGGCGGCCTAGCCCCTGCGGGAACCGGCGCCTTCGCCGTGGCCCGGCCGAGGATCCGCTCTGCCGCCGGCGATCCGCGGCGCATTGTGGATGCTGCTCGCCGGCGTCCTGTTCTCATTCATGAGCCTGTCGATCCGCTTCGCGGTGCAGGAGGTGCATGTCCTGCAGACGGTGTTCTTTCGCAATGTCGTCAACCTGCTGATCATGCTGCCGCTGTTCTGGCACATCGGATTCGAACACTTGAGAACGAAGCGGCCGGTGATACACGGCCTTCGCGGCCTGTCGGCCGTCGGCTCGCAGTTCCTGTGGTTCACCGGCATTTCACTGATCCCCTTGGCGACGGCGACGTCCCTGACTTTTACCGCGCCGCTGTTCGCCACGTTGGGCGCAGCCCTGTTTCTGCCCGAAGTGGTGCGCCTCCGGCGCTGGATCGCCGTCTTCGTCGGCTTCATCGGCACGCTGATCATTCTCAGGCCGGGTATCGAGGCCGTTTCGGCCCCGGCGCTGATGATGATCGGCGGCGCCGTGTTCGTCGCCACGTCGACCCTGCTCATCAAGACGCTGAGCCGAACCGAGCACCCCGACACCATCGTCTTCTACCTGGCGGTGGTTTCGACCCCCATCTCCCTGGTGCCGGCCCTCCTGGTCTGGACCTGGCCGCCCATCGAGAGCTGGTTTTGGCTGATCATGATCGGCGTGACGGCGACCGCCGCGCACCAGGCCATGACCCGCTCCTTTGCAGCCGCCGACGCGAGCGCCGTGCTGCCCTACGACTATTCGCGGCTGATCTTTACCTCGATCATCGCTTTCTTCGCCTTCGCCGAAGTCCCGGATATTTGGACATGGGTCGGGGGCGGGGTGATCTTCCTTTCCAGCCTCTATATCTCCCGGCGGGAGGCCAAGGCGGCCAAAACGGAGGGCCCGCCCGCGACCAAGGCAGCCACCCAGGACAGCACCTAGCCCTTAACCACAGGGCCCTTAACCGGCGATACCGTCGATGAACCGGGCGAGCGCCACGTCACGCGCCGAGAGCCCATCCGCGTCGTGGGTGGAAAGGGTGATCTCGACCCGGTTGTAGACGTTGAACCATTCGGGATGATGGTCCATCTGATCGGCCTTGATCGCCACCCGGGTCATGAATCCGAAGGCCTCGTTGAAATCGGAAAACGTCAGCGTTCGCTGGATCGCATCCCGGCCGTCGACCTCGGACCAGCCGCTGAGTTCGGCGAGCGCCGCCGCGCGTTCGTCGGGCGTCAGCTTCTCAACCATCGGCGTCTCCTCGAGTAAATTCCGGTTGGATTACCGTCATTCAGGACTCGCACGGGTTGGCTGCAAGATCAAGCGAGACCGGGTAAGATATTGCCATGGACGCGCAAAACCCGCCTGCCGATACCGACCGGATCGCCGAGATCGCTGCCGAGGAGCTGACGAAGCTGCCGGAACCCTTCCGGAGCTGCGTCGACAACGTGGCGTTCTTCGTCAACGATTTCGCCGATCCCGAGATCCTGCATGACATGGGCATCGAGAGCCCCTACGACCTCCTGGGCCTCTATTCGGGCGTCTCCATGGACATCGCCGGCGTCAGCGACGTCGCCCACGACCTGGACCGCGTCTTCCTCTACCGCCAGCCGTTGTTGGCCTACATCGAGGACACGGGTGAGGAACTGGCGCACGCGGTCCGCCATGTGCTGATCCACGAGATCGGCCACCATTTCGGCCTTTCCGACGAAGACATGGACGCCATCGAATCGGCGGGCTAG
>CAZUGT010000354.1:0-1686 GCA_964620095.1 uncultured Rhodospirillaceae bacterium | reverse complement strand
TATCAGGGTAAGGCCGTTCTGCACGGTCACGCGCTCAGATTTAGCAGGTCAGGTCAGGCCTGCCGGAGCCGTTGCGGGTGACGCGCGGCCGGCCGGTGAAGCTGACTACGACCGCTCGTGCCTGATCCGCGCCGCGACGATCACAAAAGGTGACCGTCCCGTTGGTGCTGCGGCGGCCGAAGGGCCGGAACTCGAACAGCCGCCGATTGGCCGTGATACTGCCGGCCATCCGGGGTTGATACGCATGAAGTTGCGGTTCATCGGCGTCGCGTCGCGGCGGACTGTCGCCGTCGTCGTTGACGAACACCATCCAACCTTGGCCGAATTCCACGTCCGAGCCGCCGCAACTCTCCCCGTCGGCGGTCTTGCACAACACCACCGCGCGACCCCGCTTGAACGCTTCCCCGCGCGCCAGTTGCACGGCAGTGACGAACCCATTGACATCCGCCGTGCGGCGGGCGTTCAGGATGAAGGCGCCAAGACCGGGGATCGCCGCCGCAGCCAGGACGGCGGCGACCATGAGCACCACCAGCAATTCCAGCAATGTGACACCTCGGCAACGATTCATGCGGCTGCTTCCTTGAACGGTGAACAGCAGCCTAAGCGCAGCGGATGCGCATACGTCAGTGCCGAATCTGGGCAATCCTCACAATTTTGCGGTTTCAGCGGTGCCGATTACTATGGGAAAGGCGGCAAATAAGAAGGATAATGTGCCGCCCGAACAAGATCCGTAGCCGGTGTAGCTCAGGCGGTAGAGCAACGCATTCGTAATGCGTGGGTCGGCGGTTCGAATCCGTCCACCGGCATGCCCAACTCGCACGTCCAATCGAAACGGTCCGACAGCGGTCGACAAGGCTATGATTCATCGAGGAAAACATAGGCTTGCGTTCCGAAATTTCGTCGATCTTCAACGCCCGACTTCGATCGGAGGTAGATGAGGGATCGGGCGCGTCGCGTCGGGAGGACTTCATCGAACCGGATCAAGATGAACTGCTGAATGCAGCGGATGAATTAAAGTCCGTCGGCCGCGATCCCGATAATCGGTGAAATGGCGTCTTGCAGCGCCTGCGCGTGCCGATATGGACAGCATATGGCGCTACACAAACGAGCAGTGGAATCAGGCGCAGTCGAATCATTCGGAAACTTTCGGCAGGGTTGCGCACCTAAATGGCAACCTGACTCTATCTTGGAGACCAAATGCCCCGATTGCTCACATTGATCCACACAAGACTTGCTTTCATGATCGGTTCGCTCCTCTGGCTGCCGGTGGGAGTCGTCCTGACGATGTTTGTATTCTTCACGGAGATTTTCGCGAACCCCGGAACTTGGGAGGAGGTGATTCCCGAGCTCGGCGGGCTGCTCATCGTCGCACTCTGTGGTCTCCCGCTGGCTCTGGCATGCCGGCAGCTATGGCGGTTCGGTTACCGGACGGCAGCCTGGGCGACGATGCTTGTAATCGGCGCGCTCTCCGTGTGGATAACCGTACTCGTGATCATGTTCGCGGTCGAGTGGAGCTCGATTGTGCCGTACAACATCGTATCCAGTCTGCCCGTGTGGACGGCCGTAGGCATCGAGTTCTGGCGGCGAAAGAACGCCGCCTAGCAGTCAGTGGGGAGAGTCCGGCGTCGCACCCGGACCGCCAAATCGTTCCAAGGTTTGAGCCCTTCACCCGGGGCTCTACCGGCT
>CAZUGT010000353.1:0-2643 GCA_964620095.1 uncultured Rhodospirillaceae bacterium | reverse complement strand
GAACTCGTCGATCCCGAGGCCGTCGACCGCCGCGCCAAGGACGACCAGAACGAGCTCATCGCCAAATACGGCGGACCGGAGGCGGCGTTCAATACGGGGACCAAGGGCGCGACGCCGGCGCCGGTCTAGCCCGCAATTCTCACCAGGGTTACGGCCTGCGTCGCGTCCAGGCGGTCGAGCCGCCAGGAGCGGCCCGAAAAGCGTAGCGGCACCTACGGTTGAGGGCCGCGACGCCGCGGGCGGACGCCTGGGCGCGACCCGAAGGGCGGCGCTGTCGGGCCGACAGCGTGCGTCGAGGCGCTTGCCCGATGTCACCGCATCACGCGCCCACGCGCGTGTGGACGCGCGACGCGCGGCGCGCCTCTCCTGCTCTGTCGACCCGACAGAGCTGCGCAGACCATGACCCTGGTGAGAAATACGGGCTACTAGACGGGTGCCGGCGTCGCGCCCTTGGTCCCCGTATTGAACGCCGCCTCCGGTCCGCCGTATTTGGCGATGAGCTCGTTCTGGTCGTCCTTGGCGCGGCGGTCGACGGCCTCGGGATCGACGAGTTCACGGAGGGCGGCGTGCATCTCATCGAGATATGCCTTGGCGCCGGGGTCGCCCGCGAGGTTGGTCGTTTCCTCGGGGTCGTCTTCCAGATCGAACAGCTCTGGCTCGAAGCCCACATAGTAGATGTATTTCCACCGGCCGCGGCGGACCATGAATGCGCCCGAGGGCGAACCCGCGGCGTGATACTCGGAAAACACGATCCGCTCGGGCTCGTCGTTTTCGTTGGCCAGCCGGAACCATGAACGCCCGGGCAGGTCCCGGGCATCGTCGGGAACGTCCACGCCGACCCCGTCCAGGATGGTCTGGTAGCTGTCCACAAGGCTGACGGGCGTCCTACAGATCCGGCCTTCGGGAACGTCCGGCCCGGTGACCATCAGCGGAATGCCGGCCACCTCTTCGTACATGTTGGATTTGCCCCACAGGCCCCGGGCGCCGACATTGTCGCCGTGGTCCGAGGTGTAGACGATACGGGTGTCCTCGGCGAGGCCGGATGACTTGAGAGTATCCAGTACCCGCCCGATTTGCGCATCGACGTAGGTGCAGAGGCCGAAATAAGCCGCCTGGGCGACCCTTCGGTCGTCCGGGGTCAACGCTTCGTCGGTGCCGTGAAACCGCGCCGTGATATCGGACCACGGGTGGCGCTCGTATCCGTCCTCGGGCCGCATTTTCATGGGCGGCAGTTTGCCGAGCGGGTACATGTCGTAATATTCCCGCGGCACCACCAGCGGAAAATGCGGCGCCACGAAGCCGACATACAGCACCCAGGGCCGGTCGGGCGGCCGGGCTGCCATGGCCTCCAGCCATTCGCAGGCCGTGTCGGCGATGGTACGGTCATAAATGTTGTACTTGGACTCTCCGGGGCCGAGGGTCTCGCCCAGCATTTTCCGTCCGCGCGGGTTGCCGAGCGGCAACGGATCCCGCACCGACCCCCATACCTGGCCGATCCCACCCATGATGTGCATGGGGTGACGCTGCGTGCTGAACCCGGTGGGGTCGGTCTCGTTGCGGTAATGGAGCTTGCCGACGGATTCGACGGCGAAGCCGAGGTCGATCAGATGGTGTCCCCATCCCCTGACCCGCCCGTCATAGGCCAAGGCGTTGTCCCAATAGCCGATATCGTGCACGTAGCGGCCGGTCGCCCACGCGGCCCGCGCGGGAATACAGATGGGCGAATTGGTATAGGCGGCGGTGAAGCGTGTCCCCGCCGCGGCCAGCGCATCCAAATTCGGGGTCTTCACGTGCGAATGGCCGGCGCACCCCAGCATCTTGGGGTTGTGCTCGTCGGACATGATGAACAGCAGGTTCTTGGGATCCATGATTTAGCCGAGGGCCTTCTGGTTGCGGGCGAAGAAGACGACGACGAAGACCGCCAGCGCGATGAAGGCGATTGAGATGGGGCTGGCAAACAGGAACCAGGGGTTCGATCCGGTCGCCGAGAACGCCTGCCGCATCGCCTCCTCCAACCGATTGGCGAGAATGAACGCGATGACGAAGGGCAGCACCGAGATATCGAGCTTGCGCATCAGGTAGCCGATGAACCCGAAGAACAGGGTGAAGTAGATGGCGAACATGTCGGTGTTCTGGACGTAGATCGCGGTCAGGGTCAGCACCAGAACCACCGCCAGCAGACGCTGCTTCGGCACCTTGACCATGATCCCGGTGGCCCGCATGAACACGCCGCCGATGGTCCAGTTCAGGATGTTGGCGCATATCATCGTGGTGAACAGCCCGAAGACGATGACCATTTCCGGATTGATTTGATCGGGAATGATACGGAAGACCGTCGGGCCGGGATTGAAGCCGCCGATTGATTCGGCCGCCAGGATGATGAACACCGCCGAGACGTTCCCGGGAATACCGAGTGACAGGACCGGAATCAGGTTCGCCCCGGCCACCGAGGAGTTTGCCGCCTCGGTGGCGGCGACGCCCTCCGGCACGCCGTCGCCGAAGGTCTTCTCGCCCTTGTGCATCTTCTTGCCGCTCGCGTAGCCGAGCGTCGCGGCGAGCACCGACCCGATCCCGGGAAGCGCGCCGATAGCCGTCCCGATCACCGCCGATGTGCCGACGAACGGGAGAATGCGGCGAATGTCG
>CAZUGT010000352.1:0-33505 GCA_964620095.1 uncultured Rhodospirillaceae bacterium | reverse complement strand
CACCATCAGGTTCTCCCGGACCGTCATTCGCGAGAATTCGTTGGGAACCTGAAACGTGCGGACGATGCCCCGGCGGAACAGCCGGTGGGTCCCAAGGCCGGTGATATCGGCCCCCTCGAACAGCACTTGTCCGGAGTCGGGTTTGAACGCGCCCGCGACGATATTGAACAGCGTGGTCTTGCCGGCGCCGTTGGGTCCAATCAGGCCGGTAATGGTCCCGGGTTCGACGGTAAGGGAGCAATCGCGAAGCGCGGTGAGGCCGCCAAAGGTCTTGGTGATGTCCCGAACCTCGATACTCACGAATATACGCCCCTCGGCAATTAGCCCGGCAACCGGACCATCACCTTAGCACGGGTCGGCTCTAGGCGCTTTTTCGGGATTTGGGACGGCTGGATTTCCTGCCGAGACCGATGTTCTTGGCAAACTCCGAACGCTGCTTGGCATAGTTGGGCGCGACCATCGGGTAGTCGTGGGGCAGCTTCCATTTGGCCCGGTATTCCTCGGGCGTCATCCCGTATGTTGTCCGGAGGTGCCGTTTGAGCATCTTCAGCTTTTTGCCGTCTTCCAGGCATATGATGTAGTCGGGCGTGACCGAGCGCCGTACGGCGACCGCGGGCTTGGAGGCTTCCTGTTCCTTGTGGCCGTCCGGGTTGGCCAGACCCGCCATCGAGCGGTAAACCGTGTTGATGAGTTCGGGAATTTGGTCCCCGGCGATCTGATTGCGGCCGACGTAGGACGAGACCACTTCAACCGCCATCCGCAGAATTTCGCCGCGGTCGACATCCCGCGAGTCGCTGTCGCTCATCGTTTCCGCTCCGGAGCAATTTATCCACCTGTTCCCGACGACGTTAGCGGCAGTTCGATCGCGAAACAACAAAAACCACGGTGTATTAGTGAAATAGAATACAATAATCGCTAGCAGGCGGCCGGTGATGCCCATCGACACTCGTCCCATATAATTGCCTGTCCTTTGGCGTCCCTCCGGTTGGTCTTCGTGTCCCTTGCCGACGCCGGCGCGCCGTGACCTTCGAAATTTCGAATATTGCCCCAATCGGCCAAATATTGGCTTCCCCGCGACCCCTAGTGTTCGGTTGGCAAGGCCTTCCGATATATGGTATTGCATGGCGCCATTTTGAGCCTGTATTCACAGGATTCATCGCCGAATAGCCGAGGAAGGATTTCACTGGATGACCGTAGCTAGCGCCAATTCGGCCGCCTCCCAGATGACGGCGTTTTTCGGGGAGGGGATCGGTGACAGCGATCCGGATGTATTCGACGCCGTCCGGGCGGAGCTTGCGCGCCAACAGGACCGGATAGAGTTGATCGCGTCCGAAAACATCGTCTCCCGCGCTGTTCTGGAAGCCCAAGGGTCGGTTCTGACGAACAAGTATGCCGAAGGCTACCCCGGCCGCCGCTACTACGGCGGCTGCGAGCATGTGGATGTGGCCGAGGAACTCGCCATCGAGCGCGCGGCAAAATTGTTTGGCTGCGAGTTTGCCAACGTCCAGCCGCACTCGGGCAGCCAAGCCAATCAAGGTGTGATGCTGGCGCTCATGCAGCCGGGCGACACGATCCTCGGCATGTCACTGGCGGCGGGCGGGCATCTGACCCACGGCGCGAAACCCAATCTGTCGGGCAAGTGGTTCAATGCCGTCCAGTACGGCGTCAGGAAGCAGGACGCCTTGATCGATTTCGACGAGGTCGAGGCGTTGGCCAAGGAGCACCGGCCGAAGTTGATCCTGGCCGGCGGCTCGGCCTATCCGCGGATCATCGAATTCGAGCGCTTTCGGGCGATCGCCGATGAGGTGGGCGCCCTGTTGATGGTCGACATGGCGCATTTCGCCGGCCTGGTCGCGGCGGGCGTTCATCCGAGCCCGTTTCCCCACGCCCACATCGCCACCACGACCACCCACAAGACGTTGCGGGGACCTCGCGGCGGCATGATCCTGACCAACGACGCCGACATCATCAAAAAGGTCAACTCGGCTATCTTCCCGGGCCTGCAGGGCGGGCCGCTGATGCATGTGATCGCGGCCAAGGCCGTTGCCTTCGGCGAGGCCCTGCGCCCCGGCTTCAAGAGCTACGCCCAGGCCGTCGTCGAGAACGCCAAGACACTGGCGTCCGTCCTGTCCGAGCGGGGATGCGACATCGTCTCCGGCGGCACCGATACCCACCTGATGCTGGTGGATTTGCGGCCCAAGGGGCTGACCGGCGACATCACCGAAAATAGTCTCGAACGGGCGGGGATTACCTGCAACAAGAACGCCATTCCCTTCGACCCGGAGAAGCCGATGGTCACCTCGGGCA
The DNA here is from genome assembly GCA_964620095.1 of uncultured Rhodospirillaceae bacterium. Lineage (GTDB taxonomy): Bacteria > Pseudomonadota > Alphaproteobacteria > Rhodospirillales > UBA2165 > JAJDXO01. The sequence continues at coordinate 31,198 of CAZUGT010000352.1, read as the reverse complement.
TTCGGCTGGGGACACCGGCCGGAACGACCCGCGGGTTCGGTCCCGGTGAGTTCCGCCAAGTCGGCGAACTCATCGCCGAGGTTCTCGACGGGCTCGCCGCGAACGGACCCGAAGAAAATGAGGCCGTCGAGAAGCGGGTCCTGGCCGAGGTTTCCGAACTGTGCGCCCGCTTCCCGATTTATCCGGGCTTCTAACCGTTAGCGCTAAGGCCTTCAGGGGGTTTTGAATCATGCGTTGTCCATTTTGCGGTCATAACGACACCCAGGTGAAGGACTCCCGTCCCACCGAGGACAATTCGGTAATCCGCCGGAGACGATCGTGCCCTGAATGCGGCGCCCGGTGGACGACGATGGAGCGCGTTCAGCTGCGCGAGATCAGCGTGATCAAAAAGGACGGCAAAAAAGAACTCTTCGATCGCGAGAAGCTCACCCGGTCCCTGCGGGTCGCGCTGCAAAAACGCCCCGTTGACGAGGATCAGATTGAACGCATCGTCAATTCCATCCAGCGGCGGCTGGAAAGCCTGGGAGAAACCGAAGTGCCGTCCAAGGTCATCGGCGAGATCGTCATGGACGTTCTGGCCGACTTGGACAAGGTGGCCTACGTCAGGTTCGCCTCGGTCTATCGGAACTTCCGCGAAGCAAAGGATTTCGAGGATTTCGTCGGAACATTGGGCGACGACTAAACCGGGAAATCGCGCCTTTACCTCCCAAGACGTTTCGTACATGCGGGCCGCTCTTTCGCTGGCCCGGCGGGGGCTGGGCAACGCTTGGCCCAATCCCGCCGTCGGGTGCGTCATCGTCAAGGATGGTCTGGCCGTCGGCCGCGGCTGGACCCAGCCGGGCGGCCGGCCGCACGCGGAAACCGAGGCGCTGCGGCGCGCCGGGCTCGCCGCCAGGGGCGCGACGGCCTACGTGACGCTGGAACCCTGCGCCCACCGCGGCGAGACGCCGCCCTGCGCGGAAGAGTTGATCGATGCCGGAATCTCCCGCGTCGTATCGGCAATCGTCGACCCGGATGCCCGGGTCGACGGTGGCGGCCATGAACGCCTGCGGGAGGCCGGCATATCGGTCGAGCAGGGGTGCTGCGCGCAAATGGCGGCCGATTTGAATGCCGGCTACTTGCTGGCCCGGACGCGGTCGCGGCCATTGTTCACGCTCAAATCCGCGGCCAGCATCGACGGGCGGATCGCCCTGGCGTCGGGGGAAAGCAAGTGGATCACCGGCGAGGACGCCCGCGCGGCCGCACACCAGATGCGGCTTGATCATGACGCGACGCTGGCCGGCATCGGAACCGTGCTCGCCGACGATCCCCGATTGACCTGCCGGCTGCCCGGCGCCGAGGCCGGACGCGAGCTGCGCATCGTCCTCGATTCGAACCTGCGGACGCCCCTCGACTGCAATCTGGTTCAGGGCGCGCCGGAAGCGCCACTGTGGATCGTTACGGCGGACGGCAAATCCGAGGCGGACCTGACGCCCTACGTGGAACGCGGCGCCGAGGTGATCCAGGTGCCTCGGTCCGGCTCCGGCTCAGGGGTCGATCCCGTGTCCGCGGCAGAGGCTCTCGCGGCGCGCGGCCTGACCCGGGTGCTGATCGAGGGCGGCGGCGGTGTCGCGGCATCGTTTCTCGACGCCGGTCTGGTCGACCGTCTGGTGGTGTTTCGAGGCCCGACCGCGATGGGCGGAGATGCACTGGCCCAATTTGGACCCCTCGGGCTGGAGGACATGACCCGCGCGCCGGGATTCGAGCTGATCGACGTCGAGGCCGTCGGGACGGACGTCAAGGAAACCTATGCCGCGCCGGTCGGCGGCGCGGCAGCCGACTAGGATAGCTGCATGTTTACCGGCATCGTGACCGATCTTGGCAAAGTGCGTTCCGTGGAGGCGGGAGAAGACGCCCGGTTCGAGTTCGAAACCGGCTACGACACGGCCACCGTCGAGATCGGGGCCTCCATCGCCTGCTCCGGTGCGTGCCTGACGGTTACCGAAAAGGGCGAGGGCTGGTTTGCCGCGACCGTATCGGGCGAGACGCTCCGGGTTACCACCCTCGGCCGCTGGACCGAGGGGACGCCGGTCAACTTCGAACGGCCATTGCGGGCCGACGGCGAGCTGGGCGGCCATATGGTGCTCGGCCATGTGGACGGGGTCGGTGAAATTCTCTCGGTTACGCCGGTTGCCGACTCGGCCTGTTTTCGCATCCGGGTGCCGGACGGCCTGAAGCGCTACGTTGCCCAAAAAGGCTCGGTCACCGTCGACGGGGTTTCATTGACCGTCAACGAAGCCGGCGGCGACTGGTTCGAGGTGAACATCATCCCCCACACGCTGTCCGTAACCACCTTCGGGACCCGAAAAGAAGGCGATCTCGTGAACCTGGAAATCGACCTTCTCGCACGCTATGTTGCGCGCCTCCTGGGAAAGGAATAGCCCCGTGTCCGACACCGAATACCTGTCTTCGATCGAGGAGATCATCGAGGACGCCCGCAACGGTAAAATGTTCATCCTGACCGATGACGAGGAGCGGGAGAACGAAGGCGATCTCATTGTCCCGGCGCAAATGGCGACGCCCGACGCGATCAACTTCATGGCGACCCACGGCCGGGGGCTGATCTGTCTCGCCATGACGGCCGACCGGGTACGGGACCTGGGCCTGCCGTTGATGACCAGCGACAATCTGTCCCGGCATCAGACGGCATTCACCGTATCCATCGAGGCCCGGGACGGCATCAGCACGGGAATTTCGGCGCCGGACCGGGCCCGGACCATCGCCACGGCCATCGATTCGTCGAAAGGGAAGGACGACATCGTCAGCCCCGGGCACATCTTCCCGCTTATGGCGCGCGACGGCGGCGTTCTGGCGCGCGCCGGCCATACGGAGGCGGCCATCGATGTCGCTCGGCTCGCCGGCCTGACGCCGTCGGGGGTGGTCTGCGAGATCATGAAGGAAGACGGCACCATGGCGCGGATGCCCGATCTGGTGCCGTTCGCCCAGCGCCACGGCCTCAAAATCGCCACCATCGCCGACCTCATCGCCTACCGGCTGAAGCATGACCGCATCGTCAAGCCGGGTATCGAGGCGCCGCTAAAGACGATCTCCGGCCATGAATTCCGCACCATCGTCTACCGGGATACCGCCAACGACGTGGAGCAGCTGGCGCTGGTCAAGGGCGATCCGTCGACGCCCGGCCCGGTCATGGTCCGGATGCATGCCTTCAACGTGTTCGACGACATCTTCAGCGCCGAGAAGACCCTGGAGCTCCACCTCGCCATGGAGATGATCGAGGCGGAGGGCAGGGGGGTCATCGTGATGATCCGAAATGCCAGCACGACCGTTCTTTCGGACCGCATACGCACCACCCTGGAAACGCAGTCGCCCTCGTCACCGACTTTGCGCGACTACGGCATCGGCGCGCAGATCCTCCTGGACCTGGGGGTCAGGGAAATGGTGCTGCTGTCCAACTCCCAGAGAACCATCATCGGACTGGACGGCTTCGGTTTGACGGTGGTCGGCCGGAAACCGCTGAAGATCAGCATCAACGAGGGTATTCCGGTCGGGGAAGACTTTTATGGCAGCTGACGCCGGCCGGGTTCTGATCGTCGAGGCGCGCTTCTACGCCGATATCGCCGATGCGCTGACCGCCGGCGCGGAGGCCGAACTCGGCAAGGCCGGGATCGCCTCGGAACGGATCGACGTTCCAGGCGTCTTCGAAATCCCCGCCGCCATGCAGATGGCATACGACGCCGATCCGGATTATCTGGGATTCCTCTCTCTCGGCTGCGTCATCCGGGGCGAGACGGATCACTACGATCATATCTGCCGGGAAGTGAGCCGCGCGCTGATGGATTTCAGCACGCTGGAACGGGTTGCCCACGGGTTCGGCATCCTGACCTGCGAAAACCGGGACCAGGCGTGGGAACGCGCCGATCCCGGCCAGCGGGATATCGGCGGCCGGGCAGCCGCCGCGTGCCTCCGGATGGCCGAAATCAAACGCACCCATCCGCCGGCCGGCCCGTAGGACAAGAGGCCGGATCGCCAGATGACCGCATCCGCACCCCACCGCAACAACGCTGGACACGGTACCGGGGCGACCCAGGCCGCCCGTCTGGCCGCCGTTCAGGCCCTTTACGAGATGGAAATCTCGCACGCCAGGCTCGACGACGTGGTCCTCGACGTGGTGAGCAATCGATGGACCGAAATCCCCGAAGCCGGCGCCAACGCGCAGCCGGATAAACCGAAGTTCAAGAAAATCGTCCGCGGCGTCTCGGGAGATGCGGCGAAACTCGACGAGATGATTGCCGGCTCGTTGGATGGAGGGCGGACGCCCGGCAGCCTCGACGTCCTGCTCCGCAACCTCCTCCGCGCGGCGGCGTTCGAGCTCTTCCAAATGCCGGAGGTCCCCGCGAAAGTCGTGGTCAATGAATACCTCAACATGGCCCACGCATTTTTCAGCGAGGGAGAACCCGCGCTGGTCAACGGCGTGCTCGACCGGCTTGCGCGCGTGTTGCGGGGCGCCGAGATGGATGCAAAGTGACATGAACGGCGCGCCGGACGAGTTCGACCTCATCCGCCGCTATTTCGCGCCCCTGGCCGCCGGCGAACCGGGAGCCTTGGACCTGGGTGACGATGCCGCCGTACTCGGACCGGCGGACGGGCATTCATTCGTCGTGACCGCCGACACGATTGCCGAGGGTGTCCACTTCCTCCCCGACGACCCGCCGGACCAGATTGCCAGGAAGGCCCTTCGGGTCAATCTCTCCGATCTCGCCGCCATGGGAGCCGCTCCCCGCGCCTACACGCTGGCGCTGGCGTTGGGCCGGGACCGGGATGAAAATTGGGTGGCGGCCTTCGCGTCGGGTCTCGCCGACGATCAGCAGCGCTTCGGCGTGACGCTGATCGGCGGCGACACCGTGGCCGCGCCGGGGGCGACGACCCTCAACGTCACGGCTATCGGCGAGGTGGGCGAGGGAAGGGAATTGACCCGGGGTGGCGCCCGTGCCGGTGACGACATCTGGGTGTCCGGCACCATCGGTGATGCCTGCCTTGGACTACGGGTCCTCCGGGATGAACTGTCCATCGGCGACGATTCGCTCCAAGCGGCCGCCATATCCGCCTATCGATTGCCCGAGCCGCGCATCGCTCTCGGGACCGCGCTCTTCGGGCTGGCCACCGGCGTCATCGACGTTTCGGACGGCCTGGCCGCCGACCTCGGCCACATATGCGAGCAATCCTCGACCGGCGCCGTTGTCGAATTGGCGGCCGTCCCGCTGTCGGAAATCGGAGCCCGGCTGGCGGCGGATGATCCGGCATGGCTGACCCGGCTGATCACGGGCGGCGATGATTACGAACTCCTGTTCTCCGCGCCGCCCGCGGCGGAGAGCGAAATCGGCGCGATTGCCGAACAATTGGCGCTCCCAATAACCAAGATCGGCGCCATCGAACCCGGGAGCGAACTTCGCGTGCTCGATCATGCCGGCAACAGCACCGAAATCGGCTCCGCGGGATATCGGCATTTCCGGTTCGGCCGATAATATGCCGACCGAATCGGCGTTCGATCGGCCCGTCCGGCGAGGTCCGATTTCGCGCTTGATCGGCCAATTCTGATCCGTTCCGGACCACGGTTGCCTTCCGTGGGCGGTTCTGGCATTTTCCCCCCGCTTTTCAGGCCGCCCCGTTCGGAGGACACGATTCCTGACGGGTGCGCCGATCCGAGCCGATCCCAAGAGTTACGCATCACACAAAGGTTGACCCGACCATGTCTCAAGTATCGATGTTGATTGTCGCCTGCGGCGTTCTGGCGCTGCTCTACGGCGTCTATGCAATTCGCTCGGTTCTCGCCGCCCCGGCCGGAACGGAGCGCATGCAGGAAATTGCCGCCGCCGTTCAGGAGGGCGCGAGCGCCTACCTCAACAGACAGTACACCACAATCGCCATCGCCGGCGTGGTCATCGGCGTGGGGCTTGGACTTCTCCTCGGGCTGACCGTGGCCATCGGGTTCTTCATCGGCGCCATTCTCTCGGGCGCCGCCGGCTATATCGGCATGAACGTCTCGGTCCGCGCCAATGTGCGGACGGCGGAGGCCGCCCGGTCGTCGGGCCTCGGCGCCGGTCTCGAAATCGCCTTCAAGTCGGGGGCGATCACCGGCATGCTGGTCGCGGGCCTGGCGCTGCTCGGGGTCGCCGTCTATTGGATGATTCTTCAGGATCTGCTCGATGTCTCGACCGCCGGCGGCATGCGGCACGCCCTCGAGGCACTGGTTGCTCTCGGCTTCGGCGCTTCGCTGATTTCCATCTTCGCGCGTCTCGGCGGCGGCATCTTCACCAAGGGCGCCGACGTGGGTTCCGATCTGGTCGGCAAGATCGAGGCCGGCATCCCCGAAGACGATCCGAGAAATGCGGGCGTCATCGCCGACAACGTGGGCGACAATGTCGGCGACTGCGCCGGCATGGCCGCCGACCTGTTCGAGACCTATGCCGTTACGGTGGTGGCCACCATGCTGCTCGGCGCCGCGTTCTTCACCGGCGAGGCCCGGGAAGCGATGATGACCTTGCCGCTGCTGATCGGCGCCGTGTGCATCGTCGGCTCGGTGATCGCGACCTTCTTTGTCCGGCTGGGCGCCAGCGAAAGCATCATGGGCGCGCTCTACAAAGGCTTCTTCGCCAGCGCCATCATCTCGGCCATCCTGATAATCGGCGCCGTCGAGTGGCAGTTCGGTCTCGACGCCTCCTTCAATTCCTCGGAAGGCGGTTCCGTCACCGGGTGGGATCTGGTGATTTCCACCTTTGTCGGCCTGGTCGTCACGGCCTTGATCGTGTGGATCACCGAATACTACACCGGCACGGGATTCCGGCCGGTCAAGAGCGTCGCCAAGGCGTCCGAAACCGGCCACGCCACCAACATCATTCAGGGTCTCGCCGTCTCCATGGAGGCGACGGCGCTCCCGGTGATCGTGATCTGCGCCGGTATCATCGTCGCCTTCAATGTCGCAGGCCTTTATGGCTTAGCGGTCGCAGCGACCTCCATGCTGGCGCTGGCCGGCATGGTGGTGGCCCTCGATGCCTTCGGCCCGGTGACCGACAATGCCGGCGGCATCGCCGAAATGGCCGATCTGCCGGATGACGTCCGCAACACCACCGACGCCCTCGACGCGGTCGGAAATACCACCAAGGCCGTGACCAAGGGTTACGCCATCGGCTCCGCCGGCTTGGCGGCGTTGGTGCTGTTTGCCGCCTACACGCAGGACCTCGGACTCTTGTTCCCCGACCTCAAGGTATCGTTCACGCTGAGCGATCCCTACGTCGTGGTCGGCCTGTTCGTCGGCGGCCTGATCCCGTTCCTGTTCGGCGCCCTCGGCATGATGGCCGTGGGCCGCGCGGGCGGTGCGGTGGTCGAGGAGGTTCGGCGCCAGTTCAGGGAAATCCCCGGCATCATGGAAGGCACCGCCAAGCCCGAATACGGCCGCTGCGTCGACCTGCTGACCAAGGCGGCGATCAAGGAGATGGTCATCCCGTCGCTGCTGCCCATCGTCGCGCCGTTCGTGATCTACTTCGTGATCAACGTGATCGCCGGCCAGGAGGCCGCCTTCGCGGCGCTCGGCGCGTCGTTGATGGGGGTTATCGTCACCGGATTGTTCGTCGCGCTGTCGATGACGTCCGGCGGCGGCGCCTGGGACAACGCCAAGAAGTACATCGAGGACGGCAATCACGGCGGCAAGGGCTCCGAAGCCCATCACGCGGCCGTCACCGGCGATACGGTCGGCGATCCCTACAAGGATACGGCCGGTCCGGCGGTCAACCCGCTGATCAAGATCATGAACATCGTGGCCATTCTTTTGCTGGCGATTATCGCTGCCTAGGTGATCACGATTGAACGAAGCAAAGGCCGTGGGGCGGCAGCCTCGCGGCCTTTTTCTTCGATACGGCTAATTGCCGCCGGGAACACCGGGTGCCCCGGGGGCGCGCCCGCTGCCTTCGAATCGTCCGAGGTTGCCAAACAGCTGCTGCAGGAAGGTGATCTCGTGACCGGCTGTCGGTGTCTTGCGTTCCACAAATTCGATGATCCGGCCGTCCTCGAGGCCGAGCGAGGCGAAGTCACGGATAACCCCTTTATCATCGAAGCTGATCACCACGACTTTGCGGTCGATCACTTCAGGCGCGTAGAAGGCGGTCATCTCTGTCCGTTCGCTGATGTAGTACCAGTTCTCGTTGCCGAAGGTGGAAACGCTGGACGGCGACCCGAACATCTCCTCGACCTGCCGTTTATTGAGAGCGCCGATTTCGAGCTCCGCCAGCAAATCCGGGTCCGGCAGGTTGCCGCGGGTTTCGATCCGCGGGGCGCACGCGGCAAGGAGGACAGCGGCCGCCAGCACGATCAGCTTCCGCTTGCCCGGGAAATATTTCTGTTTCACAAGAGCCATTCTCAATTAGTGTGGCAATTCACCTGCCACAAGCGTATTTGAAAGACCGCATCCCTGGACGCGCCCGAAGAAGGCGAACATCCTCGGATACATCGTGTAAACCAAAGGCCCCCAGACATTCAATGGGAATTCTCGACCTCTTCACGACGCGCGCCAGGGAAAAGGATGCCGTCCACAAGCTATACGGCGCCATCGTCACCCATGCACGCAACCCGGTTTTCTACGTCGAGTATGGCGTTCCCGATACAGTCGAGGGACGGTTCGACATGATTTCGCTGCTCGCTTTCATCGTCCTGCGGCGCCTGCGCACCGGCGCCAAGCAAGGCGCGCGGCTGGGCCAGATGCTGTTCGACCTCATGTTCGCCGATATGGACGGAAATCTTCGCGAAATGGGGGTCGGCGACCTGCGTGTCGGCAAAAAGGTCAAGGAACTTGCGAGCCTGTTCTACGGGCGCGTTGCGGCCTACGAGGAAGCCTGCGGCGACCAGGCGCGGATGGCCGCGGCGTTGAAAAGAAACCTGTACCGCAGCGAGGACGTGCAGCCTGCCCATGCCGAAGCGATGGCCGCGTACGTGCACGCCGAGATTTCCCGATCCGAGGAATGGCCGCTCGACGACCTTTATGCCGGTAAACTAATATTCTCTCCCGCCGATTCGGAGAATTCGGGCGGTGACGGCTGAAGGAAAGCCCGTCATCGAGTTTTCCCGGCCTATCCAGGTGACGTCGCTGGAGGCCGGCGACAACCGGTTCCGGATCGCCCCCGACAGCGACGAGCGGGCGGCGCTGGCTCGCCGCTTCGATCTAAACGAGCTGGTGCGATTTTCGGCCGAGTTTGTGTTGAAGCCGGTGGCCGGGAACGTGCAAGTCCACGTGGAAGGCCGGATCGAGGCCGAAGTCGAACAGCCCTGCGTGGTGACCCTGGAGCCGGTCCAAGACTCCATAAATCACCGTTTTCATTGCACTTTTTCAACCGAGGCCGCCGCCGAAGAACAGGCGGAATTGGAGGTGGGATGGGACGAAGACGACCCCGACGAGCCGATCATCGACGGGATTATCGATATCGGCGAAGTCGCCGCGGAGCGGCTGGGGCTGGAGATAAACCCGTTCCCCCGGGCCCCCGACGCCGAGTTCGGCGGCTATGCCTCTTCGAAGGGCGCCGAACCGGCGGAGTCCGCCACCGCCAACCCGTTTGCCGCACTCAAAAACCTGCTCGACCGCAAAAACTGACACGGGGCCGTTTTTGCGGCTAGAATGAGGGATTATGCCGCTTGCCCCGGGCGGTGAATTTGTATATGAAGCGCGCTCCTGATCGGAAAGATCAATTGATCCAAGAATTGCATCACGAGAGTCGTAACCATGGCGGTTCCGAAAAAGAAGGTGTCCCGGTCGCGCAGAAACATGCGACGCGCCCACGATCGGCTGACCTCGCAGGCGCGGGGCGAGTGCCCCAATTGCGGCGAACTGAAGCGGCCGCATCACGTGTGCCCTTCCTGCGGCTACTACGATGGACGCGAAGTCGTCGATATCGATTCCGTAGCTTAGCTCCGGTCATGCCGCCGGAGGCCCTCCGTGCCTGACGCCATCATTGTCGCTGTCGACGGCATGGGAGGGGACAACGCTCCCGGCATGATCGTCGAAGGCCTGTCGCTGGCCCGCCGGCGGATGCCCGACGTAGAATTTCTCGTCTTTGGCGATGAATCGCAGCTTAGGCCGCTCATCGAAGCGGACACCGAGACGGCTCGCACCTGCACGATCCGCCACACGACCGATGCGGTCAGGATGGACGACAAGCCAACCACCGCCCTGCGGACCGGAAAAAACTCGAGCATGAGGCTGGCGATCGACGCGGTCGATGCCGGTGAGGCGCATGCCATCGTTTCCGCGGGCAATACCGGCGCGCTGATGGCAATGGCCACCATCGTGCTGAGGACGCTCCCCGGCATTGCGCGGCCGGCCATCGCGACCGCGTTTCCAACACTCCGCGGACAGACCGTGATGCTCGACCTCGGCGCGAATATCGAGTGCGACGCGGACAGCCTGGTTCAATTCGCGGTCATGGGCGAAGTATTTGCCAGAAACGAACTGGGCCTCGAACAGCCGTCCATCGGTATTCTCAACGTCGGGGTCGAGGGACTCAAAGGCAATGAGCACGTCAAGAAGGCGGCGGCGATCCTGGCCGAATCACCGCTGCCGATAAAATTTCACGGATTTGTGGAAGGCGACGACCTGAGCGCCGGCACGGTGGACGTCATCGTGACCGACGGTTTCACGGGAAACATTGCTCTCAAGACGGCCGAAGGGGCTGTCCAACTGTTCGGTCACTACTTGAAGGAATCACTTCTGAGTTCGCTCCGCACGCGGCTCGGCGCCTTGATCGCGCGGCCCGCCCTTCAAACAATGCGGGACCGGTTTGATCCCCGCCAGTATAACGGTGCCATGCTGGTGGGCCTGAACGGAATCTGTATAAAGAGCCACGGCGGCACTGACGGTGTGGGGTTCGCCAATGCCGTCGTCGCGGCCGTCAATTTGGTGCGCCGGGAATTCAACGAGCGCATACGCGAGGATCTGGAAGAATTGATCGCAGCGGAAGCAACCATGGAGGAGGCAACGGTCCAATGAGTATTCATTCACGATTGTTGGGCAGCGGCTCATACCTTCCGCAAAAAATCGTCACCAATGACGAATTGGCCGCACGGGTCGACACCTCCGATGAGTGGATCGCCGCCCGGACCGGTATCCGCCAGCGCCGCGTCGCGGCGGAAAACGAACACACCTCGGATATGGCCTACGAGGCGGCCAAGCGGGCCCTGGACGACGCGGGCGTGGACGCCTCCGAGGTGGATTTGATAATTGTCGGGACCACCACCCCCGACCGGACCTTTCCCGCGACCGCGGTCCAGGTACAGGCCAAACTCGAGCTCAACGGCGGCGCCGCGTTCGATGTCCAGGCCGTATGCTCCGGGTTTATTTACGGCATGTCGGTGGCCGACGGACTAATCAAATCGGGCCAATCCAAAACCGCCCTGGTGATCGGCGCGGACACGCTCTCCCGCCTGCTGGACTGGGATGACCGGACGACCTGTGTGCTGTTCGGCGACGGCGCGGGCGCGGTGGTGATGAAAGGCGTGGAGCTGGAGAACGGCCTCGGCACGGAAAGCGGCCTTCTGTCCACCCATCTCCACTCCGACGGCCGCCTGTCGGAGTTGCTTTATTGCGACGGCGGCCCGTCCACCACCGGTCAATCCGGCTTCATCCGCATGCAGGGAAAGGAAGTCTTCAAGCACGCGGTGACCAATCTGGCGAATGTCGTGATCGAGGCGCTGGACGAGAACGGCCTGGACTCGTCGGCAATCGATTGGCTCGTACCCCATCAGGCCAATAAGCGGATCATCGATTCGACCGCGAGGAAATTGGGCATGGAAACCGACAAGATAGTGCTGACGGTGCAGGATCACGCCAATACCTCGGCCGCCTCCATTCCCCTGGCGCTCGATGCCGCCCGCCGCGATGGCCGGATCAAGGAGGGCGATCTCATCCTGATGGAGGCGATGGGCGGCGGGCTGACCTGGGGAGCGGCTCTGGTCCGATGGTAAATTAGTGACGGCCGTCGCTTGTTTCACCCATTAGCCGTTTCTGCCATCCCTCTGATATTGACGGCATAATCGGGCCGGTTTAGGTTTCCTTCAGGGGATGGGCAAAGGATAGCCTGATGGCTGGAGAGACGATTACCCGTCAGCAATTGAGCGAGGCGGTTTACCAAGAAGTCGGTCTGTCGCGGAATGAATCGGCGGATCTTCTCGAATTGGTTCTAGCGAAAATTTCAGAAACCCTTGCCAACGGCGATTCGGTGAAGATTTCGTCGTTCGGCAGTTTCACGATCCGCAACAAGGGTCAGCGCATCGGCCGCAACCCGAAGACCGGTGAGGAGGTCCCGATCCTGCCGCGCCGGGTGCTTGTTTTCCGTCCGTCGCAGGTGTTGAAGGCCCGCATCGGCGGCGCCGCACCCGACCCACTCGATTAAGGGCCGAACCGTTGTCGGCAGAAGCACCGCCCGCTCGGCGGTCCAACAAATCCGCAAGTGCGTTCCGGACCATCAGCGAGGTGGCGGCCGAGCTCGATTTGCCGCAACACGTTCTCCGATTCTGGGAAGGCAAATTTTCGCAGATCAAACCACTGAAGCGGGGCGGGGGCAGGCGCTATTACCGGCCCGAGGATATCGACCTTCTGAGGCGTATCCGCGGACTGCTCTACGACGACGGCTACACCATCAAGGGTGTGCAGAAGCTGCTGAAACAGGAATCCGGCCGGGGTGCCGATAGGGCCGAAAAAGCGCCGCCGCGGGCTGCCGATGGCGGCCTCGGCGAGAGTGAAAAGGCGGAGTTGCGGCAAATCCTCGCCGAACTCGAGGATATCAGGAAGCTCGTTTAATTCGGCGCCGGCGCATTGCCCTTGGGCGGGCCTCTGAGTATAGTTCGCGCCCCTTCAAGGAACTTGTCGGGGAGTGGCGCAGCCTGGTAGCGCATTCGACTGGGGGTCGAAAGGTCGCAGGTTCAAATCCTGTCTCCCCGACCAATATTGACGGGGCCTCGCCGGCGGCGGGGCCCCGAATTCATTTGCGGGCCGGGGCCGCCGCGGCTTCCATCGCCGATTTCGGTTGCAATTCGGCCGGCGGAACGGCAAACGGGTGCCGGAATCATGATCCTGATCCGGGAACGCCCGATGGCTGAACAAACGCTGATGCGGCTGGACGAACTGGAAGAGGGCGCCGCGAAAGCCCTGGTCGCCCGCGTCGACGGCAAACAGCGAAACATCTTCGTCGTCCACAAGGACGGTGAAGTGTTCGCCTATTTGAACTGGTGCCCGCACGCCCAGGACTTCATCGACCAGATCCCGGGGCAATTTTTCAACGGCACCAACACGCTGATCCGTTGCGGCAAACATGGCGCCTTGTTCGCCATAGACGATGGCCGCTGCGTCGGCGGTCCGGCCGAGGGTCAAAGCCTGGTCAAGCTTTCGGTAAGTGTGCGCGGCGGCGAGATCGTCCTCGACGCCTGAGCTTCGCCGAGCTAGCCGCGTCCCCGGTAGGGCGCGACCCCCTGGTCCGGCAGCCAAACGTCCCCGGGCAGTTCCCCGAGCTGATAAAACACATCGATCGGGATTCCGCCCCGGGGATACCAATAGCCGCCGATGCGCAGCCATTGCGGTTCGATTTCGGCCTGCAGCCGCTTGGCGATGCCAACGGTGCAATCCTCGTGGAAGGCGGCGTGATTGCGGAACGAGCCCAGGTAGAGCTTCAGCGACTTGCTTTCCACCAGAGACGGCCCGGGCACGTAATCGATCACCAGATGCGCGAAATCGGGCTGGCCCGTCACCGGGCAGACGGAGGTGAACTCGGGGCAGGTGAAGCGGACGACGTAGGCGTCCCCCGGATGGGGGTTGGGGACTTTTTCCAACACCGCCGCCTCCGGCGATTCGGGCAGCGACGCATGGCGGCCCAGTTGGTCGAGCTCGGTATATTTGTCCCCTGACATTCAGCGGTCCCTCCACAATGGAGCCCGCACGTTAGTCAGCGCGCCGGCCCGTGTCCATGGCCTGTCGCCCGATTTGCGGGAACGGTCGAAGCCGCTTCGGATATCCGCGAAAAACGCGGCCTATGAGGAAGCGCGCACCGCCCGGCGGCCCTCTTCGGTCAATTTACAGACCATCCAATCCTTTTTGAGCGGATTGTCGAACCACGGTTCGGCCCAGCCCTGTTTGATGCAGCTTTCCACCGTCCGCCGGGAAACCTTCTGTCCCTCGGAATCGAACAGCGGCAGCTTGCCCCCCGCCTGATCGAGCCCGCGCTCAAGCCAGCGGCGCTGCGCCGCGCTCGGCCGCACGCCGGACGCGGAGGCCGTTTGTTCACGCCCGTTTCGGGCATGGAGTTCCATGGCGGTTCCTCCCCGGACCATGACGAACGGCCCATCCTAGATTAGATTAGCCCCTGTTCCAAGGAGGGCCCGGAAATGACTGTTTCGCTGATCTATGTGACCGCCGCCAGCCACGATGAAGCGGAGAAGATCGGAACTGCCCTGGTCGAGGAGCGGTTGGCGGCGTGCGCCAATATTCTGGGCGAAATGACATCCATCTACCGATGGGAAGACGCGGTTCAACGGGAACCGGAGGTGGTGATGATCGTCAAGACGCGGCGCGAACGGGCCGACGACGTGATCGCGAGGATCGAGCAGCTTCATTCCTACGACACGCCTTGCGCCATCGAGATCGGTATTGGGCGGGGGGCCGGGAAATTCCTAAACTGGATTGTCGAAGAGACATCTTAACTGATTGATCTGTCCATTTTAATCGTGGCAACTGCTTGGGCCGCAATGCCCTCTTCGCGGCCGGTAAACCCGAGCCGCTCGGTTGTCGTCCCCTTGATGTTCACAGCGCTCTCGTCGACGTTCAGAATTTCGGCCACCCGTGCGCGCATTTGCTCGCGGTAGGGACCGATCCTCGGTTTCTCGCAAACGATGGTGATGTCGGCATTTACCACCGATCCGCCCCGTTCGGCGATCATGCCGGCCGCGTGAGAGAGGAAAATGTGCGAAGGCGCGTCGCGCCACCGCTCATCCGACGGCGGAAAGAACGTGCCGATGTCGCCGAAGCCGGCGGCGCCCAGAAGCGCATCGGTCAAGGCATGCAACCCGACATCCGCATCGGAATGACCCTCCAATGCCGCGCTGTGCGGGATTTCGATGCCGCAAAGGATCACCCGGTCCCCCTGGGTGAACCGGTGCACATCGTACCCGGTTCCGACCCGGGTCGCGGGTTCCGCGCCAATCATGCGGCGAACTCTCTCCAGATCCTCCTGGGTGGTGATTTTGAGGTTTTCCTCGGCCCCTTCAACCATTTCGACCCGCAACCCGGCCGCCTCGGCCACGGCGGCGTCATCGGTCAGCGCATTGCCGGCGGCCGCTTCGTGAGCCGACAAAATCTCCTGGAACACAAAGCCTTGCGGCGTCTGAGCGCGCCACAACGCGGATCGGTCCACGGTTTCGGTAACGGTCCCGTCGACGGCCCGTTTCAGCGTGTCGGTCACAGGCAAGGCCGGTAGAGCCGCAACCCCGGGCCCAACCGCGGCAACGACGCGATCGATCAGCCCGGCCGGCACCAGGGGCCGGACGGCGTCGTGAATCAAGACCACATCGGGCCGCGCCTCGGCAAGCCCCTGCAGACCGAGACGCACCGAATCCTGCCGTTCCGGTCCGCCGAAGATCGGCGGCGGAACGTCGATCCCGCTCAGCGCGGCCTCGTACAACTCCACGTCATCGGGATGGATGACGGCGCGAACCTGGGTTACCGACGGGTGCCCCAGGAACGCCTCGATGCTGCGCGCCAATAGGGATTTGGACCCCAGCGGCAGATATTGCTTGGGCGCCTCGCCGCCGAAACGATGCCCGCGCCCGGCGGAGACGATCAGCGCGGCGATGTGAGGTGGGTTCGGCAATGTCGTCCCGTCCGTTGGTCAGGGGTGTTGTTTCAACGTAGAATGCGCGGGGCGTCTTGCCAAGGAGCGGGCGAGGGCGTAGGTCTCTGCCGTCATATGCAAGCCGGGACCCGAGCCGCAACTTCGATATGTCGACAAGTTTCATTCTCAACCTCGCGGCGCTTCTGGCGCTTATCCCGGCGGCCATCGTGGCGCTCCGGAAGGCGCCCGCGCGGGACGGGGTGTATTGGGCCGTGATGGCGGTGGCCATCGCCGGGCCGGCCCTTTGGGTCTACGTCCGCCAAGCCGAGGGATGGCACACCGGCCTTTCCACGGCGCTTTGGCTGACCGTCGTTACCTGTCTGGTGATCTACGCGTTTGTCGCCCTCGTATCCCAACAGGGGTGGCGTTTGACGCCGCTGTTGGTGCCCTACCTGATCCTTCTCGCCGTGCTGGCGACCATTTGGGGGCAGGCGCCGTCACGGCCGCTCGCCGGCGGCGCCCCGTTGGCCTGGATCGGCACCCACATCGCGGTTTCCGTCGCGACCTACGGTTTGGTGACCCTGGCGGCCATCGCCGCCCTTGCGGCGATGCTCCAGGAACGCTCGCTCAAACGCCGGCAGGCCACCGGCCTGTCACGCCGGCTTCCATCGGTTGCCGACAGCGAGCGTCTTGCCGTGCGGCTTCTGATGGCCGGCGAAGCGGTTCTCGCCGCCGGTTTGGCAACGGGAATGGCCACCCTCTACTCGACATCCGGCCGGTTGATCGCGTTCGACCACAAGACGGTGCTCACCCTCGGCGTATTCGTCGTCGTCGGACTTCTGCTGTTTCTGCACTTTCGCACGGGCATCCGGGGACGCTCGGCGGCCCGGCTGGTCCTGTTGGCCTATCTGTTGCTCACCCTCGGTTATCCGGGAGTGAAACTGGTAACCGACATTCTGCTCGCATAAAATATCGGCTTTCGGCCCAGCAAATCGTTGCTTTCTTGGCAAAAATGCTCAATTTATGGGCAAATTTCGGCGAGTCACTCCATGCCCATTGAAATCGGCCCGATCCGGCTGACCTCCCGTGTGTTGCTGGCGCCCATGTCGGGCGTAACCGACATGCCGTATCGGCGTCTGGTCAAACGTCACGGAGCCGGACTGGTGATCTCCGAGATGATCGCCAGCATGGCGATGATCTATGCCAACAAGAAGACCATGAAGATGGCCAGCAACTGCGCCGAGGAGTTTCCGATGGCGGTCCAGTTGGCCGGCTGCGAGCCGGAACCCATGGCCGAGGCGGCGCGGCTCAATGCGGACCGCGGGGCGGCGATCATCGATATCAACATGGGATGCCCGGTCAAGAAGGTGACGAATGGCCACGCGGGCTCGGCGCTGATGCGCGACGAGGCGCTCGCCGGCAAACTCATCGAAGCCGTGGTGAACGCGGTCGATCTCCCGGTCACCCTCAAGATGCGTACCGGCTGGGATGATTCGTCACGCAATGCGCCCCGGATGGCGAGGATTGCCGAAGAGGCGGGCGTCAAGATGCTGACGGTCCATGGACGGACCCGCTGCCAATTCTACAAGGGACGTGCCGACTGGGCGTTTATCCGCAAGGTCAAGGAGGCGGTCGGCATTCCGGTCATCGGCAACGGCGACGTCAATTCGGTCGAAGACGCAGGCGCGCTGCTCGAGCAATCCGGCGCCGACGGGGTCATGGTCGGCCGGGGCTCCTATGGCCGGCCCTGGTTTCTTGGCCAGATCGAGCACTATCTCGAAACAGGCAAGAAGCTGCCGGATCCGGATATTTCCGTCCAGCGCCGGACATTGTTGGGTCACTACGACGATATTCTCTCCCATTACGGCACCGAGCGCGGCGCGCGTATCGCCCGGAAACACATCGGCTGGTATAGCCGGGGGCTGCACAATTCGGCCGGCTTCCGCGACAACGTCATGCGGATGACCGACCCGGCGGCGGTCAAGGCGGCCATAAACGATTTCTACCAGCCGCTGGCGGAACGGCGCGCCGCGTGAACCAGGACCTCGCCATATCGGTCCCGCCGCCAACGCCCATCGATGTTGACGGGATCCTGAACGCCCTGGAATCGGCGGTCGTCGTCGTCGACTCGTCCAACCGCATCGTCTTTCTCAACAGCCGGGGCGAACAGTTTTTGTCGGCGAGCGCCGGACAGCTATTCGGGACACCGCTCCATACCCTGCTGCCCGAGGACAGCCCGGTATTCACCATCATCGATCTGGTCCGCGGTGCCGGCGCGGCCGTTTCGGAATACGGTCTGACCCTGGAATCCCCCCGGATCAGCAAGCATTTCGTCAATGTGCAGGCGGGGCGGCTGGGTGACCAGCCGGATCATGTCGTGCTGGCGTTTTTCGAGCGGTCCATCGCCGACAAGATCGAGCGCCAACTGACGCACCGCAACTCGGCGCGCTCGGTGACCGCCATGGCCGCCATGCTGGCCCACGAGGTGAAGAACCCGCTCTCCGGCATCCGCGGGGCGGCGCAGCTCCTGGAACAGAATTCCGAGCCCGAGGACAAAACGCTTACCCGCCTGATTTGCGACGAAACCGACAGGATTACGGCGCTCGTCGACCGCATGGAGGTGTTCTCCGACCAGCGCCCCTTGGAGCGGACCGCGGTAAACATCCACCAGGTATTGGAGCGGGTCATCACGCTGGCCCGCAACGGCTTCGCGAGCCACGCGCGGATCCGTGAAATATATGACCCGTCCCTGCCGGCCGTGGACGGTGATTTCGACCAGCTGGTTCAGATTTTCCTGAATTTGGTCAAGAACGCCGCCGAAGCGATGCCGGAAAAGGGGGGCGAAATTACGATTGCCACCGCCTACCAGCACAGCGTGCGGTTCGCCGTCCCCGGACTGTCCACCCGCACCAACCTTCCGCTTGCCGTTTCGGTTCAGGATAACGGAGACGGCATTCCCGAAGACCTGCGGGATCACCTGTTCGACCCCTTCGTGACCGGGAAACCCAAAGGCAGCGGTCTTGGGCTCGCACTGGTCGCCAAGATGGTCGACGACCACGGCGGCGTCATCGAGTTCGATAGCGTCCCGGGCCGGACGACGTTCAAGGTGATGCTCGCGGTCGCCCAGCAACCTCAGGATGAAATCGATGACTAATTCCACGGTACTCGTCGCGGACGACGACGGCGCCATCCGCACGGTTGTCAGCCACGCGCTGGGCCGCGTCGGCTATGAGGTCCGGACGACCGGAAACGCGGCCACCCTGTGGAAGTGGGTCAACGACGGCGAGGGCAATGTGGTCGTTACCGACGTCGTGATGCCCGACGAGAACGGCCTCGACCTCATACCCCGGATCAAGAAAATTCGCCCCGAACTTCGCGTCATCGTGATGAGCGCCCAAAACACGATGATGACCGCGGTCAACGCCACCCAGCGGGGTGCCTTCGAGTATCTCCCCAAGCCGTTCGACCTCAACGAACTGATCAGCGTCGTGCGGCGGGCATTGGAGACCACGCCCGAGCCCCAGGATACGCCGGAGCAGGGCGGCGGCGAATCGCTGCCCCTGATTGGCCGCTCGGCGGCCATGCAGGAGGTATACCGCTCCCTTGCGCGGCTGATGGGCACGGACCTCACGGTTCTGATTTCCGGCGAGTCGGGCACCGGCAAGGAACTGGCCGCCCGCGCGTTGCACGACTACGGCAAGCGCAAGCATCACCCGTTCATCGCCCTCAACATGGCGGCGATTCCGCGAGAACTCATCGAGAGCGAACTGTTCGGTCACGAAAAAGGCTCCTTTACCGGCGCAACCGCGCGGGCCTCCGGCAGCTTCGAGCAGGCGGAGGGCGGCACCCTCTTCCTCGATGAAATCGGGGACATGCCCGCCGAAGCTCAAACCCGTTTGCTCCGGGTCCTGCAGGGAGGCGAATACACGACGGTCGGCGGGCGGACGCCCATCAAGGCCAATGTCCGGATTATCGCCGCCACGCACCGTGACCTGACCCAGCTCATTCGCCAGGGCCTGTTTCGGGAAGACCTGTATTACCGGCTGAACGTGGTGCCGATCAGAATGCCTGCATTGCGCGAGCGCCGGGAGGATATTCCGGAACTGGTCAGCCATTTCCTGAGCCAATGCGCCGACGAGGGCCTGCCGTGGAAGAACATCGACGAATCGGCCGTTGATCGAATGCAGGCCTATCATTGGCCGGGCAACGTGCGCGAGATGGAAAACCTGGTCCGCCGTCTCGCCGCGCTTTATTCGGAGGAAACCATCGGCATCCAGGCGATCGAGGCCGAACTGGCCGAATCGCCGCCGCCGGAAACGGCCAACCGCGCCGGAAACGGCATCGGCGACGCCGTCGAAATTCATTTGCGAGACTACTTCGCGGCGCACGGCAATGTCATGCCTCCGGCCGGGCTCTATGACCGGGTGCTGAAGGAGGTCGAGCGGCCGCTTATCTCGCTGTCACTGGAAGCGACGCGGGGCAATCAGCTGCGCGCCGCAAAGTTGCTGGGTCTGAACAGGAACACGCTCAGGAAGAAAATTCGCGAACTCAACATCCCTGTCCTGAGAAGTCCGAAATAGGGGAGGGAAGGGATCACCAGCGGCCCCGTCACCGGGCGTCCGCGGGAAACAGGCCATACCATGGCGAACACGATGAGCTACAAGTTTAGACGCATCCGGGTCCGGCTTCGCCGGATGCATGTGAGTCGCGTCCTGACGGCGATTTTGGTCGCAGCCTTGGTCGTGTCCGGCATCGCCACCGTGATCGCCATGGGCGATCTCGGCCCGCTCGAGACCGATTTCACCACGGTGATCATTCTACTGAACCTGGATGTCATTCTGGCCCTGGCGCTCGGCGTGCTGATCGCCCGGCGGATCGTCCGCAATTGGTCCCGCCGGACCGCCGGCGGTGCCGCAACCCGTTTGCATATCCGGCTCGTGGTTTTGTTCAGCCTGGTGGCGGTTATCCCGGCCATCCTGGTGGCCGTTTTCTCCGGCCTGTTTCTCAACTACGGCATCGAGACGTGGTTCAGTGATCGTGTGCGGACGGCGGTCAACGAGTCTCAGGCGGTGGCGACGGCCTACCTGCGCGAGCACCAACGAAATATCCGCGGCGACGCGCTGGCGATGGCCAACGACCTCAACCGCGCGGCACCCCGGATTCGCGTTGATCAGCGATTCTTCCGTCAGCTGATGCAGACCCAAGCGCTCATTCGGGGCCTTCCCGAGGCGGCGGTGGTTGACGGCGCGGGCAACACCCTGATGTCGGCGGGCCTCAGCGTGTCTCTCGGATTCGATGTGGCCGGACAGGATCTGCTCGGCAAAATTTTTACCCAAACGCGACCCGGCGAGGTGCAGATACTGTCCAGCGACTCCGACGACAGGGTGCGCGCCGGAATACGTTTGGAGGCCTTCCCGGACGCGTACCTGCTGGTTGGCCGATTAGTTGAACCGCAGGTCCTCGACCACCTGTCCATGACCCGCGGTGCCGCGATCCAGTACCAGCAATTGGAGAACAGCCGGGAAGAGTTGCAGATCCGTTTCTTGGCCGTGTTTGCGCTGGTGGCTCTACTGCTGCTGTTGGCCGCGGTCTGGACGGGTTGGACAGTGGCCAACCAGCTTGCGACACCCATCGGCAATCTCATTGCCGCCGCCGAACGGATCCGGTCCGGCGATCTTTCAGCCCGCGTCCAAACCGAGGGCAGCAGCGGTTCGAGCGACGAAATCGGTACGCTGAGCAGGGCCTTCAACCGCATGACCGAGCAGATCAACACACAGCAGGAAGGGCTGGTCGCCGCCAACCGCCAACTGGATGAGCGGCGCCAATTTACCGAGACCGTTCTCGGCGGCGTCTCGGCCGGTGTGATCGGCATGGACGCCGATGGCGGCATCAATTTGCCCAACCGGCGTGCATCGGAGTTGCTCGAGACCGACCTCGACAATGCTCTGGGCCGGCCCCTGGCCGAGGTGGTTCCGGAAATGGCGGGGCTGTTTGCGGGCGTAGCGGCCGCACCCGGAAAACCAGCCAACGCCGAATTGACGATCGAACGGGGCGGACGCCAGCGAACTTTGGTCGTCAGCATTGCGGCCGAACGGCTCAACGGAAAGGCGATCGGCTTCGTCGTTACGTTCGATGATGTCACCGAGCTTGTTTCGGCGCAGCGAAAAGCCGCCTGGGCGGATATCGCGCGGCGCATTGCCCATGAGATCAAGAATCCCCTGACCCCCATCCAGCTCTCGGCGGAGCGATTGCGCCGCAAGTATCAGAACGAAGTCATCAGCGATCCGGAAGTTTTCACCAGCTGCACCGAGACAATCGTACGGCAGGTCGAGGACATTGGCCGGATGGTCGACGAGTTCTCGGCCTTCGCACGGATGCCGCAGCCGGACCGCAATCCCCAAAACCTCATCGAACTGTGCCGCGAAGCCGTCTTCCTGGAGCGCAATCGATGCCCGGAGATCAGCTATCAAGTGGCGCTTCCCGAAGAACCGCTGCGGCTCAATTGCGACCGTCAGCAGGTCTCGCGGGCATTGACCAACGTTCTTAAGAATGCGGCCGAATCGATCCGCGCCGAATTCGGCGAAGCCGAATCAGCTTCGAACGGCGTCATCTCCATGACCATCCACGACACCGCGCGCCATGTCATTGTCCAAATCGAGGATAACGGGGGCGGACTCCCCAACCAACTGGTTGACCGGCTTACGGAGCCTTACGTCACGACCCGGTCAAAAGGAACGGGGCTGGGACTGGCGATCGTAAAGAAGATTATGGAAGATCACCAAGGTGATCTAGTATTGCAGAACCGGGATGAGGGCGGGGCCCGTATCTCATTGATGTTCGGGCGGGAAGCCGTCGCGGACAACGACACCAAGCCGGATCCGGACGAATCCACGGAAAACACGACCGTAGCCCATGGCGCATGACATTCTAATCGTCGACGACGAGGCAGACATCCGAATGCTGACCGCTGGAATCCTCGATGACGAGGGGCACCAGACGAGGGAAGCACATGATTCCGACAGCGCGATGGCGATGATCGAAACCCGCCGGCCAAGCCTGATGTTGCTGGATATCTGGCTCGAGGGGAGCAAGCTGGACGGGATGCAGATCCTCGAAGCGGTTCGTCAATCGCACCCCTCGCTGCCGGTCGTGATGATGAGCGGGCACGGAAATATCGAAACCGCCGTCACCGCGATCAGTCTCGGCGCCTATGATTTCATCGAGAAGCCTTTTACGGCCGACCGGATGATCATGGTCGTCAATCGTGCGGTCGAGGCCGCGACCCTGAAGCGCGAGAACGAAGAGCTCCGGCGCCGCGCCGGCGGCGATATCGAGCTGGTCGGCAATTCGCCCGCCATCACCCAACTCAGGCAATCCATCGCCCGGGTTGCGCCGGCCAACAGCCGAGTCCTGATCACCGGCCCGGCGGGCGCAGGCAAGGACGTGGTCGCCCGCCTGCTACACGCCAACTCCAACCGGTCGGCGGGCCCGTTCATCTCGGTCAATTGCGCCACCCTGCAGGCCGATGGGTTCGAGCTCAGCCTGTTCGGCCGCGAGGGCGGAACCGGGGAGGGCGGCGAAAACCAGCATCTGATCGGTACTTTCGAACAAGCGCATAATGGGACCCTGTTTCTCGACGAGGTCGCCGATATGCCCATCGAGACCCAGGGCAAGATCGTGCGGGCGCTGCAGGAGCAGACGTTTCAGCGGGTGGGCGGTACGACCCGCGTCGAGGTGGACGTCCGGGTCATGGCGGCGTCAACCAAGGACCTGGGCCAACTGATGAGCGAAGGCAGATTCCGCGAAGACCTGTTCTACCGCCTCAGGGTGGTGCCGCTGGAAGTCCCGCCGCTCAGGGAATGCCGGGAGGACATCCCGGCCCTGGCCAGGTTTTTCATGGACCGGACGGCGGAAAATGTCGGCAACCCGCCCCGCGAATTCGCCGAAGACGCCATTGCGACGCTGCAGGCCTACGAATGGCCCGGCAACGTGCGCGAGCTGAAAAACGTGGTCGAACGTCTCCTGATCATGGCGCCCGGCGAGAGCGACGAGCCGATCCGCTCCGACATGGTTCCCAATGAGATACGTTCCGGCGCGCCGGCGGTCGAGCTCGGCAATGACAATTCGGAAATCATGGGTCTTCCGCTGCGCGAGGCGCGTGAAATTTTCGAGCGGGAGTACCTGATGGCGCAAGTCACCCGGTTCGGCGGCAATATCTCCCGCACCGCCGTTTTTGTCGGCATGGAGCGCTCGGCGCTCCATCGAAAACTCAAATCGCTGGGCGTCCAGTCCGAAGACCGGGCGCGCAGCGCCGGCAACTGACCGCCGGGCAGGGCATTAACGGAATCGGATAGATGAAGGTTATCGTCTGTGGCGCCGGGCAGGTCGGCTTCAATATCACCCGCTACCTCGCTCAGGAAGACAACGACATCACCGTTGTCGATCAGTCGCCCGAACTCATTCGAAAGATTTCCGATACGCTCGACGTGAAAGCAATCATCGGCTTCGCCTCGCACCCGGAAGTCCTCGCCCGGGCCGGCGCCGCGGACGCCGATCTGCTGATTGCCGTCACCCAGGCCGATGAAGTCAACATGGTGGCCTGCCAGGTCGCCCACTCGTTGTTCGACGTGACCACCAAGATCGCCCGTATCCGCCAGCAGGGCTACCTCAACCCCATGTGGGCGAATTTGTACAGCCGCGATCACATGCCCATCGACGTGGTGATCTCGCCGGAGCGCGAGGTTGCGGAGGCCATCGGCCGCCGCCTCCAGGTCCCCGGCGTCTTCGACATGATCCCGCTGGCCGACGGCAAGGTGAAACTTATCGGCGTCCGGTGCGAGGAGGACTGCCCGATCGTCAATACGCCGCTGCGCCAGCTCACCCAGCTGTTCCCCGATCTCAACGTGGTGATCATCGGCCTGGCGCGGGACAACGAGGCGCGAATTCCGTCGGCCGACGACGAAATGTTGCCGGGAGACGAGGTTTATTTCGTCGCCGAGAGCGACCATGTGCCGCGCGCAATGGCGGCCTTCGGGCATGAAGAAGCCGAGGCGCGCCGTCTGGTCATATTCGGCGGCGGAAACATCGGTCAGTTCCTGGCCCAGGCGATCGAAGAGAACAATCCGTCGGTAAATCTCAAGGTGATCGAAGCGGACAAGGCGCGCGCCGAAGCCGCGGCGCGGACGCTCAAGCGGTCCGTGGTGCTCGAAGGCGATGTCCTCGAGGCCGATATCCTGGAAGAGGCCAATGTGGGAACCGCCGAAGCCGTAGTCGCCGTGACGAACGACGACGAGACCAACATTCTGGCTTCGCTGCTTGCCAAACGCCTGGGCAGCGGCCGCGCCATTACATTGGTCAACAGCGGCGCCTACGCGCCGTTGATCTCATCCCTCGGGGTCGATGTCGCGGTCAGCCCCCGCAACATCACGGTCTCCACGATCCTTCAACATGTCCGGCGCGGCCGTATTCATTCGGTAAACACGTTGCGGGACGGGTTCGGCGAATTGATCGAGGCCGAAGCCATGGATACATCGGGCCTGATCGGCAAACCGCTGCGCGAGGCCGAACTGCCCCACGGCGTCATTTTGGGCTCTGTTGTCAGGGGGAACGAGGTTATTTTGCCCCGCGGCTCGACCGTGGTAGAGGTCGGCGATCGGATTGTCTTGTTCGCGCGGAGCGAGGCGGTTAAGGAAGTCGAGAAGATGTTCTCCGTCCGCCTGGAATTTTTCTAGCCGCGCCATGCCGAGAATCACTTACGTCAACGGCCGGTACCTGCCGCACCGGGAAGCGGCGGTCCATGTCGAAGACCGCGGATACCAGTTCGCCGACGGCGTTTACGAGGTGATCGCGGTGAGGGGCGGGGGCCTGGTCGACGAAGACCGTCATCTCGACCGGCTGGACCGGTCGCTCGGGGAACTGCGGCTCGCCGCGCCGGTTTCCGGGAAACCCCTCAAGTTCATCATGCGCGAAATCATCCGCCGTAACCGGGTCCGGGACGGCAAGGTGTACCTCCAGATCACCCGGGGCGTTGCGCCCCGCGATCATCCCTTTCCGGCCGGGGCGGAGAGCTCCCTCGTGGTCTATGCGCTGCCGGTCCGTCAGCCCGATCCCGAGACCGGACTCAAGGGAATTTCGGTGGTCACGGTTCCCGATATTCGCTGGCGGCGGTGCGACATCAAATCCATATCGCTGCTTCCGAACGTCCTGGCCAAACAGTCGGCGCTGGATTCCGGCGCCGGTGACGCCTGGCTGGTCGGCGATGACGGCGTCATTACCGAGGGCTCCGCGGCGAACGCCTGGATCGTGACCAAGGACGGCGACCTGATCACCCGCCATCTCGACAATTTCATCCTCGGCGGAATCACTCGCATAGCGGTCGTCGAACTCGCGGAAAAAGCCGGCGTCCGGCTGGTGGAGCGGGCTTTCAGCGTGGAGGAGGCCAAGCAGGCAAAGGAAGCCTTCCTCACCAGCTCGACGTCCTACGTGAAGCCGGTGGTGGCCATCGACGATGCGGTCATCGGCAACGGCGAGGCGGGGGAGGTCACCCGCAGCCTCTATCACGCCTACGAAGCCCATATGGACAGTCAGGGCGCGAATGGCGCGGCCGGGTGAACATGCTGCCGGCGGAGCCCCCTGAAGCGATCATTTTCGATTGGGACGGAACGCTGGTCGACTGCTGGCCGTCGATCCACAACGCCATGAACGCGACCCTCGAAGCCATGGGGCATGATACCTGGACCTATGAGGAGATGCTGGCTCGGGTCCGGAAGTCCATGCGGGACGCGTTCCCGGAGATGTTCGGCGACCGATGGGAAGAGGCCGGACGAATATTCTACGAACACGTGAAGGCCCACCATCTGGAGGGGACCACCGTCCTGGGAGGCGCCGAGGACGTGCTCGCGGCCGCCAACGCCTCCGCGCCCCATGTCGGCGTGGTCAGCAACAAGCAGGGCCCCCTGCTGCGGGCCGAGATCGATCACTTGGACTGGAGCGGGAACATCGCCAAGGCCGTGGGTGCGGGCGATGCGGCGGAGGACAAACCGGCGCCGGCGGCGATGGATCTCGTGCTCCAGGAGACCGGGATAAGGCCGGGCGTCAAGGTCTGGTACGTAGGAGACACCGGAATCGATATGAGATTCGCCGAGGCCTGCGGCTGTACGGGGGTGCTGATTGGCGAAAAAGCATTTAATGCCAACGAATTAGGCGGAATCACCTATGCCGCGCATTTCGCCGATCTCGCGGCGTTCACATCCGTTATAGCCGCACATTAAGAAAGGGCTTCCCGCAAAGGGGGAGTCGTGTAGGATATGCTGCTGAAAGTGGGCTTTTGGCCCACAAGGGGCGAAGCTTGCCGTCTGAGCGGCGAAGCCCGGTAATCTGACGTCTGAGATCAGGGGGGCAAAAGAAGTGTCGGCGGAAAAATCTCAAAATGTACAGGACGTGTTTCTCAACTACGTCCGCAAAAACAAGACACCGGTGACCGTATTTCTGGTCAATGGCGTGAAGCTGCAGGGCATCATTACGTGGTTCGATAATTTCTCGGTACTTCTGCGCCGGGACGGACACACGCAGTTGGTCTACAAACACGCCATATCGACGGTCATGCCATCGGGTCCGATCCAGCTATTCGAGGCCGACCGCGACGAGGGCGCCGCCGCCGCGGCACCGCCCGCCGAAGCGGCGCCGGCCGAGGAGTAATCAGGACTGAGTCCCGGCGACGAGCAACGACCGGCCAGCGGCCGTTGCCTGGTTGTTCATCCTCATCTGAAGGACCGGCCGGCGCGGGCCCGGACACCCGAGGCGCGGCTGGACGAGTGTGTCGGCCTTGCCCAGGCCATCGATTTGATCGTTGCGGCATCCGAAATCGTCGGTGTGACGAAGGTTCGCCCGTCGACGCTGTTCGGCAAGGGAACCGTCGAGCGGATCGGGGATCAGGTACGCGCCGACCGCATCGATGTGGCGGTGGTCGATGCCGCACTGACACCGGGTCAGCAGCGCAATCTGGAACGGGCATGGTCGTGCAAGGTCATCGACCGTACCGGCCTGATTCTTGAAATCTTCGGTGCCCGCGCGCGGACCCGGGAAGGCACGTTGCAGGTTGAACTGGCGGCGCTCAGCTATCAGAGAAGCCGCCTGGTTCGCTCCTGGACCCACTTGGAACGCCAGCGGGGCGGGTTCGGGTTCATGGGCGGTCCCGGCGAAACCCAGATCGAGGCGGACCGCCGGATGATCGACGATCGAATCACGCGCCTCAAGAAAGACCTGGTCGAAGTCCGCCGGACCCGCGGGCTGCACCGGGACTCGCGCCGGCGGGTGCCGTACCCGGTGATCGCGCTGGTCGGCTATACCAACGCCGGCAAATCGACCCTGTTCAACACGCTCACGTCGGCAAGAGTGGCCGCGAAGGATCGGCTCTTCGCCACATTGGATCCGACCATGCGGGAAATGAAGCTGCCGTCGGGCAGGGCGGCCATCCTCTCCGATACGGTGGGGTTCGTGTCGGACCTGCCGCACGAACTAGTGGACGCCTTCCGCGCCACGCTGGAGGAAGTCACCGAGGCGGACATTCTGATCCATGTCCGCGACATCGTGCACCCCGATACCGAGGCGCAGAAGGACGATGTCCTCAAAGTGCTCGACGATCTGGGTGCCGGCGAACCAGGCGACCGGCCAATGGTCGAGGTCCTGAACAAGGCGGACCGCCTGAACGACGAAGGCCGGGCCTCGCTCGGCAAACGCTCCCAACGAAGCAACAACCCGGCAATTCTGCTCTCCGCGATGACCGGGGAGGGATGCGGCGACTTGCGCCGGACCCTCGACGATACCCTGTCGGCGCAGCGCCGGGAGGTCAGCCTCCGCCTGCCCTGGGCGGACGGCAAGACGCTCTCCTGGCTCTACAAGAAGGGGGAGGTGATCAGCCGGACCGATGGCGAGGACAGCGTCGAATTGACGGTGCGGCTGGACCCGTCCGACGCGGACAGGCTGGAACGGCAGCGGATCGGCGATTGAGCCCGGAATTCCCGGCTTGCACCGGGCCGATTTTGGACTAGTCTACTAGTAGAAAATATTTACCAGGTCAGGAACCCACAGGAGGTTGCCATGGCAACCGTCGAAGCCCAGCGCAAGTGGCGGCGGAAGAACCGCTTCGTCAAGCGCCAACTCAACATCATGGCCCGCAAGCAGATCCACGAATATCTGGCGGAGCTCTCCGAAGATCACGGATTGCGCGGCAAGGGTGAGGCCGTCACCTTCGCCGTCTATGTGACCAAGGCGCTGATGCAGCACGCCGACTTCAATGACGAGGCGGCGCGGCTGCATTCGGTATTTACCGACGCCTACCACCAGGACCGGGAAATCTACGCCCCCTGAGGGCGGCCCCACGATGACGGACCTGCCGCCCTTCGAGACGGTGGCCGATCTCATCCGCGAGGTCTGCGCCGCCGAGATCATGCCGCTGTTCAACCGGCTCGAGAGCCACCATGTGTCGGACAAGCAATCCGGCGAGTTGGTGACGGCGGCGGACCTGGCATCCGAAGCGCGGTTCACGGAGGCGCTCTCCCGTATGGCGCCCGGGACCGTCGTCGTCGGCGAGGAGGCCGCCGGCGACGACCGGGCGGTGCTCGACCTGCTCACCGGAGATGCGCCGGCGTGGATCGTCGATCCGCTCGACGGCACCCGCAACTTCGCCCATGGGCTGCATTGTTTCGCCGTGATCGTCGCACTCGCGGAGAAGGGTGAAACCGTGCGCGGATGGATCTACGATCCCCTGAGCGACGTGATGCTGATGGCGGCGAGAGGAGAGGGCGCCTGGACCGGGGAGGGACAGGTCCGCATCCCGCAGGACACGCCTATCGGCGACATGACCGGCTCCATGGGCAAGCGGCGGCGGGAGCGGCTTCATCGGCACGGCGAAACCGCCGAACCCGGTGCGGCCCCGGCCCGCGTCACCCGATACGGATGCACGGGCCGCGAATACATGGACCTCGCCCTCGGGAAGCTCCATTTCGCCGAATACGCCATGCTCAAGCCCTGGGACCATGCCGCGGGCATTCTCATTCACGGGGAAGCCGGCGGCTGCAGCCGGTTCGTCGAGGACGGATCGGCGTACAGGCCCACGGGCATCCTGCACGAGCGAATTCTGCTGGCGCCGGACAATGCAAGCTGGAGCCAACTCGATCGGCTGCTGAAGGCGATCTAGGGTCGGAGGGCGACCAGTCCCGGAGCCAGGCGCGGCGTTCCGCTCTATTCGGCGGCCTTCGCCTCCCGCCATTCGGCTTCCATTTCATCGAGCGAGGTCCCGTTCAGGTCCCGGCCGGCCGATTTCAGCCGCTGTTCCATGATTCGGAATCGACGCTCGAATTTGGCGTTGCCGTGACGCAGCGCCGCTTCGGGGTCCATGCCCAGCTTCCGGGCCAGATTCACCACCGAAAACAGGACATCGCCCAGTTCGTCGGCCAATTTCGACTTATCGGCGCCCGGGCGGCGGACCGCTTCCGAAAGCTCATCGATTTCCTCGCGAAGTTTGTCCAGCGCTCCCTCGGCGCCGGGCCAGTCGAACCCGACCCGCGCCGCCCGCTTTTGCAGTTTGAGCGCGCGGAGCAGGGCAGGGAGGCCCTTGGCCACGCCATCGAGCGCGCCGTGGTCCGGATCGCCGGCCGCCTTGGCATTGCGCTCCCGGGCCTTGGATTCTTCCCAGGCCCGGGTCTGCGCCTCGGCATCGCCCACCTGGTCATTTTCGAACACATGGGGGTGCCGGCGCACCATTTTGTCCGAAATGTTCTCCGTTACGTCGTCGAAGTCGAAGGCCCGCTGCTCGTCGGCCATCTGGGAATGAAATATCACCTGCAACAGCAAATCGCCGAGTTCGTCCTTCAGGGCCTCCATATCGCCTGCCTCGATGGCGTCCGCCACCTCATAAGCCTCTTCGATGGTGTAAGGCGCGATGGAGGCGAAGTTCTGCTCCACATCCCATGGGCAGCCGGTCTCCGGGTCACGCAGCCGGGCCATGATCCATTTGAGGCGCTCTATCGTGTGTTCGGTCATGTGTTCGGTCATGGGGACAATTCCTGTACGAAGACCAACCCCTTTAGTACATCAATCCCGGCGGCGGGCAAGACCCCGTCAACGTTCATACGTAACGGTTTCCTGAGATATTTTCCGCGAACGGCGGGGGAGAGAACCTGATCCCAGCCGGCCCGATCCTGGTGCTCCATATCGACCCTATACTAAAATGTCGCATAATATATATTATGTATTTTCCGTGCGGTATATATTATTAATATTAATTATCAACGGGTTATTTGTCTCCATTAGGGCGATAAATAAGGTTCTGCCCTAGCCTATTT
>CAZUGT010000351.1:0-14161 GCA_964620095.1 uncultured Rhodospirillaceae bacterium | reverse complement strand
CGCCTTTCAGAATTTCGCCAACGAGGAACGGTACCACGAGGATGCGTCCGAGGATGCCTGGACCAAGGCGATCGCGTTTCTGGACCGGCACCTGAAGGCCTAGAGCCGATCATGGTTTGTCGGAATCGTTTTGCGATGCCGACAATCCATGTGAATCGGCTCTACACTATTGAAATAGATCGGATTCACATGTTTTGACGAAACCGCGCCGTGGTTCCGTCAAAACATGACCCGATCTAGCCGGTCTCGCCTATTCCGGCCGCACCCGGTAGAGTTGCTCCCTCAAGGGAGGATGAATTTCATGGCGCAGGATCTCATGCTGGTGGGGAGCATTCCCTACGACACGGCGGAAGACGTATTCCGGGCGATCGGGCCCACCCTGGGCGAGTATCTTCCGTTCATTCCCGATGGGGAAATCGGCGAGCGGCTCTACTGGGTCAATCACGTCGCCTACCGGGTACTGCACGGCCACCCGGACCTGGAGACGGTTCACCGGCCTGTGACCGACGACGGCGTCGAACGCTGGCACGGCGAGGGCGACGAAAACAACATGTGGTCGTTCCGGGTCAAGCCGGGCGTGAAAAAGGTGCGGTTCGGCCATACCGGCTGGCGCCTCGGCTATGCCAAGGATGCCATCAACTCGTATTTCGTATTCAAGACGTTGCGGGCGGACGGGGTGATCCCGGCGGATGTCCGTTTCCAGGTCTGCCTGCCGCTTCCGGCGAGCGCCGTTTTCCGCTGGCTCGCCGACAAGGATGGGTATCCGGCGCTACGCGACGGGTTCACGGAATCCATGCATCACGAGGTGGAGACCATCTTCACCCATATTCCGCACACCGATCTGGCGATCCAATGGGATTGCGCCATCGAGGACACGATCATCGAACAGGCGCTGGAACGGGCGGGCGGCCTGACCGACGAGGTCAAGGCGGTGGCGGCGGACATATTCGGACCGGCGAACGAATTGTGCTCCCACATCCCCGAAGAGGTCACGCTCGGATACCATGCCTGCTATGGGACGTCCGGCGGCTGGCCGCGGCGGGAGCCGGATGACCTGACCGGCGCGGTCCTGTTGTGCAACGCGGCGGTCGCGGCGTCGGGCCGGCGGGTGGATTTTCTTCATCTTCCCACCGTTGCGTCCAAGGGAGAGGACTACCTCAAGCCGCTCGGCGATCTCGATCATCGGGGCGCCCGCGTCTACATGGGCCTGATCCACGCGCTGCATGACGAAGGCGGCATGCGGGCGCAGATGGAGGCGGTGAAGGCCGAAATTCCCGATTTCGGTATCGCCGCGCCCTGCGGCTTCGGGCGCGGTCCGGGCAAGATGTCGGACCAGGAAGGATTGGATACGGCGAACGCCTACATGGACGGCCTCATCGCCGACCACATCCAGGCGGCGCAGTTGCTTCGCGAGGTGCGCGACGGCTGAGGGGGCTACCCCTCCATATCGACGATGGCGATGACCGGTCCGCCGCCGCGGGGGCCTTGATGCATGGCGTCCACAGAAACGAACACGGCGGGATCGCCGATGGCCGTTGCCGCGACGCCCCCGACGGCCGCCTTCGAATGGCGGTGGTGATGGACGTCGGAATCGTCGAGCATGATCTGGCGCCGGCCCCGCAGCCGCGCGGTCGGGTCCGCCTCGCACTTCATGAAGCAGTTGACCAGGCGGTCACCCAAGTCCTCGGCGCGCGGTCGCTCCGGCAGTTCCAGGCCGGCATCCCGGATGGCGTCGTAGATGCCGTCCATGTCGAGGGCGTCCTTCATTACCGAATGGCCGATCCGGTAGCGCCCGCCGGCCCCGGGCCGGTTGCCGAACAGGACGATCTGCGCCTTGTCCAGTTCGACCCCGGAAGAACACGAGGCCACCGCCGAGTAGAGATCGAGATTGCGGCAGATGTCCTCGGCCGCAGGCATTTCGATCTCGTTCAGCGCCACGGCGATGCCGAGGCCGGTGGTGCCGTTTGATACCCCCATGGAGTCGTGCACTTCGCAGGCGACCGTCTTGCCCCGTCCGTGGGCCTGCTGAACAGTCTCGACGGTGAGGAGCGGGGTCTTGGTTTGGACGTAGTGAACGTCCTTCGGGTCGCCGATTCCCGCATCCTTCATGGCCGCGCGCACGCCGTCGGCAACCTTCTCGACCATATCAGGGCGTCCGATGTCCTCGGGCAGAATGTCCTCGCTCATGGCGGTGCCCATGGCCAGGCGGTCTTCGTTCTCGGGGCCCGTCTCTCCGTTGCGGGCGAAGGCTACCGCGTGGGGCGTGATGACGCCGTCACAGCCGCCGGACCAGACCATGGGGATTTGCTTGATCGCGGCGTCATCCCGCGTGCCCCGGTTGCTCAGCACCCGCCGGAAAGCCTCATCGGAGAGGATGCGGGTGAAGTCATTGACGCCCCCGTTGCCCTCGGTCTTGCCGATAACGGCGACGATCTCGTCCGCCGACACGTCGCCGGACGCGATCCATTCGTCCAGCCCGGACGCGTCGTTGACGCTCTTGATTTCGATCTTTTTGACGTTGATGGCCATGTCCTGATTTCCCGAAGCGGATATTATCGGTGTGATACTACGTCGGCCCAAGGTAGGCCAGCAGGGGGGAGAAGACCATGTTGACGCTCTATCACAGCGGCCTCAGTACGTGCTCCAAGCAGGTTCGCCACTGCCTGAAGGAGAAGGGAATCGCTTACGAAAGCCGGTATGTGGAGCTGTGGCGCTACGAGAATTTGAACCCGTGGTATCTCCAATGGAATCCCAATGGCGTCGTGCCGGCCCTGGATCATGACGGGACGGCGATTTACAACGCCGTGCCGATCCTCGAATACATCGAGGATGCGTTCCCGGAGCGGCCGCTGCGTCCGGAGGACCCCAAGCTCCGGTGGAAAATGCGCCACTGGATGTGGATGGGCGATTATGTGCACCAGGCGATCATCGACCTGACCTTCTCCGCACGACTGCAAGCCCTGGTCGAAGAACTCGGCGAAGAGGACAAGGCGAAGATGATTACTCATTCGCCCATGCCCGACCGCCGCGAACGGTGGCGCCGGCTCTCCACGGGCGGCTACACCGAGGGCGAATTACGGGCTGCCCTCGACATTGTCGATTACACCGTCGCGTGGCTGGAACGGGAGCTTTCGCAATCGACCTGGATTGCCGGCGAAGAGATGTCGCTGGCGGATGTGTATGTCCTGTCGAACGTGCACCGGATTCGCGAACTTTACCCCGAGAATGTGGAGCCCGGACGATTCCCGAGGGTCAACGCGTGGCGGGACCGGTTGATGGCCCGTCCGGCCGCTGCCGAGGCCTATGCGCCGGGAACCGCGGAGACGCCGCCAAGGCCCGACGGAAAATCCGTCGAAGGCATCGATATCGACTTGCAGGCGGTCCTTGCCGACCGCGCAATCGACATGCCGCCTTTCACCGCCCGGGCATAGCCCGCCATTCGGCGCCCGGCTTTTCATCTCGTTGACTGGTTGATTGCATTTTCGGCATGTAAGGTCCGCTGGGAAAGCAATCCGGGAGAGCCGCCGTGCCGCGTGATGTCACTATTCAGTCCGTCGAGACCCTCTCTTGCGATGCCGGTTGGCGGTCGTACTTCTTCGTGAAGCTGACGGCATCGGACGGCACCGTGGGGTGGAGCGAATATGACGAGACGTTCGGCCCGCCGGGTACAACCGCGGCGATCGGCAAATTTGCCGCGGAGATCGCAGGCCTGCCCGTGGCCGATCATGAGACGGTTTTTGCCCGTCTCTTCAATATGAAACGAATGGCGTTCGGTACGGTCGTCGCCAACGCCGCCGGGGCAATTGAAAACGCGCTGTTGGATGCCAAGGCGAAAATTTACGGGGTTCCCTGTTATGAACTCCTTGGCGGCAAGATGCGGGATAGGGTGCGCGTCTACTGGTCTCATGCCGTCACTTGGCGGATGCCGCCCCGCGGACCTCACTATGAGACCAAACCCGTCAGCACCCTCGACGACGTGCGCGATCTCGGGAGGGAGATTCGTGACGCGGGCTTCACCGGGCTGAAAACCAACCCGGTCATATTCGGCGGCGAGTCCGCGCAAATTTGGAGCCCGGGATTCGGACAGCCGTTTCAGCCGGACCTCAATGTCGATCGGACCGTTATCGCGCAGCTTCGGGCACAGCTGGAGGCGCTCCGGGAGGGCGCCGGCCCGGACATGGACATCCTGCTGGACCTGAATTTCAACGCCCGGACGGAGGGGTTCATCAGCATCTTGCGGGCGCTTGAAGACCTCGAGCTGTTCTGGGTGGAGATCGATCACAACGATGCCGAGGGGTTGGCGCGCGTTCGGGCCAATAGTCCGTTTCCCATTTCCTCCTGCGAAACGCTGTTGGGGCTGCGCGCCTTCAAACCCTATTTCCGTCAGCAGTCCATGGACGTGGCGATCATCGACGCCGTGTGGAACGGTGTCTGGCAGTCGATGAAAATCGCCAACGCCGCCGAGGCCTACGACATCAATGTCGCGCCGCACAACTTCTATGGCCACCTGGCGACCATGATGAATGTCCATTTCGCGGCCGCGGTGCCCAACCTCCGGATCATGGAAACGGATATCGACCGGCTGCCCTGGGACGAGGAGATATTCCCGGCGCCTCCGGTTATCGAGAATAGCCACATACTGGTGCCGGATATCCCGGGGTGGGGGTGCGATCCCGACGAAGCGGCAATTCGCAATCGCCCACCGAAATCCTGACCCGCTTGGGTTTCGTTGAAGCTTGTTTTTGACCGTATTTTCGGCTCAATTGCGCGCTCCGACCAAGGGAGGTTTAGATCGTGTCCAGTGATCCAAAAGTCGCCGTCATTACCGGTGCGGGTTCGGGTGTCGGCCGGGCCGCCGCCGTTTCGCTGAACCGGGAGGGGTATGGCCTCGCCCTGGCTGGGCGGCGTGTCGAGGCGCTCGAGGAGACGGTTGGGATGCTTGATGGCGGCACGCCGTCGATCGTCGTTCAAACGGATATCGCCGACGCGGATCAGGTCGCCAACCTGTTCGCCGAAACCCAAAAGGCGTTCGGCCGGCTCGATCTGCTGTTCAACAACGCCGGCGGCGGCGCGCCCAGAATCGCCCTGGAGGATCTCGATCTCGCCGACTGGCGGCAGGTGGTCGACGTCAACCTGACCGGAAGCTTCATGTGCGCCCAACAGGCGATCCGGATGATGAAGGCGCAGGACCCGCAGGGGGGCCGCATCATCAACAACGGTTCGGTTTCCGCCCTGGTGCCGCGCCCGGATACGGTTGCCTACACGGCCACCAAGCACGCGATGACCGGTCTGACCAAGTGCATCGCGCTGGATTGCCGAAAATACGGCATCGCGTGCACGCAGATCGATATAGGCAATGCCGACACCCCGCTCGCGGCCCGCTTCAAGGAAGGCGTGCCTCAGGCCAACGGCGAGATCAAGGTCGAGCCCGTTTTCGACGTGGCCCACGTCGGCGACACGATTGCCGCTATCGCCGCCCTGCCGCTCGACACCAATGTCCTGTTCATGACCATCATGGCGACCAACATGCCGTTGGTCGGCCGCGGCTGATACCTCAACAATCCATCCGGAGCCGTTCATGTCCACCGAGATCAGGGATTGCATCCCGCCCGACCGCAATCCGCGCAAGCCGAGTTTCGCCCTGCCGTCCGGCGCCGTCGACACCCATGTCCATGTCTTCGAGGACAAGTACCCGCTGTCGCCGGCGCGGGGCTACAATCCGCCTGCATCCACTCTCGGCGACCTCAAACACCTGCACGCCACCCTGGGGGTCGACCGGGTCGTATTCACCCAGCCCTCTCCCTATGGCGTCGACAATTCGGCGATCATGGACGGCGCCGCCGCTCTCAATGCCGAGACCCCGGACCGGGCGCGGATGGTTGTCGCGGTTGCCATGGATGTGACCCAGGATGAATTGGCGGACATGGACGCGGCGGGCGCTCGGGGTGTTCGGCTGAACACGGACAACAAGGGCGGCATGCCCATGGAATTCAGCGAGATACCGGAACTGGCCGCTCGGATCGGCGAATTCGGCTGGCATATCGAATTCCTCTTTCCGGGGAAGGACATCATCGAACTGATGCCCGTCTTCAGGAGCATCCGAATTCCGATTTCCATCGGACATTTCGCCTATCAGCCGGCGGTCGCCGGTATCAAGGCGCCGGGCTTTCTCGCCCTGCTGGAGCTGATGAAGGAGGGCAATACCTGGATTAAGATTTCCGGCGCCAACCGCGTCAGCGAGACCGATCTCCCCCCTTATGACGACGTCAAACCCATGGCCCGGGCGCTGATCGACGCCGCGCCCGACCGGGTGATGTGGGGGACCGACTGGCCGCATCCCAACAAGTACGAGGTCAATCCCAACGACGGCGATCTGGCCGATGCATTCGCCGATTGGGTCGGCGACGAGGCCATGCGCCAGAAAATAATGGTCGATACCCCGGCGGCGTTTTATCGCTTCTAGACCGCACTGCCTCAAAATAAAGCGGCTACATTTTCGCGATAACGCCGCAGCCGATGCGTCCTCCGGCGCCGCCGATGGGCTGGGTCATGTGATCATCGGGGTTCGCGTGGATGATGACCGCGGAGCCGTCACCGTCGAGAAGCGCGGGCCTGGCCCCGCCTGCCACCGAGACGAGGGTGGTGAAGAACTCGGCACGCGCGGAGCCGTCGCCCGAGACGTACAGATTGGGAAGATCGCCGTTGTCCGGTCCGTCGGGGTGGCGCAGGCCATGCTTGGCGCCGCCCGGATTGATATGGCCCTTGGCCGCCTTGAAATCGGGCTTGCAGGAGCCCACGGCGTGCAGGTGGATGCCGTGGGCGCCGGGCGGCAATCCGCTCACCTCCACCGACATGAGTACGCCTGTTGGGGTTTGCTCGAAGCTGGCCTTTCCGATGACCGCGCCCTTCGTGTTGACGATTTCGGCTGCCGCCATATCTGCCGCGGACGCGAGAGGCGCCGCGGCGAGGGCCGAGACGGCTATGAGAGCAAGTGCAGCGACTTTCATTTGGGTCTCCTGTGATCCGACGCCGTAGAGATAGGGGATTATGTACGATCCAGCGCCGCTCGCCACTATTTCGGGCGGGGGATCGGATTTTTCCGGTCAACCGCCCGGAGCGGCGCCCGCCTTGTAGACAATGATGGTGTCCAGCATGGACAAAACCGGTTCGCCATCCTGGTTTTGCAGCGTCATTTCGATCGTCACGACGCCGCGGTCGGGTTTGCTTCGGGACTTCCGTTTTTCCTTGCACTCGCCGAACAGCGTAAGGGTATCGCCCGCCCGGGCGGGCCGCAGAAAACGCACCTGATCGTAGCCGCCGGACGCGACCACGTTGGGATTTGTTCCGTTTCGTTGAATGAGATGGATACGGAGGGCCAAAAGATGGGCCCCGCTGGCGATGATGCCGCCGTGCTGGGACGCGGCGGCCGCCTCTTCATCGATATGATACGGCATGGGATCCCACCGGCGGGCGAATTCCATGATCTCGTCCTTGGTGAGTTCGTAGGAGCCGATCTCATACCGGTCCCCGACGGCGAACTCGTCGTACGTTTCAGTGTTTTTAAACCGGGTGGTCATTGCTTAGCCTAAGGTCAAACAGGTGTGGTCGGAAAATGCCCGTTCCCAGACCGGGCGTCCATGATCATTTTGGGGCGGCCCGCCCCGGTCAAGAGGAGGCATCGGCCATGGCCGAATTCGATGATTTGGTGAAGGCGCGGTTCGGCACGGACGGCGATGCTCCGTCCCCGTCGGCGGGAGAAGAGGTGCTCAAGACCATTCTCGCGCATCGGACATACCGGAAATATTCCGATGAGCCCGTGGACGGGGCGTTGCTGGAGCTGTTGCTGGCGTGCGCCCTGTCGGCGCCGGCGAAATCGGATCTCATGCAGTTCTCGGTCGTTCATGTGACGGATGCCGGCAAAAAGAGCCGTCTGGCCGAGCTGTCCAATACCTCCTGGATCGCGACGGCGCCGGTGGTGCTCCTGTTTTGCGGCGACACGGGCCGCAACAGGTCGATCACCCGTGCCCGCGGCTACGAATATGCGCAGAACACATTGGACAGCTTTTTCAACGCCGCGGTGGATACGGCCCTGGTAATGCAGAATTTCACCATCGCCGCCGAGGCGGCGGGGCTGGGCTGCTGCTACGTCTCCCAGGTACGCCTCCATCTTGACGAGGTGGGAGAATTGTTCGCCTTGCCCGAGGGCGTGTTTCCGGTTTGCGGCCTGACGGCGGGCTGGCCCGGGGAGGAGAGGGATACGACCTACCGCATTCCCCCCGAAGTTTCCGTTCATCACGACATCTATTCCAGCGTGGGTCTGGCCGAGGCCATGGACGGGTATGATGCCCGGCGCAACCGCCAACGTCCGACGCCGCCGGAGAAGCAGATTTACCGGGAACATTATGGCGAGGCCGAGAACTATGGCTGGTCGGAAAATACGGCGCGGCGTTTGTCGCGTCCGGACGGCCTGTCGCCGATGCGGGCCTTTCTGGTAAGGCAGGGCTTCGATCTCGTCTAATGCATTGATGCAATTGCAATGATCGCGGCGCTGATTTAGCGTCTAGGCATGCTGACCGCCGAACAAAACCAGCTTGTCACCTGCATCGGCCCGGCAACGCCGGCCGGCGAGGTTCTGCGCCACTATTGGCAGCCGGCGGTGTTGGTCGAGGAACTGACCGGGCCCAGGCCGGCCAAGGCGATTGAACTGTTGGGAGAACAGCTGGTCGTCTTCCGGGATGAGGAGGGCCGATATGGCTTGGTCGCCCGGCATTGCCCCCATCGCGGCGCCGATCTCAAATACGGGCGGCTGGAGGATGGCGGCCTCAGGTGTCCATTCCACGGCTGGCTGTTCGACGTGAACGGGGCATGTCTGGAACAGCCCGCCGAGCCGCCCGACAGTACCTTCCACACCAAAATCAGGCACACGGCCTATCCCTGCCGCGAGGCCAACGGCATCGTGTTCGCCTATATGGGACCGGGAGACCCGCCGCCTTTGCCGGACTTCGACTGCTTTCTGGCTCCCGATGAATTCACCTTCGCCTTCAAGGGATTTGTCGACTGCAACTGGCTGCAATTGCTGGAGGTGGGGATCGATCCGTCCCACGCGTCGTTCCTCCACCGATTCCTGGAGGATGAAAGTTCCGACGACAATTACGGCCGGCAGTTCCGGTTCGAGACGGAAGAGGGCGGTATCCCGATCACCAAGGTGCTCAGGGAATATGACTGCCCCGATATCGAATTCGAGGAGACCGAATACGGGCTCCGAATTTTCGCGTTGCGGGACCTCGATGAGGAACGTCTCCACGTGCGGGTGACCAACATGATTTTTCCCAATGCCGTGGTCATCCCGATGAGCAACGACATGATGCTGACCCAATGGCATGTGCCGCTGGATGACCGCCGCAGCTGGTGGTACGCCATCTTCTCGAGCTTCTCCGAAAAGGTGGATAAGGAAACCATGCGCCGGGACCGCCTGGAGCTCTATTCGGTGCCCGACTACATGCCGCGCCAGAACAAATCCAACGACTACGGCTATAACCCGGAGGAGCAAAAGACCGAGACCTATACGGGCATGGGGATGGATATCAACGTCCACGATCAATGGGCGGTCGAATCCCTCGGCGTCATTCAGGACCGGACCCGGGAGCATCTCGGTTCGGCGGACAAGGCGATCATTGCCAACCGCCGGCTGCTGATGAAGATGATCGAAACGATCCAAAACGGCGGCATTCCGGAAGTTGCGCGGCAGAACGGGGGACCGCCGCTTCGTGGACCGGTGTCCATCGACACCGTCGCTTCAAAGGAAGACTGGCAGGCCGACTGGCGCGAGCATGCCCGGAACCGCCGCGCCCAATCCGGCTGGGCGCCCGACCCGTGGGCTTGAAATAGGGCCGGCGGCAGCTCGGAGGGAGGCAGCATGAGCGGGGACTTCAGCGGCATCGGCCGCTCGGATTTCGTCAACCGTCATGGAATACCCCGTGACCCGTCCGCCTGCGAATCCGTCATCCAGGAAATTGAATCCCGGGGTCTGGAAACCGTCCGGCTGAGCTTTGCCGATCAGCACGGCGTGCTGCGGGGCAAGACATTGGTCGCCGATGCCGTGCCGTCCGCCATGACCAACGGCTGCACCATGACGACGACGCTGTTGGCCAAGGATACGTCCCACAAGACCCAATATCCTGTTTTTACCGCGGACGGCGGTTTCGGGATGCGCGAGATGTCCGGGGCGGGGGATATCGTGATGGTGCCGGATCCGGCGACCTTCCGCGTCCTGCCGTGGCTCGAGAAGACGGGCTGGATGCTGTGCGATATCTACTTCACCAACGGCAAGCCGGTTCCGTTCTCCACCCGGCGTGTTTTACAGGACGCCCTCTCCGATCTCGGCGACGCCGGGTTCGATTTCGTCGCCGGCCTCGAAGTGGAGTTCCATGTCTTCAAGATCGAAGACCCGAACCTGACGCCGGCGGACTCCGGCCAGCCCTCGACACCGCCTGATGTGAGTGTGGTCTCTCATGGATTTCAATATCTGACCGAATTGCGGGCCGACGAACATGAGCCCATTTGGGCGTTCCTGCGCAAGGACATTCAGGACCTCGATTTGCCGCTGCGAACCATGGAAGTGGAATTCGGTCCGAGCCAGTTCGAGGCATCGTTCGATATCGCGGCCGGCATTACGGCGGCCGACAACATGATGCTGTTCAGGAGCGCGGTGAAACAGATTTGCCGGCGGCAAGGCTATCACGCCACGTTCATGTGCCGGCCGGGACTGCCCAACATATTCTCCAGCGGCTGGCACCTGCATCAGTCGCTGCGGGCACGCGATACCGGAGAGAACGCCTTTGTCTCCGGTTCGGAGAGCGAGATTCTGCCTGAATTGGCGATGCAATATGCGGCGGGCATCCTGGAACACGCCCGCGCGGCATCCGTCTTCACCACGCCGACCATCAACGGATACAAGCGCTATCAACCCATGAGCCTGGCCCCCGACCGCATCGCCTGGGGTGACGACAACAAGGGCGCCATGCTGCGCGTTGTCGGCGGGTACGGCGATCCGCTCACCCATCTGGAGAACCGCGTCGGCGAACCGGCGGCCAATCCGTACCTTTATTTGGCATCGCAAATTCTGTCCGGAATGGAGGGGGTCGGTACATCGCGCGTCCCGCCGCCCATGACCGAAGCGGCCTACGAAGGCGAGGCGCCGAACCTGCCGGCCAGTTTGATGGAGGCGGTGGTTTCACTGGACGAAAGCGATTTCTTCCGCGATAGACTGGGTGACCGGTTCGTCGACTACATCGTTCATTTGAAGCGGGCCGAGATCGGCCGCTTCTTGAGCGAGGTCACCAACTGGGAACACCGCGAGTATTTCGAGATTTTCTAACCCCCGTCAACGAGAACCAGAATATGCACGATATTTTCATTCAGAACGAGGACCAGCGCGCGATATTGGAATCCGTCCGGCGATTCGCCGAGGAGGAGGTGGCGCCGAAGGTTGCCGAGTTGGATGCGCAGCCGAATCCGGAGGACGGGTTTTCCTGGGATATCGTCGAGGCCGCGGACGCGATGGGGCTGAGGACGCTGACTCTTTCGGAGGAATACGGCGGGCTCGGTGTGGATTCCCTGACCACGGCCATGGTGGTCGAGGAGCTGGGCCGGTTCGATCTGGGTATCTCCGTGGTGTTCGCC
Source organism: uncultured Rhodospirillaceae bacterium (assembly GCA_964620095.1). Lineage (GTDB taxonomy): Bacteria > Pseudomonadota > Alphaproteobacteria > Rhodospirillales > UBA2165 > JAJDXO01. The sequence goes on along the minus strand of CAZUGT010000351.1, from coordinate 2,479 downwards.
CAAACCCTGAAACTGGCGCAGATATTCGAAAAGGCGACCAACCCCGAGCAGCGGGAGCGGCACCTGTCCAAGTACCGGGACGATCCCCGACATCTATTTGCCATCGGCATTACGGAACCGGAGACCGCGTCGAACTATTTCGTGCCCCAGCGCGCGAAGGCGCCCTATCGGACTTTCGCGGAGAAGGTTGACGGCGGCTGGGTCGTCAACGGCATGAAGCACTTCATCTCCAACGGCAATGTCGCCAAGACCTATCTGCTGTTTGTCCAGACCGAGAAAGGGGTGCCGCTGCACGAAGGCAGTACCTGCTTCATCATCGAGCAGGGAATGGAGGGTTTCACCATCGGCCGGGTCCACGACAAGATGGGCGAGCGGCTGGCCAACAATGCCGAATTGATTTTTCAGGATTTCTTCATCCCCGAAGAAAACCTGGTGGGCGAGGCCGGGAAGGGGCACAGCGTGCTCGCGGAGTTCTTCCCCCAGTCGAACGCCTATGCGGCCGCCAGTATCATTGGCGTTGCGGTCAACGCCTACGAACGGGCCGTGGAGTGGGCGCAAACCCGCGTCCAGGGCGGCAAGCATCTGATCGAGCATGACGGCATCGCCGCCGATCTTGCGGAAATGCGGATGCTGATCGACGGGTCCCGGTCCTATATTCATCGCGCGGCGTGGCTCGCCGACAATCAGGAATACGGTTGGGACAGTTCGCTCGGCGCGTTGCCCAAGGTCATGGCCTCCCAGGCAGCATGGAAGATCGTCACCCGGACGCTCGAAATTCATGGCGGCCATGGCTATATGAAGGAAGCGGGTATCGAGAAACTGATGCGTGACGCGGCGGCGTTCCTTCATTCGGACGGCGTCAACCGAACCCTCCTCCTGAAGGCCGCCGGGTTCCTGTACGACTGACATGCCCGCCAACCGTAGATCCGTCGCCATCATCGGCGGCGGCTACTCCGGGGTTGCCTGTGCGGTTCATCTCTCCCGCGCGGCGCGGGAACCCATCGGGATCACGATCGTCGAGCCCCGGGCCGAGTTGGGCCGGGGCATTGCCCACTCCGCCGGAGACCCGGATCACCGGCTGAACGCGCCGACCCAAATTCACTGCCTCTATCCCGACGATATGGACCACTTTACGGCATGGTGCGACGCGAAAGCGGTCGGTCAACGGGATCCGGATGCGCTCGATGGCGAGCGGCTTTATGCCCGCCGATGGGATTACGGAACCTATATGGGAGAGCAGCTGGCCGCGCATCAGGCGGGTAACCCGTCGGATTCCGCGATCACGCATCGGCAGGCCGCTGCTGTTGACATCGCAAGGCAGGGTAAGGGTTGGGCGGTGCCGCTTGACGACGGCGGTGAGGTGACCGCCGATGCCGTCATCCTGACCACGAGCAATGCGCCTCCATCCGTGCCGCCGCCCTTCCGGGGCGCGGTGGAGGGCCACACGGCCTTCTTTCGCGACCCCTGGGATGTCGATGCTCTGGGACGCATTTCGGCCGACGCAAGGATTTTGGTTATCGGCACCGGACTGACCATGGCCGATGTCGTGACAACCCTGATGCGCGACGGGCCTGCGCGCCGGATCACCGCGGTTTCCCGGCGGGGATTGCTCCCGGCCAGGCAGCGGAAGGAGCCGCCGGACGAGACGCTCTATGAGGCGTTGACCCGCAGACCGTCCAAGTTCGTCGTCCGGCACGGAAAGCCGGATCGGTTGCTCGATCTATTCCGTGCGCTTCGCGGCGATATTGCGGCATTGGCCGAGCAGGGCCGGGAATGGCATATCGCCTTCGATGACCTTCGGGATGCCGCATCCGAGGTCTGGCCGGCGCTGCCGCGGCCCGAGCAGGCCCGGTTCATGCGTCACCTGCGGCCGTGGTACGAGACCCATCGATTTCGGCTGCCGCCGCAGAATGCGGAAGCGATGGATCGCGGCGTGCGGGAGGGGCGGCTCGAATTTCGCGCCGCCGATATCGTTGAGGCACGGGTGTCCGGAAATCGCCTGGACGTTTCGCTCAAGCCGAGACGCTCGACCGGTGTGGAAAACGCCCTCTATGATGCGGTGGTCAATTGCACGGGACCGGTCAATGTGGCTTCGGCGGGCGGCAACCCGTTGTTGCATTCTCTTATCGAGGGCGGGTTGGCGGCTGCCAATCCGTTCGGCCTTGGTTTGGAAGTGGACGACGATTGCCGGGTGCAGGGCCGGGATGGTTCGGTCGCCGGGACGCTTTACGCCGTCGGTCCATTGACTCGCGGCCGGTTCGGCGAGAGCAACGGCGTGCCGTTCATCATGATGCAGGCGGTTGCGGTCGGGGAAAAATTGGCGGCACAAATCGCCGAATGGGCGTGAGAGTTCGCCCGATCAGTCGTCGTAAGTCAGCACGACCTTCATGCGATCCAGTCCCGGCCGGGTCAGAAGCCCCATGGCCTCGTCCAACTGCCGGAACGGGATCTGATGGCTCAGCAGCGAAGTAATGTCGAG
>CAZUGT010000350.1:0-8432 GCA_964620095.1 uncultured Rhodospirillaceae bacterium | reverse complement strand
TCCGAGGGATCGTTTTCGAGGTCGTAGAGTTCGGCCAATTCGGACTTGCCATAGAGCGTCATCCGCCAACGCTCGGTCACCATCGACCGGACTTGAATTGGGGCCGGGATGCCGAGGGATGCGTGCTGGCTCTCCTCTTCGACGACGATATCGCCCGTTCCCGTATCGGCGCCGGTTTCCATGTCGGTCAGCAGGGTCCGGCCTTGAACGCCGTTATAGGCCCCGAGACCCGCCCGGTGGAGTATGGTCGGACCTATATCGATGGTGCTGGCCAATGAGGAAAGTGTCGAGCCGGCGGCGCCGTTGGCCGCGGGATCGCTCCAGATGAACGGCACCTTGATCGTCGCCTGCAGATGCAGCGGCCCCTTCAGCAACAGCCCGTGATCGCCCAGGAAATCACCGTGATCGGCGGTGAAGACGATGACCGTATCGTCGAACTGGTCGAGGTCCTTGAGCTTTTGGACGACCTCGGCCAGTGCGTCGTCGATCATGGTGATCATGCCGCAGGTAAGGGCGATGGCCTCCTTGGCTTCCCGCTCGTCGACTCGCAGAAAGACCATGGTCCGATCGCGGTCGAAGTTGGGGTTGTTGTCCTCCGTCGCTCGCGCGAGATCGGCGGCGTTGGCGACATTCGGCCGGTCCGAATGAAAACTCACGGGTAGTTCCACCTGATCCGGGCTGTACATGTCCCAATACTTGCCGGGCGGCGTGAAGGGATGATGGGGATCGGGAAATGAAAGCATGAGAAAGAACGGATCGTCGCCGTCCTCGGCCGACCAGTCCTCCAGGCACTGGATCGCATGATCCCGGATATAGGAGGTCGGATAAAGTTCCTCCGGAACCGATGTTCGCCACGCCTGCGGCGCCACATGGTCCGAGGGCTGTGCGTTGTCCCTGCCCCGCAGCTTGTCGGGATCCTGGCCCTTGTCTCTCAGCCAGTGGGGGTAGTCGGCGCCAACCATGTCGCCATGTCCGGAGCACAGGTGAACGCGGTCGAATCCGTAGAACGGCAGATGCATTTTCTGCCGCTCCTTGACCCAACGAGCCGGTTTTTCCTGATCATAGAGGGTCATGTCCGAGGTGTAGGGTTTGAGCGCCTCCGCGAAGTCCCCGTTGAGCACCTTCAGATCGTCACCACGGCTGGTGTCGTAGCGGGGGGCACCGTCGGTCATGTTTTGCAGGTGGCTCTTGCCCGACAGCGCCGTCCGGTAGCCGTCGGCCCGCAGCAGGTCGACAAAGGTATTGGCCTGGAGCGGCAACGGCAGCCCATTGCCGCGGGCGCCGGTCACCGAAGGCAGCCGGCCGGTCATCAGACTCGCGCGGTTGGGCATGCAGACCGGCGACGCCACGTAGAACCGGTCGAACCGGGTGCCGCGTTCGGCAAGGCCGTCGATGGTCGGGGTTTTCAGAAATGGGTGTCCGGAGCAGCCGAGATAGTCGGCCCGGTGCTGATCGGTAATGACGAATAGGAAGTTCGGCCGTTTCTCAGCCATCGCTGTCGGTGCCTCCCGTGGCCCACGTTTGTCTTGTTGCAGGCGACTATGCAGAAGGCGGCATGGGGCGGTCTACCCGACCGGCCGGAGTTCTCGAAAGTTGTCCGAGATTCGGACACGGAAAGGGCGGCCGGGTCGCGGCGGCCGCCCTTTCGGACCGGCGTCAGTCGAGATCCAAATCGAACAGTTCGATCGCGTTGGTGCGCCCGATCTTGAGTTTTTCCTCGCCCGAAACGACTTCCGTCGCGTCATACCAGTCGGCCGCATCCTCCATCTTCTCGAACGGGTAGTCGGCGCAGAAGAACATGCGGTCGACGCCGACGACATCGAGGCAGCACTTGAAGGCCGGATCCTGGAAGTTGCCCGATGTCGTGATGTAGAAGTGATCGAGAAAATACTCGCCCAGCGGTCGGTTGCCCCGGTATTCGCGGCGCGAGAACCGCATCCGCGCATCGATCCGCCAGAGATCGTAGGGGATGTGCTCGCCCAGGTGGCCGATGATGATCTTCAGGTTGGGATAGTCGTCGAACATTCCCGATCCGCACATGCGAAGCGAGTGAATGGATGTTTCAACGGCGAATCCCCACGGCGAACTCTTGAGCCAGGGATGACCGTCATAGACCGGCGCGCGCGACGGCAGCTGCATACGCGGGTGGAGATAGAGCGGCACGTCCAGTTCCGACACGGTGCCCCAGAACGGCCGTAACGCCGGTTCATCGAGGTACAGGACATCGTCCTCCTGGCCGGTCTGCTGGAAGCCGTTGACCATGGAGCCCTTGAATCCCATTTCCTTGACGCAGCGGGTCAGCTCTTCGGACGCTACATCCGGATTGTGCATCGGAAGCGCCGCGAACGCCGCATAGCGGTCCGGATGGCGCGCGACCGCTTCCGCCATCGCGTCGTTGGCTTTCCTGGCCACCTCGACGGCCTGATCGACATCCCGGATGCCCTGAACGCCCGGCGCATTGTTGGAGAGGATGGCGAATTCAATTCCCGTCTTGTCCATGATTTCCAGACGCTCGTCGTCCATATCAAGAATTTGACGGGTGAATTCGTCCCACTTCCCCGAATCGCCGGCGAACGCGCGGGTGTCTTCCAGGGTTTCGGGGATCGCCATGTGTTCCTCGAAAACGATTTTGCCTTTCATGGTGGGATTCTCCTGCTAGCTAGTTCGTCCGTCGAAATCCCCCGGCGGCCGGCGCCACGAGAACTCGAAATTTGAAAAACCATCTGTGATTGGTGCCGGTTTCGCGCAGCCGCCTCGGTGCGGACGCAACCTCGTTCCCGGTGAATTGGCCCCTCCCTGGGTCCTTTTTGTTCGTTGCCCGAGCAATTTCATCAGAAGCCGCGGAGCAATTCCACTTCGCTGTCCGTTATTCTGCTTCGAGTCCGAAACCCGGACAACCTGCTCTAAGCGTTTCGAGCCCGCCAGGCTTCGGTGTTGTCGAGGGTGGCGAGGGGCTGTGTCATGCCCGGGTCGAATGGCTGCGGCTCGTCTCCCGCGGCGATCTTGTTCGGCCATTCCGGATCGGCCAGCGCGCCGCGAGCCATGGCGACGAAGTCGGCGTCACCCGCGCCGATCATCCCGTCGGCGGCGGCCGCGTCGCTCATGCCGCCGCAGGCGATGACGGGTCCCGAAAAATATTCCCGGGCGTGGGCCGCAAGTGGCCTGTCGCCGTCGAAGACAGGCTTGAAGGCGGGCACGCTGTTGATGTGGAGATAGTCGGCGCCGTTGGCGTTCATGGCCGAAAACAGCGCCTTGGCATCATCGGTGCCGCCTTCCCAGACATGCTCAAAGTTGTTGACCGCCATCTGAGAGAGCCGCATGCCGACCGGAACGCCGCCGGCGCCTGCCTTGACGGCGGCGAGGACCTCCGCATGGAAGCGGGCGCGGTTCTCGGCCGATCCGCCGTACGCGTCGTCCCGCCGGTTCGTGGCCGTCGAGAAGAACTGATGGAGCAGGTAGCCGTTGGCGCCGTGAATCTCGATGCCGTCGAAGCCCGCGGCAACGGCGTTTCTTGCCGCTTGGGTAAACGCCGTCTTGATCTTCTCGATCTCGCCGGCGGTAAGGGCGGCCGGCGTCCTGTAGGGGCCGTCGCCGAAATAGTTTTTGGCCATCTCCCCGGCGGGCTGAATTGACGACGGCGCCCGGGTGCCGTCCACATGGTCGTTGTGTTGAGAGAGCGCACCGGCATGCATCAGCTGCTGGAATATCCTGCCGCCGGCTCCGTGCACGGCCTCGGTGACCTTCGCCCAGGCGTCGATCTGCGCCTGGTCGGTGATCCCCGGCTGGTTCAGATAGCCTTGGGAATGCCTTTTGTCGATGTAGGTTCCCTCGCTGATGATCAACGGAAAGCCGCCTTCGGCGAAGGCACGGTAGTGGGCCTGCATTTGTTCGGTGGCCAAACCCCCCGCCGCGGCGCTGACCCGGGTCATGGGCGCGGTGACGATCCGGTTCGCCAGATCGAGACCGCCGATCTCGCCGGCTTGAAACAGGTTGGGATAATTGGATTGGCTCATGGTGGGTCTCCCGGACGCGTCGGGTTTGGTTGTTTTCCCGGAGGGAAAATTTCGTAGATAGTTATGCCGGTATCGAGGCTTCTCAAGAGCGCACCGCCCGGTGCGCGCCGAATCGCAAACGGAGGGAAACGTGGCAGATCAGAAACAGTTGGGGCTGGCCATCGTCGGCTGTGGCGTGGTGGGGCGTATCCGCGGTGCGCTGGCGAAGGATTTTCCGGGCATCGGCTGGATCGGCCTCGCCGATATCAACGAGCGTCTGGGACGGCAACTCAAGGAAGACATCGATGCCGATTTCTTCACCACCGACTTCAACGAGCTTATCGCCCGCCCCGAAGTGGATGCGGTGATCGTCGCCACCTCCACTTGGAGCCATGTGGAACCGACCCTGGCGGCCGCCGATGCCGGGCACATGATGATGATCGAAAAACCGCTGGCGACGGACGCCCGGGAGTCGGCGCAGGTCTTGGCCGCCATCGAAACCGCCGGCGTCGACGCGGTGGTCGGCTATACCCAGCGCTTTCGCCGGCGGTTTCTGGTGGTCAAGGAACGCATTCAAACGGGCCAGATCGGTGACGTCACCGCCGCGGTCACCCGCGCCTTCATGAACCGCATGGCGCCGACCGGTGAGGTGCGCCTGACCCAGGATCGCCGATTCCTCACGCCCATGGTGGTGTCCGGGACCCACAGCCTCGACATGTGTCTCTGGCTGATGGGCGACGCGGCGAGACCGGTCTCCATATTCGCCCGCTCCACCGAGAAGGTGATGAGCGAACTGGGTACCAAGGATGCCACCTTCGGGGTCTTCACCATGGAGGACGGCGCCATATGGAGCATGAATATCTGCTGGGCCCTGCCCAAGGAATGGCCGGGCGCGGTCTACGGGCTGGAGATCGGGATCGTCGGCACCAAGGGCGTGATCGACATCGAAGATACCCACCGGGATGTCATTCTGGCTACCGAGATGCCGCAGGGCCCGGCCTACAATCCCGACGGGCTGACCATCGACGTGGAGCGGAATGTGGATTTTCTAACCAGCTTTCCGCCCGGCGACGTTCACGGCGGCGAGCTTTGGGGCCCCATGCGCGAGGAAACCAACACCTGGTTCCAGCGCATCTACAACAAGAAGGAGACGCCGCACGCCACGGCGGCCGAGGGCCACCGCAATCTCATGCTCACCATGGCCATGGACCTTTCGGCCAAGACGGGACGGGAGCTCGAATTGCCGATCGGCCCGGAGGAGTTGATGGCGGGCCTGGAGGCATAGCCCGCATTTTCCGCCAGGGTCACCGCCTGCGTCGCGTCCAGGCGCTTGCCCGATGTCACCGCATCACGCGCCCGCGCGCGTGTGGACGCGCGACACGCTGCGCGCCTCTCCTGCTCTGTCGAACCCGAGAGCACCGCGCAGACCATGACCCTGGCGGGAAATGCGGGCTAAACCCGCTCAGCGCCTGGAGATGGGTTTGACCCTGCGGACTTTCCTGCCGGAATAGGCGGAGATCGGCCGGATCAGCATGTTGTCGGCGTTCTGCTCCAGATAGTGGGCCGCCCAGCCGGTGATCCGGGACGCCACGAAGATCGGCGTATACAGGTTGATGGGAAAGCCCATCAGGTAGTAGGCGGGTCCCGACGGGAAATCCAGGTTGGGATAGATGTTCTTTTCTCCCACCATGATTTCCTCGAGTATCTCGGAAATCTTGATCCAATTGTCGTCACCCGCATAGTCCGAGAGGTCCTTCAGGCAAGCGCTCATGATCGGCACCCGGCTGTCCCCCCATCGATAGACCCGATGGCCGAACCCCATGACCAGCTGCTTTTTGGCGAGCCGGTTCCTGAGCCAGCGCTCGGCGCGGCCCGGGGTCTTGATCTCTTCCAGCATCTGCATCACCGCCTCGTTGGCGCCGCCGTGGAGCGGCCCCTTGAGGGCGCCGATGGCGCCGGTCACCGCGGAGTAAATGTCGGAACGGGTCGAGGCGATGACCCGGCCGGTAAAGGTCGAGGCATTGAAGCTGTGCTCCGCGTAGCAGGTAAGGGAAATGTCGAAGGCCCGGACCACCTCCGCCGGCGGCACTCTCCCGAAACACATATGGAAGAAGTTCTCCGAAAAGCTCAAATCCGGTTTCGGCCGAATTCTCGGCTTGCCCTGGCGGAACCGGAAATCGGTGGCGATCATGGTGGGAATTTTGGCCAGCATATTGATTGCCCGGTCCATATCCCTGGCTTCCGGCTCGCCGCCCCACGCCTCCTCGGTGGTGCCCAGATAGGAGACGGCCGTCCGGACGGTATCCATCGGATGCGCCGTCTTGGGAAACTGCTTGATGACGTTGACATGGCCCCGGGTGATGTCCCGGCGCGCACGTTCCTTCCGCTTGAAGGCGGCAAGTTGCGAGCGGGTCGGCAATTCGCCCGTCAGCAACAGGTAGGCGACCTCTTCGAACGAGCACTTTGCCGCCAGTTCGTGAACCGCGTAGCCCCGGTATGTGAGCATCCGCTCTTCCGGAACCACCAGTGAGACGGCAGTCTCGTCCGCAACGACGCCGACGAGGCCCTTGCGAATATCGGGCGCCGCCTTGACCGTCTTCTTGCCTCTCCCGGACTTCTTCTTGTCCTTCGCCATGATCAATCCTCCTAGCCGCCGCGCTTAAATCTTGAAATTGAATATGTCCTCGTCGAACGAGGCATAATCCTCGTAGTGCAATATCTCGTAGAGCCGTTTGCGGGTTTGCATGTCCGGCACAACTTCAGCCTGGGTTCCGTCCTCGGCCATGCGCCGGTAGCCGTCCTCGACCGCCTTCATCGCCAGCCGCAACGAGGTAACCGGATAAATCGCCATGTCGTAGCCGAGGTCGGTCAGTTGCTCGGCCGTGAGGTAGGGGGTCTTGCCGAATTCCGTGAGGTTGGCGAGCAGGGGAACGTCGATGGCCTTGCGGAACGCCTCGAACTCCGCCTCGGTATGAAGCGCCTCGGGGAAGATCGCCTCGGCGCCGGCATCGACGTAGGCCTTGGCGCGTTCGACCGCCGCGTCGAACCCCTCCGCCTCCTTGGCGTCCGTCCGCGCCATGATCAAAAAATTCTCGTCCCGTTTGGCCGCCGCCGCGGCGCGGAGCTTCTGGGTCATGGTGTCCGCATCGACCAGCACCTTGTTGTCCAGGTGTCCGCAGCGCTTGGGCAATATCTGGTCCTCCAGATGACACCCGGCGAGACCCGCGTCCTCCAATTCCCGGATTGTCCGGGCCGCGTTCATGGCTTCGCCAAAGCCGGTATCGACATCGATCAGTGCCGGGAGATCGGTAACACGGGCAATCTGGTGGCCGCGGCCGATGACCTCGGGCAGGGTGGTGAGGCCGATGTCCGGGAGCGCCAAATCGGCGGACAGGGCGGCGCCGGAGATGTAGACCCCGTCGAAACCCAATTCCTCGACAATTCGAGCGACGATCGGCGCGTGAGCGCCGGGCATGCGCAACAGTTCGCCGCTGCCCAGGCGCTTTCGGAATTCGGCTCGCTTCTGACCGGCGGTTTTCTCCGTAAACAGCATCAGAAAATCCCTCTGTGGCTGTCCCGCGCATCGACCAGCGGGGCGGCATCCAGTGCGACGTTCAGGGCATCGAGGCCGCCTTGGGAAATGTCGGCCAGGCCTTCGGCCGCGCCGATGAACCGCCGGGCCTCCTGCTCGCTCACCAGTCCCTCCGCCAACGTCTTGAACTTGCCGATATAGTCGGCGCGCTTGAAAGGATTGGCGCCGGCCGGGTGGGCATCGGCCACGGCCAATTCATCGACGACGGTCTCGCCGGTGGTCAGCGTGACTTCGAGGCGGCCGCCGAATGCCCGTTGGTTGGGGTCGGGGTGATGATAGCGCTCGGTCCAGGCGGCATCCTCGGCGGTCTCGATCTTGTGCCAGAGCCGCACCGTGTCCTCCCGTGCCGCGCGCTCCGGCGCATAACTGTCCACGTGGTGCCATTCGCCGTCCTGCAACGCGACCGCAAGAATGTACATGATCGAATGATCGAGGGTCTCCCGGCTCGCCTTGGGGTCCATCTTTTGGGGATCCCCGGCGCCGGTGCCGATGACATGGTGGGTGTGGTGGCTGGTGTGGAGAACGATTTTCTCCACATCTTCCCAATCGCCGATCCTCTGTCTCACCCGGAACGCCAGATCGATGAGCGCCTGGGCCTGATACTCGGCGGAATGGGCCTTGGTGTAACTCTCGAGAATGGCGCGTTTGGGCTCGCCTGCCGCCGGGAGCGGAATGTCATAAGCCGCGTCGGGTCCATCCAGAATCCATGCGATGACACTGTCTTCACCCTCATAGATGGGGGACGGCGCGCCTTCGCCCCGCATCGCCCGGTCCACCGCTTCGACGGCCAGCTTGCCCGCGTGGGAGGGCGCAAAGGCCTTCCAGCTGGAAATTTCGCCCTTGCGGGA
>CAZUGT010000349.1:0-14709 GCA_964620095.1 uncultured Rhodospirillaceae bacterium | reverse complement strand
CAGCAGGACCGCCTCCTGTTCGCCGACCCCGGCAAAGCCGAGGGCGAAGACCATCGCGGCTTCCCGGACCCCCAGCCGGCCACCGAAATCGGAATGGTCGTCACCAGCATCACAGGGGGAATGAGCACCAGGCAATCGGCGAGCGAGATGTCGATGTCCAGGCCGAGAGCGAGCACGAATGCCAGCAGGCTGATCAGCAAAAACCCGACGAAGCCCAGCCCGATGGCCGGCAGCGAGTATTTGAGCTTCAGGAAAAACCGCCGGGCGTCTTCGGCCAGCGTGGCGATTCCCCGGATGATCCTCCACGTCTGCATCGCGGGCGGAAACCGGTCCAGCAGCATGACGAAGGCGATGCCGGCCACCGCCGCCGCCGCCAAAATGGGAAAGGCGAACCCCGCCGGGTCGCCGCCGATGCGCGACAACAGGAGCGGCTGCGTCGCGACGACCAGAAAAATCAGTCCCAGCAAGGTCGCCGCGCGCTCGAGCAGGATGGAATTGACCGCCGGGCGAACCCCGATGCCGGTCTTGTAGACCAGGAACATGCGGACGGCGTCGCCGCCCACCGAGGACGGCAGGACCTGGTTGAAGAAGATGCCGATGTAGAGAATTTGAAACGTCCGGCCGAAGGGAAGCGCCGCCGCCAGGCTCTTCATGACGATCCGCCAGCGGATGGTGTTGTTCAACAGGACGCAGGCCCACACCGCCGCCGCCAGCGCCAGCGGCCAAGCGGGCATGGAGAACAGCCGGTCGAGCGCCGAGGCGAAATCCAGGTTTCGGGTCGCATACCAGATGAGCCCGATGGAGACCCCGGCCTTCAGCGCCAAGCTCGGGAACCGTTTCATGGAGTGGCCGTCTCGGTCGGATTTTTCGCGGCCACAGCTTTAACACACCTGATGGTCAGGTCCAGCGCGGATCACGCCGCCGCCTCGCGAAGGCGAACCGGCCGGCGTTTGCGGCCCCAATCGCCGGGCGGGCCGTCGAACACGCCGGCGCAGGGCGTGCCGCAATCGGCGCACCGGCCTTCTTCGGTGAGGTTCCATGTGGAGAGTTCGTACCAGTCCCGGCCGATCAGAACGCCGCCGCAGCCATGGCAGTAGGTGCTCGAACCGTCATAGTCGTGAACGTTGCCGAGGTAGACGTAGCGAAGCCCCCGGTCGAGGGCGATGGAGCGCGCCCGCCGCAAGGTCTCCGGCGGCGTGTTGGGAACGTCGGTCATTTTCCAGTCCGGGTGAAACGCCGAGAAGTGGAGCGGCACGTCGGGCCCCAGGTTTTCCGCGATCCACTCGGAGAGTTCGGTCAATTCGCGCTCCGAATCGTTGTGACTCGGAATCAGGAGGGTGGTGATCTCCACCCAGACGGCGGTCTCGTGCACCAGATATTCGAGGGTATCCAGCACGGCATCCAGATAACCGGAGCAAAGGTCCCTGTAGAACTCTTCGGTGAACGCCTTGAGATCGACATTTACGGCGTCCATATGCTCGTAAAACTCGACTCTCGGCTCCGGAGAGATATAGCCCGCCGAGACCGCGACGCTTTTGATCCCGAGCTCGCGGCACGCCTTGGCGGCGTCCACGGCGTATTCGAGAAAAATCACCGGGTCGTTGTAGGTGAAGGCGACGCTCCTACAGCCGTGACGCCGGGCCGCTAGGGCGATGGCTTCCGGGCTCGCCCGGTCGGCCAGTCTGTCGAAGTCCCGGGCCTTTGAAATATCCCAATTCTGGCAGAACTTGCAGGTCAGGTTGCAGCCCGCCGTGCCGAAGGACAGGACGGGCGTGCCGGGCAGGAAATGATTGAGCGGCTTTTTCTCGATGGGGTCGATGCAGAAACCCGACGAGCGGCCGTAGGTGGTCAGCACGATTCCGTCGTCCTTCCGCGCGCGGACGAAACACAGGCCGCGCTGGCCGTCGCTCAGCTTGCACTCGCGCGGACACAGGTCGCACTGAATGCGGCCGTCATCGAGGGCGTGCCAATAGCGTCCGGGATAGGATTGGTCTGCCGGGATCCGGTTCACCCTAGCCTCCCATCGGCGGTACCATCATCCTGGCCATCATACTAATTTGCCGCGACTGCCTCCAGGGGGCGGCGGCGTCGCAACGGCCGTACTTGTCCATCTCGTGGACCCCGGGGAAAATCGCGGTGAATTTGGTGGCGGGCCGGCGGTCAAACTGCCTATAAAAAGTGGTCGCCAGGCGTGAACAGGGAGAAAAGACGATGAAATTCGGCATTGGGCAGGCGGTTTCCAGAAAAGAAGATCCGAAATTCCTGACCGGCAAGGGGCGCTATGTGGACGACATCGTGCTTCCCCGGATGACCCACGGCCATGTGCTGCGCTCGCCGCACGCCAATGCCAAGATCAAGTCCATCGACACCTCGGCCGCCGAAGCGGCCCCCGGTGTCGTCGCCGTCTTTACCGGCGCCCACATCGAAGCGGCGGGTCTCCGGGGCATTCCCTGCATGACCATCATCCCCTTCCTGGTGCAGGGCGAGCCGGTCCAGCGGCCCCACGCGGCGCTCGCCAAGGACGAGGTCAAGTGTGTCGGCGCCTCCGTGGCCTTCGTGATCGCCGAGACCTTGGCCCAGGCGAAGGACGCGGCGGAACTGATCGACGTGGACTACGAAATTCTGCCGGCGGTCACCACCGCCACCGCGGCCCGGGCCGACGGCGCGCCGCTGGTCTATGACGGCACCGACAGCAACCTCACCTTCCAGTATGCCATGGGCAACGCCGAGGCCGTCGAGGCAGCCCTCGCCGGCGCGCACCACGTCACCAAGGCGCAAATCAACAACAACCGGATCACCACCAATTCCATGGAAACCCGCGTTTCCCTCGGCGATTACGATGCGGGCGAGGATCGCCATACCCTCTATACGACGTCCCAGGTCCCGCACAGCGTCCGGGCCGAACTGTGCCACGAAATCTTCCATATGCCGGAGAGCAAGCTCCGGGTGGTGGCGCCCGACGTCGGCGGCGGCTTCGGCATGAAGGGCGGGTTCTACGGCGAGGACATCCTGACCGTCTGGGCGTCCAAGGAAGTGGGCCGGCCGGTCAAGTGGGTGTCGGACCGGGCCGAGGCGCTGCTCTCCGATTCCCAGGCCCGGGACGTGGATGCCGAGGCCGAGATGGGATTCGATGCCGACGGCAAGGTGGTCGGATTCCGGGTCACCGGGCACTACAACCAGGGCGCCTACATAATGCCGAACGGCGGCATTTCGCCTATGTTCTTCACCACGCTGATGTCCGGCGTCTACGCCATGCCGGCCATCCGCGTGACCACCAACTGCTACTTCACCAACACCCAGGGGACGGCGCCCTATCGCGGCGCAGGCCGTCCCGAGGCGGCCTACGTGGTGGAACGGATGTTCGACATGGCGGCGCGCGAGATGGATATGGACCCGATCGAGCTCCGCCGGCGCAACATGATCAAGCCGGACCAGATGCCCTATCAGACCGCGCTCATGTACCAGTACGACTGCGGCGATTTCGAGGCCTGCATGGACAGTGCCATGGAGGCCGCCGAGTGGGCAGGCTTCGATGCGCGCCGGAGCGCGTCGGAAGCCGACGGCAAGCTTCGAGGCCGCGGGCTGTCGGTCTATCTGGAATCCGCCGCCGTGTTCAACGACCGGATGGAAATCCACTTCGACGGCACCGGCGACGTTACCATCGTCGCGGGCACGCACTCTCACGGGCAGGGTCACGACACGGTCTATGCCCAGATGGCGTGCGAATTCCTCGGCGTCGACAACGAGCGGGTCCGGGTGGTCCAGGGCGATACGGACAAGGTGTCCATCGGCCGCGGCACAATTGGCTCGCGCTCCATGGTGGTCGGCGGATCGGCGCTCAAGAACGCCGCCGACGAAGTGATCGAGAAGGGCAAGAAGATCGCCGCCCATCTGATGGAAGCGGGCGAGAGCGATATCGAGTTCGACGACGGCGCCTTCACCGTCGCCGGCACGGACAAGTCCATGGATATCACCGAGGTCGCCGCGGCGTCCTACAATCCGATCATGTATCCGCCGCACCTGGGCGTCGGGCTCGAGGGCGTGGGCGCCTTCCAGGCCGGCCTCGGCAACTTCAACTTCCCCAACGGCTGTCAGGTCGCCGAAGTGGAGATCGATCCCGACACCGGCAAGGTGGAACTGGTCGGCATGACTCTCACCGATGACGTCGGCACCGTGATCAATCCGCTGCTGCTGAAGGGCCAGCTTCACGGCGGCGTCGCCCAGGGCGTCGGTCAGGCGCTCATGGAGAACATTGTCTATGACGAGAGCGGACAAATGCTTTCGGGCTCGTTCCTGGATTACTGCATGCCCCGGGCCGATGATTTCCCGAAGATTGCCGCCAACTCGCTGCCGGTGCCGACGGGCAACAACCCGCTAGGCGTCAAGGGCGCCGGGGAAACCGGCACCGTCGGCGCGCCGCCCGCGGTGATGAATGCGGTGGTCGATGCCCTGGCCAGCGCCGGCGTCACCCATGTGGACATGCCGGCGACACCGGAAAAAATCTGGCGGGCGCTCCAGGAAGCGGCATAGCCTCCGACCCGTCGAGCTTCCGTCGGCCGCCGGGAGCCGCTAGACTGGCCAGCGGAGTTGAGAGGTGCGGCAGATGAATGCGGTCCGTCCACCCGCCGTCGCCGGAATGTTTTATCCGCGCGACCCCAAGGAGCTGACAGCCTCGATCAGGCACTACCTGGCCGAAGCCGCCGGGAGCGGCCACGCGGACGGCCAGATGGACGGCCGGGCGCCCAAGGCCATCATCGCACCCCATGCCGGCTACATTTATTCGGGGTTTACCGCGGCTTGCGCCTATACCCGCCTCGTCCCGGCGGCCGGCAGGATCAAACGCGTGGTGATGATGGGCCCGTGCCACCGGGTCGCGGTGAACGGTATCGCGTTGCCCGAAGCGGACGCGTTCGCGACGCCGCTCGGCCAAATTTCCATCGACGCCGATGGGGTCCGGAAGATCAGCCACTTGCCGTTCGTTCAGGTGTTCGACGCCACCCACAAGGACGATCACTGCCTCGAGGTGCACCTGCCCTTCCTGCAATCCGTCCTCGGCGAGTTCGCCATCGTACCGATGATCGTCGGTCAGGCGGCCACCGAACAGGTGACCGAGGTGCTGGAGATTCTGTGGGGCGGGCCGGAAACGTTGATCCTCGTCAGTTCGGACCTGAGCCACTATCTGCCCTACGACAAGGCGAAACGGACCGACAGCCGGGCCGGCAGGGCCATCGAGGCGCTGAACCCGCTGTCCCTGGAGGACCATCAGGCCTGCGGCCGCCACTCCATCAAGGGTCTGCTTACCGTGGCCAAGCAAAAAGGGCTCGCGGCCCGGACCGTCGACATGCGGAATTCCGGCGACACCGCCGGGTCACGGGACCGGGTCGTCGGATACGGCTCGTGGATTTTCCATGAGCCGGACGGCGCCGGCCCGGCAAAAGGCGGCTTCGAGGACCAGACCCGGGCCCTCCTCTCACGACACGGAGAATCGCTGCTCAGACTTGCCGACCGCACGGTGAAGACCTATCTCGCGGACGGCAAGCGGCACACGCCGGACGTGGCCGCCCTGCCGGCTGAACTGGCCCGCGACGGCGCCAGTTTCGTTACCCTGGAGAAGGACGGAAAGTTGCGCGGCTGCATCGGGTCGCTCGGCGCCCGGCGTCCCTTGGTGCTGGATGTCGCGGAAAACGCGTTCAAGGCGGCGTTCAAGGATCATCGCTTCCCGCCCCTGTCGCGGGAAGAGTTCGAGGCCGGCAATCTGAGCCTGACCATCACCGTCCTGAGCGATCTCGCGCCCATCGCGTTTTCGGATGAGGCGGATCTCGTCCAACGATTGCGGCCGGGAACCGACGGGCTGCTTATCCGGGAAGGCGACGAACGCGGCGTCTTCCTGCCCGCCGTCTGGGAGAGCGTTCCGGAACCCCGGGAGTTCCTGAAACGGCTCAAGCAGAAAGCCGGGTTCGCCCCCGACTATTGGTCCGAGGGGGTCGAGGCCTGGCGATTCATCGCCCTATCGGTCCATTCCCCCGACCTCGGGAACCCCGACGCCGTCTGGCGCTGATCCCCCGCCCGGCCGGGCCGCATCGCGCGCGTGGACGCGCATCGTGCGCATCGCGCGCGTGGACGCGCGACGGCATGGCGTCTTCCGGCCAAGTCTGGTACATCGACGCCCTCCTGACGCTCTCAGTTCCGGGGTAGAGATGACACTCAACATTCGACGTATCGTTACCGATCACGATTCCGAAGGCCGCGCCATCGTCGGCGTGGACGAGGTGATGACCAACGTTCACAAGCTTCGGTCAGGCAATATTCAGACGCTGATCTGGATGACCGACGACACGCCGGCCGACATCGAGGGAGACGAGGACCCGGCGGCCCGTGAAATCGACATCGAACCCCCGGCCCGCGGCTCGGTATTCCGGATACTCGAACTCGCGCCGGGCAAAGAGGCCTACATGCACCGCACCGACACCATCGACTACGCCATCTGCATGTCCGGCGAGTGCGACATGCTTCTGGACGATGACGCGGAGGTTCACATGTCGGCCGGCGACGTCATGGTGCAGCGCGCCACCTGGCACGGCTGGGCGAACCGGGGCACCGAGCCTTGTCAGATCGCCTTCATCCTTATCGGGTCCCATCCGCCGTCCAAGACTTTGCATCCGTAAGGAGGCGATGCGCCCATGGCCCGACGCCTAGCCGACGCAGAGATCGGGACGCTCCTCGACACCGCCCGCGAAGCCGGCCGAGCGATCCTCGGCATCTATGAGACGGAATTCGAGGTTCAGGCGAAAGACGACGCCTCGCCGGTGACCGAGGCCGATGTGCTTTCCGAATCGATCATCCTGCCGGTGCTGCGGGAGATCACGCCGGAAATCCCGATCATCGCCGAAGAAGCCTATGCCGCGGGCGACCGTCCGGACGTATCGGGCGGCGAATTCTGGCTTGTCGACGCCCTCGACGGCACCAAGGAATTCGTCAAGCGGACCGGCGAGTTCACGGTCAACATCGGATTGATCCAAGACAGGGTGCCCGTCTTCGGGATAATCCACGCACCGGCCATGGTCACGACCTATTGGGGCGGGGAGAACGGCGTGTTCAGGCAATTGGGCGACGGTGCGCCGGAGCCGATTGCCGCTCGGGCGCCCGGCGAAGAGGGATTGGTCGTCATGACCAGCCGCTCCCACCGCGCCAACGAAGAGGAATTTCTCGAAGATTTCACGGTGCGCGACGAAATGCACGCCGGGAGCTCCATCAAGTTCTGCCTCGTCGCCGCCGGGGAGGCCGATTTCTATCCGCGCCTCGGCCCGACATGCGAGTGGGATACCGCCGCCGGCCATGCGATCCTCAGGGCCGCCGGCGGCTCGGTAAGGAAGCTCGACGGCGGCGACCTGGAATATGGCAAGCCGGACTTCCTCAATCCATTTTTTCTCGCCCGGGGCGGTTGGTCCTGAGACCCATAGGTGCGGCGATGCCGGCAGACATTCTCCCCTCCGACAAGGACGCGATCGATCGGGCCGTGGCGCTTCTGCGGGGCGGCGCCGTGGTCGGGCTGCCGACGGAGACGGTCTACGGGCTCGGCGGCGATGCGACCGATGACCGAGCGGTTGCGCGGATTTTCGAAGCCAAACGGCGTCCCGAATTCAATCCCCTGATCGCCCACGTTCCGGCGCTCGAAACGGCGCGGAAGATCGCGGAATTTCCAGCCGAAGCCGAACGCCTCGCCGACGCTTTTTGGCCGGGTCCGCTGACCCTGGTGCTGCCAAGCGCCGACGGCTCGCCGATATCCGAACTCGCCCGGGCCGGCCTCGATACGATCGCCGTCCGGGCCCCTGCCCATCCGGTCATGCGGGCGGTCCTGAAGGCGCTCGACCGCCCTATTGCCGCGCCGAGCGCCAACAAATCCGGGGAGGTCAGCCCGACGACCGCCCGGCATGTCCTGGACTCGCTGGGCGCGGATATCCCGCTGATCCTGGATGGCGGGCCGTCCGAGATCGGAATCGAATCGACCATCGTCGCCCTGACCGGCGGGCGCCCCAGGCTGCTCCGGGAGGGAGCGCGCACACAGGGCGAAATCGAGGCCGTCATCGGAGCCGTGGACCGGGCCGCGGCAAACGGCGGCGTGGTCGCGCCCGGCATGATGTCCAGACACTACGCGCCAAGGAAACCGCTGCAGCTCGGCGTTGAAGTGCGCTCAGCGGGGGCCGTCCTGCTGGGATTTGGCCCCCATGCGCCCGCGGATTGCCTGAACCTCAGCCCGGCCGCCGATCTGGTCGAGGCGGCGGCCAATCTCTACCGCATGGTGCGCGAACTCGATTCGGGTCCGGGGAGAGAGATTCAAGTCATGCCGATCCCCCATGACGGTCTCGGCGCGGCGATCAACGACCGGCTTGAAAGAGCCGCCGCGCCCGAGTAGGTCTGGCAAATGCCGGAATTGGAGGTCAAATGACGTTGTCAGCCGAATTTGTCGCGGGATTGCGCGAGATATTGGGCGAGCGCGGCGTCATCTCGGATGCATCCGATCAGGCCCCCTATCTCAGCGATGCCCGGCAGTGGGTGGAAAGTTCGTGCGACATCGTCGCCCGCCCGTCGACGACCGCGGAGGTCGCCGAGATCGTCCGGCGGTGCCAGGAAGCCAAGATTTCCATTGTCCCCCGCGGCGGCGGAACCGGACTGGTGGGCGGCACGGTGGCCGCCGGGGGCGTGGTCCTCAGCCTCGACCGGATGAGGGCCGTTCAGCATGTCGACCCCCTGAACATGACCATGACGGTGGAAGCGGGGTGTATCCTCAAGGATATCCAGGACTCCGCCGCGGAGGCCGAGTGTTATTTTCCGTTGAGCCTCGGCGCGGAGGGGAGTTGCCAAATCGGCGGCAATATATCGACCAACGCCGGGGGCGTCGGCGTCCTGCGCTACGGCAATACCCGCGAATTGGTCATGGGTCTCGAGGTCGTACTTCCCAACGGCGAAATCTGGGACGGGATGAATGCGCTGCGCAAGAACAACATGGGGTACGACTTGAAGCAGCTGTTCATCGGCGCCGAAGGCACGCTGGGGATCATCACCCGCGCCGTGCTCAAGCTGTTTCCGCGGCCCCGCACCCGGATCACGCTGCTGGCGGCGGTGGACGGCCTCGAACGGATACTGCCGCTGTTTGATTTGGTCCGGGCCGATCTGGGGGACCGGGTGACCGCCTTTGAACTGATCCCAAGGCTGGCGATGGAGCTGTGTACGCGGCACATCGACGGCCTTGCCGATCCCTTCACCGAACCGCATCCGCAATACGCCCTGATCGAAATTGCCTCGCCCCGGGCGGATGAGGATCTACGGGGCGAAATCGAGCATGTCCTCGGCGGCGCACTGGAAACCGGCCGGATATCGGACGCCGTCTTCGCCGAAAACGAAGGTCAGGCCTTGGCGCTCTGGCGTCTCCGGGAGAGTATTCCCGAAGCCCAGACCCACGAAGGTGCGAGTATCAAGCACGACGTTTCGGTGCCTGTTTCCCGGACGACGGAGTTCATCGAGAAGGCGAACGCCCGGCTCACGCCGATGGTGCCCGGGGTCCGCTTCTGCGCCTTCGGCCATATCGGAGACGGCAACATTCACTATAATCTCACCCAGCCCGTGGACGCGGATGGGACGGCATTCATGGACCGCGCGGAGGAACTCCATCGAACCGTCCACGATTTGGTGGTGGAAATGGGCGGGAGCATCAGCGCCGAACACGGCATCGGCACCTTCAAGAAGGCCGAGCTTGCACGCTACCGGCCGTCTGTGGAGCTCGATCTCATGCGCCGGATCAAACGCGCCATGGACCCCGGCAACATTATGAACCCGGGAAAGATAATTTCGGTTTAGAGCGGCATTGCCCGGCGGAAGTCGGCTATGCCTTTTGATTCTCTCACTTTTTTGCAGATTTGCCGGTTTTGACGAGTATAATCCCGCGTAATGAATCGGGCATTCAGATACGTCTTGGGGCAATTGGTCGTCGGTATGATCGCAACGACGACCGTGTTGGCCGGAATTCTATGGCTCGCGAACTCGGTCAAGTTTGTCGAGTTGATCGTCAACCGCGGAGTTTCGGTGACGACGTTCGCCTATTTGACGATGCTCACGGTTCCCAACCTGCTCAATTTCGCTCTGCCGATCGCGGCGTTTGCCGTCGTAGCCTTCGTCTACAGCAAACTGAATTCCGACCGCGAACTGGTGGTGTTGCGTGCCGCCGGTCTCAGCCCTTATCGAATTGCCAAGCCGGCAATCGTGCTGGGTCTGATCTTGACGGTGGTAAGCTACATTTTCGCGTTCTTTCTCACCCCCGTGTCGTTCCAGCAGTTCCGCGAGATGCAGTTCAACTCCCGGTACACCTTCAGCCATGCGTTGCTGAAGGAGGGTGAATTCAACAGTTTTGGCAATGATTTCACGATTTACATTCGTGAGCGGAATGGTGAATCGGATCTTCGCGGCGTATTGGTTCACGATACGACAAACCCCAAAGAGCCGGTCACCTACATCGCCGAACGCGGCGTGCTGGTCGAGGGTGAAAAGGGGCCCCGTGCCATCGTATTTCAGGGCAACCACCAAAAAGTGGATGCGAAAACCAAAAAGCTGTCAGTGCTCTACTTCGACCGTGCCCCGATCGAGCTGTCCGGCATCCTCAAAAAACCCGAGGTCAGATACCGGGAAGCACGGGAACGCGGGACGCTTGAGCTCATCAACCTGAAACGGTCCGACCTGGGAAACGCCTCCGACTACGGAAAGTTCAAGGCCGAGCTTCATCAGCGGTTTGTTTCGCCGCTGATGATCATGGGATTCATCTTGGTCACCGTGGTTTCGCTGGCCGTTGGCGACTACTCTCAGCGCGGCCAATGGAAGCGTGTGCTGGCGGCATTGGTTTTGAACACCCTCATTGCGGTTTGCAGCCTTGGGTTGGCCGGCCTGTCGGCGAAGGTTCTCTACTTGTGGCCGGTTCTTTATGTCAACGCGCTGATCCCCATTGTATTTGGCCTGGCATTTCTTTTCTTCACCCCACGACTTGGCGCGGCATCGAGATCGCCCTCGCTGTCGGGCGCGAGTGGTTGAGGCCCGGCATGTTGATATCGCCGCTTCTATCGCTCTATATCGTCCGCAATTTTCTCCTGAGCCTCGGGACGGTTTTCCTCGGCTTTATCGGGGTGATTTTCTTGTTCGACACCATCGAGCTACTGCGTCGAGCGGGGTCGAGTGACAATATTTCCCTGGGGCTCATTCTACAAATGAGCCTGCTGCGCCTCCTGTTTCTGGTTCAACAGGCTTGTCCCTTCGCGGTGCTGTTTGGCGGGATGATTGCCTTTTGGCGTCTGACGCGGTCGCGGGAGCTGGTTGTCACACGTTCAGCGGGTGTCTCCGCTTGGCAGTTTCTCCTGCCTGTCATTTTCATTGCAGCGGTTTTGGGGGCGCTGAGCGTCACTGTCGTCAATCCGATGGCATCTGCGCTGCTCGCCAAGTACGAGAGGCTCAATGCGAGCTACTTCGAGGGGCGTTCCCGCACATTGTCGATCTCGGGATCGGGCCTATGGCTGCGACAGGCGAGCGCTGATAGCCGATCCGTTATCCACGCGCCGGATGTAAGGATCGATGGACCCAATGTCAGTCTGACCAAAGTAACGATATTTGTGTTTGACGGGTCGGACACCTACAAGTCACGAATCCAGGCTTCGAAGGGAAAGCTCGAAGATGGGTCCTGGCATTTGACGGATGTCCGTATCCACGAATCCGATAAACCGGCGAGGCGGGTGAACGAGTATTGGTTTGAGACCGATCTTACGCTCAACAACATACAGGACAGCTTTTCTCCCCCGGAGACAATGTCATTCTGGGAACTGCCGGCGTTCATCGCCAATTTGGACAAAGCCGGATTTTCGGCCATCCGCCACCGATTGCATTGGCACAGCCTCATGGCCATTCCGCTGCTCTTCGTCGGCATGGTTCTAATCGCGGCGGTATTCACCCTCCGCTTGTCGGCGCGCGGCAGCACCACATTTATCATCCTGGGCGGCATACTTAGCGGCTTTTTGCTGTTCATATTTTCGGACATCGTAATCGCGCTGGGTATGAGGGAGAGCGTACCGGTGGCGCTGGCGGCATGGACGCCTGCCGGCGTCTGTACGCTCCTGGGGATGTCGATGCTTTTTCACCTGGAAGACGGTTAGCGATGCGACGCGCGATTGCAGCCGCGTTAATGGCGACCGCCTTGATTTGCCTTGGCCTCGATCCGGCCCGAGCGCAAGGAGCCGCTGAAGAACGGCCAATCCAGTTTACCGCCGATGAAGTAACGCATGACCGGGAACTTGGTATTATCCGGGCATCCGGCAACGTCGAGGCTTCGCGTGACGGTCAGGTGCTTCTAGCCGACACCCTCACCTACAATCAGAAGCTCGACGTAGTGTCGGCGTCCGGCAACGTCAGCCTGCTTCAGCCGGACGGGAATGTCATATTTGCCAACCTGGTTGAACTCACGGGAGACTTTAAGGACGGAATCCTTCAGGACCTGAGAGTGCTGCTATCGGACAATGCCCGGTTTGCCGCGGCCGGGGCACGGCGGTCAGGCGGTAAGGTCCTTGAGATGCGGAACGCGGTGTACTCACCCTGCGAGTCGTGCGCCAATCAGCCCGAAGGCCCTCCCCTCTGGCAACTCAAGGCGCGCAAGATCGTCCACAACGAGACCGAGCAGGTGGTGGAGTACACGAATGCGTGGATGGAATTCCTGGGCGTTCCGGTCGCCTATACGCCGTACTTTTCCCATCCCGACCCCACCGTCAAGAGACGGAGCGGGTTCTTGACACCAACCTTCGGGGGGTCTTCCACCCTGGGTACGACCGTCAGCACGCCCTATTACGTAGCCGTCTCGCCGTCGCGGGATTTCACCATCACGCCTATCCTGACCACCAAGGAGCGCGCCGTCCTCGCGGGCGAGTACAGGGAACGCTTTGCCGCGGCCGAACTTCGGACGGCAGGAAACCTCACTTTCGATTCGGAAGACGAGTTCCGTGGGCACATTGACGCCGATTATCGGCAAGACATCTCCAATACCTGGCGGGGCGGCGTGGATTTACAGCGTTCCTCGGACGACACCTATTTGCGTCGCTACAATTTTAGTTCCGCCAGCACGCTTACCAGCAGGGGATTCGTTGAAGGCTTCCGGGGCCGGAACTACATAGCTCTGAACGCCTATGCGTTCCAAGGCCTGCAGGAGAACGACGACCCGGGCACCACGCCATTGGTTCTGCCGAGGTTTGAGTACCATCATGTCGGCCTTCCGAATCGGATTGGGGCCTTCAATACGATTGATGCCGGCGTGCTCGCCTTGACCCGATCCGATGGCCGGGACACAAGGCGTGCTTCCCTCGGCGGGAGCTGGAACCTGCCCTTTAGATCCAACATCGGCGACCGTTATCTTTTGTCGCTCAAGCTGCGTGGCGACCTGTACCATGTTGATCACGAAGCGGATTCGACGGCGGATGACGGCGTCGCCGGACGCATTTATCCTGAAACGAGTCTTGGCTGGAGACTGCCGCTATCCCGGCACGACGGGAATTATAGTCAGATCCTTGAACCGGTCGCTTCGCTCGTCGTGAGCCCTTACGGCGGCAATCCAACCGACATCCCCAACGAAGACAGCGTCGACGTCGAGTTCGATGATACCAATCTGTTCTCGTCCAGCCGGTTTGCCGGGATCGACCGCGTTGAAGGGGGCCCGAGGATGAACTACGGGCTCAAATGGAGTGTGGTAGGCTTACAGGGCGGCGGAACATCCATGTTTGTCGGCCAGAGTTATCGGCTGAAAGACGATTCGACATTCTCGACAGGTACGGGACTGGACGACAACCTGTCCGACATTGTCGCTCGGATTGACGTCAACCCCGGCAAATATGTCGATCTCGGCTACCG
Organism: uncultured Rhodospirillaceae bacterium; assembly: GCA_964620095.1. Lineage (GTDB taxonomy): Bacteria > Pseudomonadota > Alphaproteobacteria > Rhodospirillales > UBA2165 > JAJDXO01. Next base: position 786 of record CAZUGT010000349.1, on the reverse strand, counting down.
AACGCGTTTGGACAAGGACAACCATTCTCCGAGCCGAAATGAGCTGGCGCTCAATGTCGGTTCACAGGCTCTCTATGCCGCGGTCAACTACGCGTATTTCGAGCGCGAGCAGGACTCCGAGTTCGGAGGCCGCGAAGAACTCTCGGCCTCGGCACGGGCCGCGCTGTCAAGGTATTGGCGAACGAAATTTTCCAGCCTATATGACGTTGAGGACGATGATCTGCGAAGCGTCTCCCTTGGTATTGCCTACGAATGCGATTGTTTTACCTTCGACATGACTCTTCGGCGCACCCTCTTCGAGGACCGGGATCTCGGACGCGAGAACTCGATCCTGCTTCGGCTAACGTTCAAAACTCTCGGAGAAGTGCAGACGGGTGTGCTGGCTTCGGGAAAATGACCGGTGCTCGAAATGAATAGAATTCATTGCGAACACCGCGTTTGGGTCCGAGCAGCGCTGCTGACCGCGGTCATCTCCGTGCTTCCACTGATAACGGATGCCGCGAAGGTCGCGGCCCAGTCACGACTGACCGGCATTGCCGCCGTCGTGAACAGTGATCCGGTGACGCGGCGAGACCTTGAGATGCGGCTTCGGATGGTCATCGTGTCTTCCGGACTGCCCTCCGATCAATCGACCATTCGCCGAATTCGGCCGCAAGTTTTGCGGAATCTCATCGAAGACAACCTGAAACTCCAGGAAGCCAAGAACCGCAATGTTTCGGTCTCGCCCGTCGAGATCGGGAAGGCGATGTCGGAAATCGAACGACGGAACGACATGCAGCCGGGCCG
>CAZUGT010000348.1:0-17050 GCA_964620095.1 uncultured Rhodospirillaceae bacterium | reverse complement strand
ATCCGGCATACCCGCTCCCGCCCCCGCGCTTCGCGTGTCACAAGGTCCGCGCGTTCGAGCACGCCCAGGTGCTTCGACACCGCGGCGAACGAGAGGGGAAAGGGCCGGGAAAGTTGGCTGACCGTCGCCTCTCCCTCGGCCAGACGATCAAGGATGGCGCGGCGGGTGGGATCGCCAAGCGCATGGAAAACCCGATTCAGATCATTCTCAACCATACGGTTGAGTATATAGCCGGCGAAACTAATATTCAACCAATCGGTAGAAAGTTATCGTGACCGGAACTGGTGGGATGCGTCACGCTTCCCGGATATGAACCAATCTACCCCGATGCCGCGGCCTCGGCGGCGCGGGCCTCCCGGGCCATGATGTAGATCCCGGCGAGGATCAGGATGGCCGCGCCGATCCAGGTAAACAGGTCGGGAAAATCGCCAAAGACGAACCAGCCGAACACGGTCGACGAGACGATACCCCAGTAGAGGAACGGCGAGACCAGCGACGCCTGTCCATACCTGAAGGCGTTGACCAGCATCATCTGGCCGACCAGGCCGAGGACGACGAAGCCGCCCAGAAAGCCCGCATCCGCCGGCTGCAGGGGCACCCAAATCCAGGGCAGCAGCGGGATCGGCAGCAGGGCGCCGAACAATGCCGAGTGGAGGGCCGAGCCCAGCGGCGGGTCGGCGCTCGCCAGCTTGCGGTTGGCGACGTAGAACAAGCCGATGCAAATCCCGGCCCCCAGCCCGATGACGTAGCCGATCCGCTCGCCGCCGAAATCCGGCCGGAGGATGATCAGCACGCCGGCAAAACCGACCAGGACCGCCAGCCAGCGCCGGATGCCGACCTTCTCGCCCAGAAAGAGCGGCGAAACGGCGGTGGTGACCAACGGGCCGACGAACGTCATCGCCGTGGTGTCGGCCAGCGGAATGTAGTTCAACGCCCAGTAAAACAGGCAAACCGCGCCCAGGATCAGGCATCCCCGCAACGCCTGCATGGGAAGCGGCCTGGGGATCAACGCGGCCGTGCCGTGCATTTTGGCGACCACCGGCGCCAGCGCCAGCCACATGAAGGCGTACTGCAGCCAGGCGAGGCCGACCGGGACATAGGTATCGCCCAACAGCTTGGCGAACCCGTCCTTGACGGGAAACAGGGTCATCGCCGCCATCATCAGAAATATGCCGAGGAACGGACCGGATCCGCTCATCCCGGGACCTCGACGTCGGCTCGACTGACCAGCCACAGCCCCACCAGTATCACCGCGAACGCGATGAAATGGTAAACCTCGACCGTCTCGCCAAGCAGCCAGAGCGCCGCCGCCGTGATGAAAAACAGCCGGAGGTAGACGAAGACGCTCGATTTATTGGCGCCAACCGCCTTCACCGCGGCGGTCCACAGCACCATGGCGAAAATCGCCACCACCAGCGTCGCCCAGGCGACCGCCGCAACGGTCGCGCCGTCGAGCGTCATGGGCCGAACGTTGGTGGTTTCCCAGATGTAGACCGGCAGCAGCCACAGCACCCCGAATATCTCGATCCATACAAGCTGCACCATGAAGGACAGATCCTTGGGCGCTTTTCTGAGCACGACCGCGTAAAGCGAAAACCCTGTGATCGAGACCAGCAGCCACAAATCTCCGGTGTTGAATCTCAAGCCCGACAGCGACCCCAGCTCCCCCTTCGTCAACACGGTCAGAACGCCGGCGACCGCGATCGCCGCCCCCAGCGCCTGGCCCGGGGTCAGCCGGTCGCGAAACAGCAGCCAGGAGAGCAGGAAAGTCACCGCCGGCTGGGCGACGGCAATGATCCCGGAATTAACGGCGGTGGTGAAATTCAGTGCGATGTAGATCGCCGTGTTGCCGAGCATCACCAGGCTGAAGGCAAGCAGCGCCAGCACCTTCCAATGCCGCCGGACAACGGAAAAGCTTTTCAGAAAATCGCTCCATACGAAAGGAAGGATCAGAGCGACGGCAAATACCCAGCGCCAGAAGGACAATCCGACCGGCGGCACGTGCCCCTCCACCATCTTGCCCATGATCTGGTTGGACCCGAATCCGACATGGGCCATCACCAGCAGGAAATACGGCCACGCGGCCAAGCTGGTAACCGCGTCCACCGGCGCGCGGATGCGGGACGGGATGTTCAATCCCGCCTCAGAACTTCGGGAAGACCTGCCGCTCGCGGAGCCACTCGGACATGGGCAGCCGCTCCTTGCGGGGCGCGTCGCCGAAGCCCTCGTGCTCGTCCTTGGCCGGCCAGACGTGATCGGACACGATGGCTTCACGGACGATAATGTGCTCGTCGGTCACATTGACGACCATGAAGTCGGTGGCCATGGCGAGGCGGCCCTTCCAATGTTCGCGGATCGCCGTCTCCATTTCGCCCACCGTGTCGAAATCGTTGAAGAAATGGTAGGCGACAAAGAGCTTGGGATTGCACTGGTTGATGACGTAGGCGGCTTCGGCGGGATCCGAATGGATCATGGTGCCGATGGCCTTGGCGGTGCGCTCGTCATAGCCCGACCGCACCATCAGCTGATCGACGGTGTTGAAGGTCTCGTGGACCAGCACCTCGACGCCCTTGGCGTTCTCGATCATGAATTCGCTGGGCGTGGTGTCGCCGGAATAGACGAAGGAGCGGCCTTTCCACTCCAGCTTCAGGCTCACCGGGCCGTCATAGATATGGACCGCCGGAAAGCTGGTGATCTTCACGCCGTTCTCGTCATAGATCACGTGAACCTTGGAATAGTCGAATTCGTGGCAATTCACCTCGGCGCCGATGGCCGGCAGCGCGCTCACCCGGCTGTCCGTGTCCCAGCGATAGGATTCCATCTGGTGCTCGATGAAATGGGCGAAGCCATATTCCGGCTTGTTGCTGGAGGGGCCGTAGACCTCCAGCGGCTTCAGGCGCCCGCCGGCCCAGCTGCCGACCCAGACCTGACCGAAGTCCCCCACATGATCCGTATGCAGGTGGGTCGCGAACCAGGCGGTGATGCGCTGATAGGGAATTTCGAGGGCGGTGAAATTCATCTGCGAGCCGTAGCCGAAATCGAAAACGAACTTGTCGCCGTTGCCGAGTTCGATCAGCCAGGAGGCATTGGCCTGGGAGCGGCGGAGGAACGGCCGGCCGGTCCCCAGCGCGGTGATCCGCATTTCGTCGGGACCCAGTTCCTCGGTCCGTGGATAGAATTGTTCGGCGTAGCCGTCGCGCACGGCCTGGGTCATGGTCTCTCCCCCTGGATCAGATGATTTGAAAAAATGTTATAGGGCGTCGGCCCATTGCACCAGCACATCCGCCACCTCCTCGATAAAGTGGGGATGGGCATGGAGATAGTGCGGCGCGCCCTTGAGCACGTGGTCGGTCACCCGTCCTTCGGCCGCCGCCCCCCAGGCCCGCACCTGGCTCGGGAAGACGGCATTGTCGGCGGAATACTCCACGTTGAGCACCGGGACCGAGGTGCGGCTCAGGCAATCGGGGCCGTCGGCCCGCGAGGTCCGGGGGGACCATTGGCTGAGGAACGACCTGAGCGTCGTGAACCGGCCTATGTTGTTGGCGGCATAGTTGACCGTCCTGGCGTCGCCCCAGAGGGTGCCCGCTACCCGGTCGTTGGCGTCGAGGGACAGATCGAGGAACCGGGGATCGGCCATGGTCCGGTTGACGACGAATGCCTGGTCGCGGGCCGGATGGGCATCGCCGCCTTGTGCCAGTTCATCGAGCCGCGCCAGGACCCAATCGGTCAGGCGGTCGCAGCGCGCCTGCTGGGCATCCCGGTACCTTGCCAGCCAATCCGCATCATAGGGCGGACCGTTGTCCGGGTTGTACATGTCCAGGCCCGCGTCGGTGGCCAGCAAATCAGCTTCGTCCGTAACCGCCGCGTCGATCCACTCCCTGAGCGTGACCGCCCGGCCGGGGTGGGCGCAGAGCAGCGCAATCCCGTCGATCGGCGGCAGGTCTTCCGGCGCGATTTCGATGGCGCGCCCGTCGGGGGTGGTCTCGATGGTCAGGTTTTCCGCCTGGTCCTGATACATGGCGGCCAACGCCCCGCCGCCAGAATTGCCCAGCAGAACGATCTTGTCGTAGCCGCGGTCCCGCAGTTCCCGGATACCGGCGCCCAAATCCTGGATCGCCCGCTCCATCAGCAGCATGGTGTCGTTGGCGATATAGCGGGTGTTGAGGCCCAGCAGCGCGCGGCCCCGCCTTTGCAGCGGATCGAACATGTAGTGCGCCATGAAGTTGCTGGTGGGATGAATGACCACGAACGCGGTCTTCGGATCGCACCCGTCGGCGGCCAGCCGGCCGAAAATCTTCGGCGCGTTCATCTGGAGCCCCGACTGGCTTTCCATGTGGCCGCCCTGCCGGACGCTCAGAACGAGCAGCTCACCGTTCATGGGGACGATCCGCGCCTGCCGAGCGAGGCCGGTCTACCGGCCGGCGTCGACGTTCTCGTGTATCCAGGCCGCCTTGTTGGAGACCGTCTTGGTCTGATCCCATTCCTCGAGCATCGGCTCCGCGGTGTCGCGGAGACGTTGCATCATCTCCGGTGTTTCCGTGCGGACGGTCAGTTCCAGCCGGTGGCCGTTGGGATCAAAGAAGTAGATGGACTGGCAGAAGGTGTGATCGGTGGGACCGACCACCTCGACGCCGGCGTTTACCAGGCGATCCTTGGCCGCATTCAACTCGTCCATATCACCGACTTCGAGGGCCAGATGCTGCACCCATTCCGGCGTATTCGGATCCATCTGCATATCCGGCTCTTCGGGGAGCTCGAAGAACGCGACCGAGGAGCCGTCGGCCATCTCGAAAAAGACATGGATGTAAGGACAGGACTCGCCGGTCGAGGGCACATTGGTCTCGGATACCGCCATGGCGAAATCGAGATCAAGCAATTCGGTGTAGAACTTCGCGGTCTCCTTCGCGTCCTTGCACCGGTAGACCACGTGGTGAAGTTTCTGAATCTGCATGTTCACCTCCTCGATTCCCGGTATTTTGGGAATATTCGGACAGTTTATCATTCTGAACTCGATTTGCGAGGCATTAGCTAGTAAATGTCCGAACAGCGACAAAGGCCGTGAAAGCGCGCCGAAAACGAGGATTGCCGGGAAGACTCGCATGAAAATCTGCCGATACGACGACGATCGCCTGGGACTGGTCCGGGACGGTCAGGTATTCGATGCCACCGCCGCCGTCGCCGACCTGGAACCGCAAGGCTGGCCGCAGCCGCCGGGGGACCAGTTCATCGCCAATCTGGACCGGCTGAAGGGCCGTCTGGAGGAAGAGGCCGGCCGGTCGGCGCCCAAACCGCTGGCCGACGTGCATCTCTGCTCACCCGTCGCCAATCCGACCAAGGTCATCGGCGCGCCGGTCAACTACCGCGCGCACCACGAGGAATCCCTGGACGATGACGAAATCAGTTTCGGGCGCGAAATAAAAACCATCGACGAGTACGGGCTGTTCCTGAAGGCAAACTCCGCATTGGCGGGACAGGATGACGGCGTGGCGCTCAGGTTCGTCGACCGGCGGAACGACCATGAGGTGGAGCTTGCCCTGGTGATCGGAAAGACCTGCGAGAACGCCGACGAGGCGAACGCGCTCGACTATGTGGCGGGCTACGCCATCGGTCTCGACATGACCGTGCGGGGCACCGAAGACCGGTCCTTGCGGAAATCCGTCGACAGCTACGCCGTGCTCGGGCCGTGGCTGGTGACCCCCGACGACATCTCCGATCCGGACAAGCTGGATTTCGAGATCACCGTAAACGGCGAGCTCCGCCAGAAATCAAACACCGGCAAACTGATCTTCAGCTGCCGCAAATTGATCGCCTACGCCACCCAATTCTTCACCCTCTATCCGGGCGACGTCATCATGACCGGCACGCCGGAAGGCGTCGGGCCGGTGGAGCCGGGCGATACGATGGTCGCGACCGTGGCCGAGGTGGGCCAAATGACCGTAAAGGTCCGCGCCAACTAGCTTTTCTTGCCGCGAACACGCCGCCGCGGATGCTCAGGATTGCTATCCCTCGGCCGGCCCTCAGCCGGTCATCAGGTCTTCGCCGACGACCGTCGGGCCGTCATAGTTGGCGCCGATCATCCGGCGCAGCTCCTTAGGGATCGAACGCGGCATCAGGTGCGAGGCGACCAGGAGCCCCGGCTTGACGTCCCGGGCCACCAATCCCAGCAGATCAGGGTGGGTGTGCGTCTTGACCTTGTGGCTCTCGTCGATCTCCGGGTTCGTCCACTTGGTGTACTCGGTGCATTCGTGCACCAGAATGTCGACGCCCCGGGTGTGTTTGATGAGATTTTCCGAGGGACAGGTGTCGCCGGAGAACGCGACCGATTTGTCCCTGGTGTCGAAGCGGAAGCCGAACGGCATCTCCAGCGGATAGTGGTCCACCTTGAAGGCCGTCGCCGTCAGGCCGTTGGCGGTTTCCAGCGCCCGCCCCTCTTCCAGTTCGTGGACGACGATGTTGGGCTGCTCGCGCTTCTTGGTGCGGGTGATCATCCGGAGCTCGATGTCCGGGGCATGCATTTCCAGCAGCAGATCGATCATCTTCCCGAGGCCGGGCGAGCCGTAGACGTGCAGCGGCCGGTCATCCCCCAGCACCCAGCGCATGATGACGAAGTGGCCGAGATCGATGTAGTGATCGGAATGCAGGTGGGTGATGAACAGGTGATCGATTTCCTGCGGCCGCGAGCCCGCCTCGTAGAGCCGGTGGACGCACCCCGACCCGCAATCGATCTGGATTTTCTCCTCGCCCGCTTCCACCAGATAGGCGGGTCCCCGGCGGTGCGGGTTCGGAAACGGCAATCCGGTACCGAGCAGCGTTACTTGCATGATGTCCCCCATCGTTTTCTAGACGCCAGTGTAGGCGCAGCCCCGGCGGGCAGCTAGCCCGCATTTCCCGCCAGAATCATGGTCTGCGCGGCGCTGTCGGGTCGCGCCCCGGCGGCCGCCCCCGCGTCCGAGGTCATCGTCCCGCCCCGAAATCCGCCAGGACATCGCGGCCCTTCAGCCGTGCGAATCGCATCTCGCTGGAGCCGGTGTTCGGGTTAAGCGCCGAGGAGTTCGCCGAGGCCAATGACGAAACGTTGATTAAGGCTATGCGGACCTTGCATGAACATACGGGCAAGGACAGCGTCACCGCACCCATTCATGATCATATCAAAGGACGAAAAAGCGAGATGTCGATGATCAATGGGTTAGTGGCTAAGGCGGGCAAGGAACACGGTACTCCGGTGCCGTGCAATGAAGCCGTCACCGAGGTCGATCGCCGGCTCAACGAGGGCGAGCTGGAAATGGACCCGGCTAACTTCGGTCTTCTAAAATCGATGGTCGGTTCTCTCCCGAATCGGATGTGAATTCGACCAACACCCCCGCCGGCACGTCGACCGCTACGACGTGGTCCTTGAGGATAACCTTGATGATGTCCGGCGGCGGGGCATCGCCCATCGAAACCAGGAACTGACCGCACCATCCTGAAGGCGGACACATTGCGAAAACTCCGATGCAGGACGGCCCCGGAGCGTTCAGCCGATGACCTCATCTTTCCTATCGTCGGTTTCGCCGAAGCGTTTCAGAACCGCGGGCTTGGTGCCTGCGTAGATTTTGTCCAGACCTTCGGCAATTTTCTCGTTCTCGCGTTCGAACAGGCATTTGCCGTCCAGATCCGACGCAACGATGAATGGCCCCATCCTTTCGGCCTCTATCAGCCACATGGCCTGCGCAAGCCCGACCTCCTTCTCCCAATGGATATCGACTACTTGCTTGATGCCACGGCCCAGAAGCGCGCCGGTGCCGTACCCAACGGTGGAGAGATAAACCGCGCCATGAGGCACGAAAATGCTCTTGTAGAGATCGCTCGTCATGCCGCCCTTACCGATAATGATTTTGGCGCCGGACTTATCCATCCATTCCGACAGCCACTTGGCGAACCGGAAGGAGGCCGTCGCGGTCACTGCACCCATGTTGAACGTGCCGTCCTCATTGATCGAGGCCGCGGGTGAGCAATGGAAATTGGTCGCGCTTTGGTTCGGCAAATCCAAGGGAATCTTCGCCTTCTCCTCCAGCGCGCGCATATAGACGCCTTCGCGGGCGGTATAAAGCAGCCCGTCGAGATAGACGATGTCGCCAAGCTGCAATTCAGCAAGCGCATCAGGGGTCGGGGTGGTGCTCAGGCTGATTTCGCGTGGCTTGGCGGGGCGTCCCATTCCACTGTCTCCCTGCGCTGATAATCGGTGAACCAATCGGGATCGGTGCGGTATTCGATCTGGCCGTCGGCCCAGATGCGCGCCACGGCCCTTCGCGAGCTAAGGCAAAAGGCGTGCACGCTCATTTGCATCCCGCCCGTGTGGCAGTAGCCAACTTCGATATTGCAATCGATAACCATGTGCTTGCCGACGAAGCCCATGGCACCCATTCCGATGCTGTTGCCCAGCTCGGTTAGCTCGTCCTCCAACTCGGCAATTTTCGGATCCGCATTGCGTGAGCCGACGGTACGCAGACAAGCGGCGCGCTTGCCAAGCACCATGCAGGTGTCCTTGCAGCCGCCGAGACCGATTCCGATTATCGCCGGCTGGCAGGCGAGCCCGCGTTTGCCAAACGCCACCAGACTGTCCAGGTAAAAGCGCTTAATTCCCTCGATGCCATCCGAAGGGAACAGCATCCGGTAGTCGGTGCCAAATAGTCCGCCCTTGTGGACCGTGGTCAGGTCTATCCATTCGCCTTCGGGCGTCGGCTCGAAGCCGTATTCGATTTCCGGGGCGCCGATGCCGACATTGTTGTCATGATCGGTCCGCCATAACGGGTGAACCCGGTTTGGGCGCAGCGGCAATCCCACCGTTCGGTTTGCCGTCGCCCGCCGCAGCGCCGCCTCCAGAGCGATGGGACCGCCCTCGACCTGTGCGGTATTGCTCATCTTCACATACCAACGAGGCGTGCCGGTATCGCCGCACATGGCGCGGCCATCCTCCTTGGCGACCTCGTAGTTTTCCAGCATCGCCTGCAGGACAAATGAGGCTAAATCGCCTTCCTCCGTGTTCGCGGCGGCCCTAAGTCCGTCCAAGTAGTCCTGAGGAATCTCAACGGCGGCCTTGTCCATCAGGACCTCGGCCGTCTTTTCAATGAGGTCGATGGATATCATTGTGCGGCCTCCTGTGGTTGTCCGGGCGGACCCGACGGTTCTTCGACCAAAGTTTCCGGTTCACCCTCGGGCAATACGGTCTCGCCCGGGCGAACAATGGAAAACTCGACCGGTTCACGCGAAACGTTCAGCATACCCCCCTCCTCTTGGACAACGGTGAAATATGAGGTGTCGAGATCTCCCTCGTCAGGAAAATCTTCGCGGAAATGCGCCCCGCGAGAGTTCTCTCGTGTGAGCGCCGCTTTAGCGATTACCTCTGAGATATCGCAAAGGCTACGTAAATTAAGCCAATCATGCCAAGAGAGGTTGAACGCTGGATTCTCCCCTGTGACGCCGGTTTCCATGAGCTCGTCGCCGATTTTCTGAATTTGGTCGACCCCGCTCTCCAACCCTGCTTGGTCGCGTATGACGCCGACATCGTCCCACATCACATCCTGCAACTTCATCCGAAGACGCTGGATGTTACTCACCGGCTTGGAAAATGGATGTTCGGCCCGAACTATTTCGGCGGTCAACGCCTCTTCATCCGGATCGCGCAGTGCCGCCATTTTCCGGACATCCAATCCCATCGTATCGCCGGCGACCCCGCCATAGACGGTGGAGTTGGCAACCCCGTTGCCTCCCAACCTGTTGGAGCCGTGCGCGCCGCCCGCATCCTCGCCGGCAACGTAGAGCCCTTCCATCACGGTCCGAGTATCGGGATCGACCACCACGCCGCCCATGAAATAATGCGCGGTCGGTACAACCTCTACTTTGCCGCTCGCAAGATCAAAGCCACAATCGGCGCAACGCTTGACCATGCCGGGGAAGTTTTGCCGTACTTTGTCGACGCCAAGATGTGACATGGAGATAAAAACACCGCCATTGGGCGAGGAGTTGTTCTTGCGCATCTCCGAATAGATGCCCCGGCTGACCACGTCACGGGTCGCCCGCTCACCGTTATCGTCATAGTCGAACATGAAACGGTGCCCGGAACCGTTGAGAAGGTGTCCGCCGGCGCCGCGCAACCCTTCCTCAAGCACGGTTCCGGTCATCTTGGTGCCCTCGCCGCCAAGTAGGCCGGTGGGATGGAACTGCACCATTTCCATATCCCGCATGGGCAGACCAACTCGCAACGTCATCGCCAACCCGTCCATTGTCTTGTCGCCTGACGGCGTGTGGTACTTGTACATGGTCGGACCGCCGCCGGTGGCCATTAAGACCGTCTTGGCCCGGACAAACCGGAACTGCCCAGTCCGCATGTCGATAAATAGAACTCCGGCCACGGCCGATCGGTCCTTGGTCGGGATCAGCGCTATGGCCCGGTGCTCCTGCAGCTTCTCGACCGGGCGCGCGAGAACCTGCTCCATGAGCCGGTTGATGATCTCGATCCCGGTCAGATCGCCTTTGTGTACGGTGCGGTCGGCGGTCTGGCCCGCGAATGCCTTGTGGTCCAGCGTGCCATCGTCCTTACGATCGAAATAGCACCCGATCTCATTCTCCAATTCCTGCACGCGTATCACCGCCTGCTCACAGAGCTTCCAGGCCATGTCTTGGTTTGGCAGCCACTTGCCGCCGACGATCGTATCCATGAAATGACGCTCGACCGAGTCACCGGGACCCAGCGCAACGTTGTAGCCACCCTGCACCATTCGGGTGCAACCGCATTTGCCGATCAGACCTTTCACCGCAATGGTGATTTTTGTGCCGACAGGAGCCGACTTTTGCGCATGGAGCGCCGCGAACAGACCCGCACCTCCGGACCCGAGAATGAGAATATCCGTGTCGTGTCGGTCGATATCGGCTTTCAGCGGCATTTTAAGTCGCCTGAAGGAGGAATGTTCCGGAAACCAGCATCGAAACGCCGACGGCGGCGGCGGCGGCGGTTTTCTGGCGCGATGTCCAAGGCAGGAACTCCATTGCCAGTAGCCGCAGTCCTCCGAAAATATGTACCGCGAGCAGAAACACGAGGCCAAATTCGGCCAATTTTACAACCGCGTTCTCGGTGAGGAGAAGAAACCCGTCCAGCCGTTCCCTATCGGTCAGCATCAAGGACAATACCCAGAAGTGGACCGGCAGGAAGAGCGCGAGCGCCAATCCCGATATCCGATGCAGGATGAACGCCAGCCAGAGCGGATGGGAACGGTGCGGCCGGATCATGTTGCACCTACCGCCGTGACGGCCCAAACGGCGCGCGCCCCCATTAAAATAAGCCCCAGGAAGATTGCCCATGTCAGCGAATTTAGTGCGAAACCTTTCAACTTCAGCGTTTCGAAGACGATCACGCGCAGCCCAATTGCCGCATGGACGGAGACGGCCACGACGAAGGTTCCGTAGAGCAGCGCCCACCAAAAGCTGCCTTGCGTGCGTGAAAGAATTTCCTCGGAGGTCAGGCCATTTTGCACGGCAATGATTATGACCGCGAGGTGCACCAGCACCAGGGGCGCCATCACCAACGCTGAAAGCCGCTGCAGCAGATAGAGCCTGAGATCGAGCATATCTCAGCTTCCCGACCTAAGAATGGATAGCGCCGTAGCACGTTTAAGGCCCGCGATAGATGTCATCGGGCTCAACTCATTTGGGCAAAAGTGCGCGCAGTTGCCCATGGAATGGCAATTGTGACAGCCACCCCCGTGACTTACGGCTGCCAAGATGGACTGCGACCCGCAATCCCTTGTGTCGTTCAATAGGGTCCAAGCGCGATTTAGCGCGGCGGGGCCCAAGTAGTCGGGGTTTCCGGCCACCACATCGCAAGCCGCGTAACAGATTCCGCAGTTTATACACTCGATGCCCGCATTCGCGTTCCGGCGCTCATCTTCGAGGGGGCTGATCTCCTCGACCGGGTCGTTACGGGACTTGGTTGGGTGAAACACTCCATCCGCCTTGCGCCATTTGTCAAAGAACGGATCCATATCCGTCGCCAGATCCTTGATCACCGGCAGGTTGCGCAGGGGGGCGATTTCAAGACGATCGTATTTGAGCATCTTGTTGACATGCGTCCGGCAGGTCCAGCGCGGCTCGCCATTTACCGTCATGGCGCAGGACCCGCACATCCCAACCCGGCAGGCAAAACGGTAGGACAGAGTGGGGTCGTCGTTTTGCTGAATCCACGCGACGACATCAAGAATTGTCTGGTTGTCTTGCCTGGGAACGTCGAAGCGCTGAAAACCTCCGCCATCCGGTCCTCCGCGCCAGACCGAGACGTCAATATTCTTGTTGGTTTCCGTCACGCCCCATCCCTCTTCCTGCTTTTTGAAGGTTTCGAACCAGGATCCAACGCTATCGGTTAGTCCCCGTAACATAAAACGATAAAATGTAACGAATTGTTTTAACAAATTTACAAATTGGGCTGGGCGCAGACCTATATGCGGCGACGGGATTGGGCTTGACTACTGCCGCGTCCTCAATGCCGGCGCGCTAACCCTGCGGCGCGCGGCCCAGGATCAGGTCGCTCGCCTTTTCCGCCATCATGATGGTCGGGGCATTGGTGTTTCCGGACGTAATCGCCGGCATGGCCGAGGCGTCCACGACGCGCAGGCCTCCGACGCCGTAGACCCGGAACTCGTTATCGACCACGGCCATCGGATCCCTGCCCATGCGGCAGCTGCTGGTCGGATGATAGATGGTCTCGGAGATATTGCGCGCGGCCTCGAGCAATTCCTCGTCGGTCTGCGCATCCGGGCCGGGCAAATGCTCGCGCCGGACGAACCCTGACATGGCCCGGGTTTCGACAAGCCGGCGGGTGACCCTGAGGCCGTCGATGACGGTTCGCCGGTCGGTTTCCGTCGAAAGATAGTTGGGCTGGATGGAGGGGTGCGCGGCCGGGTCCGGCGACCGGATGGCGATCCGGCCGCGGCTTTCCGGCCGGAGCTGGCAGACCGACATGGTCATTCCGGAGAACGGGTGCATTTTCAGACCCGGCTTGTCGGCGCTGAGCGGCTGGAAATGGAACTGGATGTCGGGCGTCGCCAGTTCGGGCCGGGTCTTGCAGAAGATACAGACCTGGCTGGCGCCCATCGCCATATGTCCGCGCCGTGTCAGGATATAGCGCAACCCGATCGCCGCCCGGCGCACCGGGTTGTTGATCTCGTCGTTGAGCGTCGAAACGTTGACTTCATACACCGAGCGGACCTGGAGATGGTCCTGCAGGCTCTCTCCGACGCCCGGCAATTCATGCCGGACGGCGATGCCGGCTGCGCTCAGGACCGAACCGGGACCGATGCCGGAGAGCTGGAGAATCTGGGGCGAGCCTATCGCGCCGGACGAGAGGATCACCTCGCCGCCGGCGCGCACCGTCGCCTCCCGCCGTTCGCCGGCGGCGGCGTATGCGACGCCGGTAGCGGTTCTCGGGTCGGCCGCGTCGAACAGCAGACGCTCCGCCAGCGCGCCGGTCACGACCTCCAGGTTCCTGCGGGAGCGGACCGGCTTCAGATAGGCGGTTGCCGCCGAGCAACGTCTGCCGCCGCGCGCCGTAAGCTGGAAATAGCCGGCGCCCTCCTGCAGAGCGCCGTTGAAATCGTCGTTGCGCGGAATACCGAGTTCTTCGGCCGCGGCAATCAGGGCTTCGCAGACGTCGCGCCGAGCGGGCATGTCCGAGACGGCGAGCGGCCCGCCTTCGCCGTGAAACGCATCCGCGCCGCGCTCCTGGTCCTCGGAGCGCCGGAAATAGGGCAACACGTCGTCGTAGGACCAGCCGTCGTTACCCATCTGGCGCCAGTTATCGTAATCCTCCTTCTGGCCGCGGATATAGAGCAGCCCGTTGATCGCGCTCGATCCGCCGAGCACCTTGCCGCGCGGCCAGTCCAGGCTGCGCCCGTTCAGGCCCGGATCGGGGTCCGCCTTGAAGCACCAGTCGGTCTTCGGATTGTGCATCGTCTTGAAATAGCCGACCGGCACATGAATCCAGGGGTTGCTGTCCTTGCCGCCGGCCTCGAGCAACAGTACGTTTTTCGAAGGGTCGGCGGACAGGCGGTTGGCCAGCACGCAACCGGCCGAACCGGCGCCGACGATGACATAATCGTAGTTCATCCCTGCTTCCTCGCCCGCATCATTCAACAAATCGCCCCGATTATCATCCAGCGCTTGCGGAAATCACAATAATGGTCTTTAATGAGAATGTCAGTCTCAAATTTTGACGATTTTGTCACAAAATTGGGTGTGGCGGCTTCCAACGGGTGGACTAGGAGGAAACATCGATGCAATCACTTCCGGAAAAACTGAAGAATGTTTCGCGGCGCGACGTGCTGCGGATATCGGGGCAATTCGGCCTGTCGTCGACATTGATCGCGGCTGCCGGGCTCACCGGCGCGATCACGGCGCCGCAGCTCGCCGAGGCGGCGAACTCGACCTACAAGAAGCGCTTCAAGAAGAAGGCGCGGTTCCAGTTGAAATTCGGCGCGGCCGGCTTCAACGAACGCAATCTGCTGATCGAGCGAGCCGGGTGCCTGCAATTCGTCAACGATCTGGAAGAGCGGACCGACGGCGAAATCCAGATCGAGTTTATCGGCTCCAACCAGATTTGCGGCCAGCTGAATTGCGTGACCAAGACGCAGCAGGGCATCGTCGACATCTATGCCGCGTCGACGCAGAACTCGGCCGGCGGCGCGCCCTACCTGAACGTGCTGGACTACGCCTACATGTTCCCGTCCCGCGCGGCGCAGTATCACTTCCTGTATTCGCCCCAGAGTATGAAGGTCCTGCGCGAGCCCATGCGCAAGCGGCATGGCATCGAGTTCCTGTTCTCGCATGCGGAGTTGCGCGGCATTATGCTCGGCCTGAAGTGGAAGGACAAACCGACCGTCAAGAGCGTGAAGGATCTGGCCGGCACGAAGAACCGCGTGACAGGCACGCAGCTCGGCCGGATCGCGATGAACCTGATGAACCTGAATCCGACGCCGATCGCCTGGGCGGAAACCCTCGACGGCCTGAAACAGGGCTTGGTCGACGGCGCCGAAACCTGGCCCTCCGCCGTGGCTTACGCCAACATGTCGCCGGTGGTCTCGCAGTGCGTCAATCTCGAGTTCTTCTGCGGCACTGAACATACGGCGATGAGCAGCAAGACGTTCGACAAGCTGGGCGGCGAACTGCAGGACGCCGTGATGGAATCGTCCTATCTGACGCAGGTCCATGTCCAGGCGGCCAACGAGGTGTCCCTGGTCAACACGGTCGGCTTCTCTAATCCGCAGTTGCCCGACACGCTGTTCGCCGACCACAACGTCCGTGTTGCTTGGCTGAGCGCAGCGGCGCGGCGCGAGGCGGAGGAGATGTGTTCGCCGGAATTCCAGCCCAAGCACTGGGAACAGTGGCGCGAACGGCTGAACAAATGGTCCGGCGGCCTCGACACCTATAAGTATATCTACGACGTGGCGCGCGAGATTCCGGCCGACACCCTGGCCGAGAATGTCGAGCCGCGGCGCTGGTGGAAAGGCTAGCATCCGGCCGTCCGGCGACGGCTGCTGACGACGAAGGGGCGGGCTTCGGTTTTCGGAGCCCGTTTCCCGTTCCCATTATCGGGTTCGGCCGGCAGGTTCGCGGCGGCTTGGGGAATGGACATCCGCGCCGGCAACCGGCATGATCGGCATTCTGTAGCGGCGGGCTGGCCGGGGCCGCCAGGGACAGCGCAGCGCAACACGGGGGGGAACGGCGATGCAACTCCTGCGATGGATCGACTCCAACATTGAGCGCATCATCATCCTGGTCGCCTATGTGTTCATGGCCGGGATCATCTTCGTCGAGGTCATTCGCCGGTTCCTGCTGAACGAGCAGGTGGCCTGGTCATCGACCATCCCGATCTATCTGTTTCTCTGGGTCGTCTGGATCGCCTGCGCCTATAATGTTCGGATCCGCGCCCATCTCAGTTTCGACGAAATCCGCACCAAGCTGTCCCAGCGCGGACAGCTGCTCTGCCTGCTGCTGGACGGTCTCCTCTGGATCGTCTTCTCCGTCATTGTCATCTACTACACGGCCCAGCAGGTCCTGCTGTCCCGGGATAATTTCGCCATCGTCCAGGGCACCGACGATGTCCTGCAGTGGTGGTTCTACATCGCGACGCCGCTCGCCTTCGCCCTGCTGATCTTCCGGGTTCTGCAGAATGTCGCGAAAGACATTTCCGACTACCGGAACGGCCGGCCGCTGAAGGTCCAGACCGGCATGCTCGGCGACTAGGAGGCGGCGATGGAGTTTTTCTGGATTCTTCTGGTTTCGGGCGTCGTCACGGTCTTCTTCGCCCTGGGCGTGCCGATCTTCCTGGTCATCGGCTTCTGGGTCATCGGCGTCAGCCTTGCGATCGACTTCACTCTCGCCAATCTGGGCGTGACCCTGTTCGAGGGATTGAATTTCTTCGGCCTGCTGGCGCTGCCCCTGTTCATCCTGACCGGCGACCTGATCAAGGGCGCCGGCATCGCCAAACGGCTTTCCGAGTTCGCCTACTCGTTTCTCGGCTGGCTGCGCGGCGGCCTCGGCATGGCGTCCCTCGGCGCGTGCGGCCTGTTCGCGGCGATTTCCGGATCGAATTCGGCGACCACCGCCACCATCGGTTCGATCATGCATCCGGAGATGACCAAGGGCGGCTACGACCGGAATTTCGCTGCCGCCACGGTCGCCGCCGGCGGCACGGTCGGCATCATCATCCCGCCGTCGATCATCTTCATCGTCTACGGCTTCCTGATGAACCTGTCGATTTCCGACCTGTTCATCGGCGGCCTGCTGCCCGGCGTGATGATGATCCTCGCCATGCAGTTCGTCTGCTGGCTGATCTGCCACCTCAACGGCTGGGGACACCTGATCTCGATCGACCTCCGGCGCATCGCCAAGACGGCGATCGGCGCCTGGATCGGGTTCGGCGCCATCCTCCTGGTGATCTGGGGCATCTATTCCGGAAAATTCTCGCCGACCGAGGCGGCGGGCGTCACCGCGGGCTTCTGCACGATCGTCGGCCTGATCTTCT
>CAZUGT010000347.1:0-12810 GCA_964620095.1 uncultured Rhodospirillaceae bacterium | reverse complement strand
ACGCCGCAATCATCTGCACGGATCATGACGGCGTTCCGTACGGCGAGCTGGCGGCGTCGGGCACGCTGATCGTCGACACCCGGAACGCGACGCGCGGCCTGGACGCACCAGCGGCAAATATCGTGAAAGCCTGAAGGGCGCGTTTTCGCGCCGGCGGCGATCACCGATTCCAGCAGATTGGCCGCCGCACCCGGGCAAACCCCCGCCAAAATCACAAACCTGTTCCCCGGCCCGCCGGTACCGGCCGCGCCGGGGACTTTTTTCTCCGATGGTCGTTTGAGACCAAACGCCATTGCCATGGCGCAAATCCACAATGCGCTCTGCCGCCAATTTTGCCACGCGCCGTAGGCGGTGAACGCGACAACCGCGCCGGACACCAACACGCCCGGAAACAGGTCCCGTGCGGTCGGCGTCGCGCCGTCCGCCGGACCGAAATCACCAGCTCGCAACCGGCGGCGAACCACGCTCTCTCCCGATCCGTCAACGCGGTGGAGCCGGAAAACATTCTTCGCAATGCCGGCACCGATCATTGTGTTCTCTTTCACGGGCGGCTCCTATTTCCCTGCGGTTATGGCAACCGCCAGTCCGGCGCCTGGATGCCTTTACATTCATTTTTTAGGGGTCTTTTCCGAATGAGGCGATGGGGCTCGAGTCTCGATGTCGGTGTAAATTAATTTACAATACCGCTCATTCCTTTATCATATGGACCTGAGAGTATTTTCAGGATCGAAGATCATGGTGGATGGGGTGCGCTCGGATTTTAGCCGGCGGCAGGAGGAGATCCTAACGCTTGTTCGGGCGCGCGGATATGTGACATTGGAGATGCTTGCAGAGCGTTTTGGTGTCTCTCAGCAAACTGTCCGGCGGGATGTCATCCTCTTGAGTGAAAACGGTCTGGTGCAGCGTCATCATGGCGGCGCAGGCCTGCCGCCGGGGACCGAGCGTCTTGCGTATGCCAATCGGCGTATAAGAAATGCAGACGAAAAGGCCGTCATTGCGCGCATGATCGCCGCGAAAATTCCCAATGGAGCGTCCATCTTCATCGATATAGGGACCACCATGGAGGCAGTCGCCAGGGAATTGATTTCTCACGATAATTTGCGAGTTATCACGAATCACATCGGAGTGGTCTCGTTGTTTTGCGAGGCGACGGAGTTCGAAATTATCCTGACAGGCGGGCTCGTGCGAAACCGTGACCGCGCGATCACGGGCGAAGAAACCGTCGAATTTCTGAAACGGTTTCGCGTCGGTTATGGCATTTTCGGTGCCGGAGCGCTGACCAAGGATGGCGAGTTGCTGGACTACCACTATCGTGACGCACAGGCGTCCAGGGCCGCGCTGTCAATGTCGCGCGTAAAATACGTCGGCATCGACCACTCGAAATTCGAAGCCGATGCGATGATGCCGTTTGCCGGCGTCTCGGAATTTGACGGCATTTTCTGTGATCGGGCGCCCGATGCAGAGACCGTGAAATCACTTGAGGCAGGAGGCGCCGAGCTCTTTGTTCCGTGACATGCGTGATATGAAATTGACATAAAATGTAAGTTATTTTACATTAAGTGCGTAAGTGCGTCCACGAAACAATGAGCGCGGGAAACGGGGAGCGTTCATGGTTGATGTAAGATCAGATGTCGGCAATTGAGCTTCGGGGCATAAGCAAGCGCTGGGGCGAACATGTCGGCGTGAGTGATGTTTCATTCCATGTGGAAGAAGGAACGTTTGCGATCCTTCTCGGGCCGTCGGGCTGCGGGAAGTCGACCACGCTGCGGATGATCGCCGGCCTCGAGGAGGTAACGGAAGGTCAGCTGCTGATTGGCGGCCAGGACATGACCGCGGCGCCGCCGGCGGAGCGCAATCTCTCGATGGTGTTCCAGTCCTATGCGCTGTTCCCCCACCTGAACGTGAAAGAAAATATTCTGTTCGGCCTGAAGGTCCGGAAAGTGCCGGCGGACGAGCAGGCGTCGCGGCTTTCAAGGGTTTCGGAGATAGTCGGGCTGTCCGGTTTGCTTGACCGGAAGCCGTCGCAGTTGTCGGGCGGTCAGCGGCAACGGGTCGCGCTCGCGCGGGCCATCGTGGCTGAAAACCCGGTTTGTATGATGGATGAGCCGCTCTCGAACCTTGATGCCAAACTTCGACAGGAAATGCGATCCGAAATCAGGGGGTTGCAACAACGTCTCAAGATGACGGTCGTTTACGTAACTCATGACCAGGCCGAGGCCATGAGCATGGGCGACAAAGTTATCTTGTTGCGTGATGGCAGAATCGAACAAGAGGGGACACCGGACGAGCTTTACGACAAACCGGCAACGGCATTCGCGGCTTCGTTCATCGGCACGCCTCCCATGAACCTCTTGAAAACGGTTCGAACCGCGACCGGATATGCCGTCGATGGCGCAAGCGATACGCCCGTCCTGGCTGCCGATGGCGCCGGTGAGCTGTTGCTCGGCATCCGCCCGGAGCACATGACCATTGGCGGTTCCGAAGGCGTCAAGGCCGAACTGTTGTCATCCGACTACCTGGGGTCCGAGACGATCGTGACGGCGCGCGTCGGCACGCAGAATATCCTGGTCCATGTCCCCGGACACGTTCGGGTTCCGAAACCCGAACCGGTCTGCCTGACATGGTCGACGGAACACGTTCACACATTTGAGGCCGATAGCGGCAAACGAAATGAAACGCCACGGGCATTGGTTTTCTGACGTGGCTTTCTGAATGCCTGTGTTTCCGTTGTTGGAGCGCGGGAAGGAAATGGAGCCGGCCATTCGGTTCCGGTGATTGAAGGAGGAGACTCATGTTTACCCATATAAGAAAGAAAATGGCTGGTGTCGCCCTGGCGGCGGCCATGTCGATCGGATTGGCACTGCCGGCATCCGCCGTTGAACTGACGATGTATTACCCCGTCGCCGTCGGGGGTGCCTTGACGAAGATCGTCGACGGCCTTGTTGCCGACTTCGAAAAAGAAAATCCGAAGATCAAGGTCAACGCGATCTACGCGGGCAACTACAACGACGCCCGGATCAAGGCACTTGCCGCCCTGAAAAGCGGTAAGCCCGCGCAGCTCTCGGTGATGTTCTCGATCGATATCTACGAGCTGATTGAACAAGACGCCATCGTCGCGTTCGACGATGTGGTCAAAACGGATGAGGAAAGAGCCTGGCTGAAGAGTTTCTATCCCGCGCTGATGGAAAATGGACGCACCCAGGGCAAGACCTGGGGCATCCCGTTCCAGCGCTCCACCATCGTCATGTATTACAACAAGGACGCTTTCCGGGCCGCCGGGCTGGATCCGGAAAACCCGCCGGCGACCTGGGACGAGTTTGTCATGGCCGGCAAGAAGCTGACCAAACGGAAAGGCGATAACGTCGAACAATGGGGCATGATGATCCCGTCCACCGGATATCCGTATTGGATGTTTGGCGCCCTTACCATGCAGAACAACCAGACTCTGATGAACGGGGACGGCAACGAAACCTATCTGGATGCCCCGGCCACGGTAGAGGCGCTTCAGTTCTGGAAGGACCTGGGCGAAAAGCACGGCGTGATGCCGTCGGGAACCATCGAATGGGGCACGCTCCGCCAGAACTTCCTGGAGCAGAAGACAGCCATCATGTGGCATTCGACGGGC
Source organism: uncultured Rhodospirillaceae bacterium (assembly GCA_964620095.1). Taxonomy (GTDB): domain Bacteria; phylum Pseudomonadota; class Alphaproteobacteria; order Rhodospirillales; family UBA2165; genus JAJDXO01. The sequence goes on along the minus strand of CAZUGT010000347.1, from coordinate 9,185 downwards.
AACCTGACGACCGTCAAGAACAATGCCAAATTCGACTTCGGCGTCGCCATGCTGCCTGCCAAACAGCGCCGCGGCACACCGACCGGTGGCGGCAACTTCTATATCTTCAAGAAAAGCTCCGACGAAGAGAAGGCAGCCGCGCTCAAATTGGTCAGGTTCCTGACGCAACCGGAGCGGACCGCCGAGTGGAGCATCAAGACCGGTTATCTGGGCACTCGCGCCGATGCATACGCGACGCCTGCCTTGCAATCCTATGTCAAGGAATTCCCGCCCGCAGCCGTAGCCCGCGATCAGCTTAAATTCGCCACCGCGGAGCTGTCGACCTATCAGACCGGACGCGTGCGGAAGCTCCTGGATGACGCCATTCAGGCCACCTTGACCGGCAGCAAGTCTCCCAAGGAGGCATTGGGCGGCGCTCAAAAGCAGGCGGAACGTCTGCTCAAGCGCTACCGCTAACCGCCTGGACGATCCTCCGGGCGCCGGCTCCGTACGGCGCCCGGAGGACTTTTCTGCTTTCGTGATCAGTTCCAGCTATGTCCCGAGCCAATGAAGATGACGAGATCACAAGTGAACGGATGGTTGCTGCTGATGCCGGCGGCGATTTTCTTGATTGCGTTCACGTACTACCCGGCCGTGGCGACGCTGGCGAAGAGTTTTTTCTCGCAAGGCACCGCGATCCGCCCGGCCAAATTCGTTGGTCTTGAGAATTTTCAATACATGCTCGAAGACGAGGTCTTCTGGCAGGTAGCCTGGAACAATGTCGCCTATGCGGTCGGCACCATTCCGATTTCCATCGCGCTCGCGATATTGATGGCGGTGTGGGTCAACGGCAAGTTGCCGCTCAAGTCGCTGACCAGGATGTGCTACTTCACGCCCACCATCCTGCCCATGATCGCGGTCGCCAATATTTGGCTGTTCTTCTACACGCCTGAAATCGGTCTGCTGGATCAAGTATCCCGTATATTTGGATTTGCCAGCCATAACTGGCTCGGCGATCCCGAGACCGTCCTGGGGTGCATCATCGCGATCACCATCTGGAAGGAAGCGGGTTTCTTCATGATATTTTATCTTGCGGCGCTGCAAACGTTGCCGCCGGAGTTGGAGGAGGCCGCACATCTGGAAGGCGCGAGCCGCTGGTACTACTTCCGGCGCGTGATGTTCCCGCTTTTGATGCCGACAACGTTGTTCGTGCTGATCAATGCGGTGATCAACTCGTTCAAGCTGGTCGATCAATTGTTCATTTTGACCAAGGGCGGGCCGGATAACGCAAGTTCGCTTCTGCTCTATTACATTTATGAAGTCGCGTTCAGTTTCCTCGATCAGGCATACGCATCGACATTGACGGTCGTTCTGTTGATCGTCCTGGCGTTGATTGCCGTAGGACAGTTCTTCTTTCTCGACAGAAGGGTTCATTACCGATGAGTGGGATTCCCCGTCCACGCTCTTGGGTCACGACGCTGGAATCCGCGGGGGCTTGGTTCCTCGCGGTCCTCTGGATGTTGCCGCTTTTGTACGCGTTTTGGAGCGCCTTTCATCCGCCGGAGTTCGCCACACGTTTCGAATTGTTCGCGCCGCTCACCCTCGAGAATTTTGAGAATGCTTGGAACACGGCGCCCTTCGCGCGTTATTTTCTCAACACCTTCATCCTGGTCACGATGATCCTGATCGCGCAATTCATCCTGTGCACGCTTGCCGCTTTCGCGTTTGCCCGTTTCGATTTCCCCGGAAAATCCATCGCATTCGTGTTTGTCCTGCTGCAGCTGATGATCATGCCCGAGGTTCTGATCGTCGAGAACTACGTCACCATGAGCAAATTGGGCACAGTCGACACGATTGCCGGTATCGGGCTTCCCTACATGGCCAGCGCTTTCGGTATTTTCCTCCTTCGCCAGACGTTCAAGACGATTCCCAAGGAACTCGAGGAAGCAGCCAGGGTCGAGGGGTGTTCCATGCTCGGTATTCTTTGGAGGGTCTATGTACCCTTGGCCAAACCGACCTACGTCGCTTACGGCTTGGTGTCCGTCAGCCATCATTGGAATAACTTTCTTTGGCCGTTGATCGTCACTAACTCCGTCGAAACGCGGCCGCTGACCGTTGGCCTGGCGATCTTCGGCGCGCCGGAGTCCGGTGTCGATTGGTCGATAATTTCAGCCGGAACCCTGCTTGCGGTTGCACCGTTGCTGATCGCCTTTCTCTTGTTCCAACGGCAGTTCGTTCAGTCGTTCATGCACGCGGGCATCAAGTGATGCCGGAAAGTTTCGACACCGACATTCTCGTCATTGGCGGCGGGATTAACGGCGTTGGGATCGCGCGCGACGCCGCGGGCCGGGGTTTCAGGGTTACGCTTTGTGAGCAGAACGACTTGGCGAGCGGAACATCGTCCGCAAGTACGAAGCTGGTCCACGGCGGTCTTCGCTACCTGGAACATTATGCGTTCAAGCTGGTTCGCGCCTCCCTGAGCGAGCGCGAGGTCCTGATGACCGCCGCGCCCCACATCATTACGCCACTGCGTTTCATTCTTCCGCACAGCCCGGGAGCGCGGCCCGGATGGCTGATCCGCCTGGGATTGTTCTTGTATGACCATCTCGGGACACGGAAAAAATTGCCGGGATCGGGAAACTTGACCCTGACGAATTCAGATCTCGGCGCGGCATTGAACCCGGAACTGAAAACGGCCTCCTATTACTCGGACTGCTGGGTGGATGACAGCCGCCTGGTCGTTTTGAACGCACGGGACGCGGCGTCTCGCGGTGCGAAAATCCTGACCCGAACGGCGTGTACCTCAGCATCCGCACGCGATGACGGAAATGGCTGGGACATCCGGATTCGGAACACGGTCACGGGCGCGGAGAGCGTGTTGCGCGCAAGGATCGTCGTTAACGCCGCGGGACCTTGGGCCGAGGGATGTTTATCCGATGTCATCGGCGAGGCACGGGTTACGTCCATGCGCCTGGTCAAGGGAAGCCACATCGTCGTCCCAAGGATGTTCGAACATGATAGCGCCTACATCTTCCAGAACCCGGATCGGCGGATCGTGTTCGCGATTCCGTATGAGGGCGACTACACGATGATCGGAACGACGGACGAAGACTTCACCGGCGACCTCGGCAATGTTTCGCCGTCCCGGGAAGAAATCGATTACCTGTGTGAGACGTCGAATCGTTTCTTCGAGCGCCAGATTACCGGTGAGGATATCGTTTGGCGGTTTGCCGGCGTTCGTCCGCTGCTGGCCGACGGCGCCGGAAGCGCAAGGGAAGCAACCCGCGGCTATCGCCTCGATATTCAGAACGTTGCGGAAAACTCCGTTTTATTGTCCGTCCTTGGCGGGAAAATTACCACGTACCGCAAACTTGCCGAGCAGGCGGTCGATCAGTTGGTGCGGATTTGCGGCCGCAACGACGCGCCCTGGACGGCGGGCGCGCCATTGCCCGGGGGCGCTATTCCGTCCGGCGATCTCGACGCGTTCATACATAAGAAGAAGCGCGCCTATGATTGGCTTCCGGGCCCTGTTGTGGAGCGCTACGCGCGATCCTATGGAAGCGAAATCGATGAATTGGTCGGGCCGGCGGAAAGCTTGGACGATATGGGGGTGGATTTTGGTGGGGGGCTATACGAGCGCGAAGTTCAATACCTGATCGATGTCGAATGGGCCGCCAAGGCGGAGGATGTTCTTTGGCGGCGCACGAAGTTGGGCGTCACCGGCGGAGAGGCGATGCACGAAAAACTGAGCGCCTGGTTCAATGCAGGCGCCGATGAAGAAACCTCGAATGCGCGGGAAGAATGTGATGAAGCCGTTTGAATCGTGCCCTGTAGATACGCTCCGGCAAGTTAAAGGCGTTTTCACCGATATTGACGACACGCTGACGACCAACGGCCGCATGACTGCCGAAGCGTACGCAGCCATGGAGAGCCTTCAAAAGAGCGGTATCGTCGTCGTCCCGATCACCGGCCGTCCTGCCGGCTGGTGTGACGCCATTGCCCGGATTTGGCCGGTTGACGGCGTGGTCGGAGAGAATGGCGCCTTCTACTTTCGCTACGATCGCGAAAACCGGCGGATGGTTCGGTATTTTGCCGATACCGACGAAACCCGGGAGCGGAACAGAGAGAAATTGCAAGCGGTCGCCTCCCAGATTCTTGCGGAAGTCTCCGGCGCGAGCATTTCCGCCGATCAGGCCTATCGGGAGACCGACCTGGCGATTGATATTTGCGAGGATGTTCCGCGGTTATCCGATGAAAGCGTGAACAAGATCGTCGAGATCATGCAGCGGGCGGGTGTTACCGCGAAAGTCAGCTCGATTCATGTCAATGGATGGTTCGGGGAGTATGACAAGCTGACCATGACCAGAATATTTGTGCGCGATTGCCTTGGTATCGATTTGGACTCCGAAGAGACGGCATTCGCGTTTACGGGCGATTCACCGAATGACGGGCCGATGTTCGTGTATTTCTCGAACTCCGTCGGCGTGGCCAACGTGAAGGACTTTGGCGATCGGCTCTCGACGCCGCCCATGTACGTGACCAAGAATCGTGGAGGTGAAGGATTCTCGGAGGTCGCGAACGCTTTACTGGCGGCGGCCGGCCAATCGTCGAAGGCGTCATGGTCAAGGTCTTAAGCTGGAATATCCAGTGGGGACGAGGGCTGGATGATCGCATCGATCTCCCGCGTATTGCCGGCGTTGTTCGCCGGATGGCCGATTTCGACGTCATCTGTCTTCAGGAAGTCTGCCGCTTCGATGACACATTGACGGGCGGCGATGACGATCAGGTTGAAGCCCTTGCCCGCCTGTTCGACGATTACCAGGCATACTTTGGCGCGGCGATCGATCGGTTGAATGTGGATGGCGGGAAGCGCCGTCAGTTTGGAAACATGATCCTGAGCCGCTTGCCCGTTCTCCAAGTCTTCAAGCACCAGCTTCCGCAGCCCGCCCCGGAAAAGCCGTGCAAACACATGCCGCGCCAGGCCCTCGAGATCGTCGTCACCGCCGACGGAGAGCCGCTGAGGATAACGACGACCCATTTGGAATATCATTCAGAGGCGCAAAGGATGGCTCAAGCGGCCGTGCTGAGCCGGATTCAGACCGATGTCGCCGACAACGCAGACTATGCCGGTCATGCGCCTCCGGATGGACCATACGCCGCCGTCCCGCGTCCGGTCTCCGGCATTCTGTGTGGAGATTTCAATTCGGCGCCCCATGACCCGGTATACAAATCCATTGACCCCGGCGATGAATCCGCCGGCGGCTATATGGATGCGTGGCCTCTCGCCCACGGAAACGAGCCCCATGCGCCCACATGCGGTCTGTTCGATCATCGGCAATGGCCGGAAGGCCCTCATTGCCGGGACTTTTTCTTCGTATCGGGCGGACTGGCGCGGCGCCATGTCGATGTATCCGTCCAACTCGATACGGACGCGTCCGACCATCAGCCGATCATGTTGACCGCGTTGTGATTCGATCGTGCCGACAGCTTCTTACGGTAAAGCTCGGCGATGTTCGGGTGAATTTCGACGGCCTGGTCATCGCAACCGGCCCGTCCCATTAGAGGACATCTCCGCAAAAGTCAGTTGCACACAAGTTTTCCTGCCGTCGTGCCGGGCCCCGTCCAGGATATATCGCACTTCATGCCGGCGCTCATTTCTTTGATCTTTAAAGGTGGGATGAGGATTTCCCGACCGGAGGAGGTTAGCTGAGTCGTGCGGGCATCCAAATGCACGGTTACGAATTTTCCATTGGACTTGAAAATCAAGGTGCCGTGCGGGCTTTTGCCTTTGGGCGTTGCCTTGGTGAGCTCGCCTTTGAACGTCGTATATTTGACGTCTTCAACAAAGCTGTCATCCGAGAGCGCCTTTTTTGCCAATTTTTTCGCGGCATGGAGCAGCGCATATACCCTCTTCACATAGGCCAGCATGTCCGGCCCGCTCATCGGATTTTCGAGGCCGATTTTTTTCGCCTTGGCCTCGGCGATCAGCTCCGGGTCTTTCATCGCTTTCATAAAGGCGTCCTGAAGCACCTTCAGGTATTCCGGCGGCATGCCGGGAGGACCCATCAACGGGCGGCAAAACGAGATAGGCCATCGCCTCAAGGTCGATGACGGCTGGATCGAGGTGTAGGTTACGCCGTCCGCCAACCGTCGCTATCCCCGAAAACGGCCGAGATTCACTGACCGCCTGCGACCGGGATTCCCATATAGTCGCAATAGCCGCGCCAAAATCCGCGCACGGGGCTTTCGGTCAGCATCGTGTTGACGTCGCCGCCGATATTGCGGCCCCCCATTTCAACCAGGGAGTTCCCCGCCATCAAGCGCTGTTGTACCAGTTCGAGGGCCTCCGCATCTTCCATCGCCACGTACCCGCCGGGGCCATACATGTTGGCCTGCTTGCGGCGTACGGCCAGCATCTCCTCATCGTCGTCCTCGTAAACGAAGTAGGTGAAGACGGTCTCTACCTGGTCTGGCCCTTTGGGACGGATTTGCCGGATGGAATAGACGTTCGCGACCAAGGTGAACAAAGAACTCGGGAAGAGGGAGATAATTGTCATATTCATGCCGTCGTCGAATTCCAGCGGCCCCTGCGCCACGCTGGGATCTTCCAACTGCAAGCTTTTGGACTGGCTGCCGGTTCGGCCCGCCGAGATTGCATCGGGATCGGCCCAGGTGGTTACCATGGAATGCACCCCGTCGCCACCGAGATGCGAACTGGCCTTTTGCGTTGGTGCGGAGATACCGAATTTTGCAAGAAATCCGTGGAGCAGGGGGCCGTGGTATAGGTCTCGCGTGTTTTCGGCGAACAGCTTCCAATTGCAGCCGATGGTCTGGCGGTTATAGCCGGTGACGCGAATGGGTCGTTGAAAATAGCACTTCAGCCGCTCGCAAATGGCCTCGCCAATATAGTCTTCCAATGGCGGCGTATCGGCACACAAGGTGCCGAAGACGATGCCGCAAAATGCTTTCAGCCGTATTTTCTCAAGACCGTGCTTATCCTTGTCGAAATCCTCGGGGTAGCCGCCCTCACCCTTATGGCCGCGTTCGAAGGGTACACCGATCAAGTCGCCCGCCGGGCTGTAGCACCATTGATGATAGATGCATCTGTGGTCCTGCGAATTGCCCCGGAGACGCCGAACCACGGCGCCTCCCCGATGAGCACACCGGTTGACGAACGCATGGAGCGCGCCGTCACGCGCCCGCGACAAGACGTAGGGGGTCTGTCCCACATAACCGGTGATGAAATCTCCCGGCTGGGTCACTTCGCATTCCAGCCCCAAATAATGCCATGTGCGCCCACGAAAGAGTTCCTCTTCCTCACGGTCGAAAATTTCTTCGTCCCGGAAGATCTGATAGGGCACGGCCGTGAAGTCGGCCTTCGGCCAGACAATCGCATTCGGGCGGTCATTGCTCATGGCGGGATTGTACCACGGCGTGAAAAGGAGCGCCACCCAGGGACCGTGTCATACTAGTCTTCGCCATCTATACTATCGAATGCGTCTTTCATAAGGATTTAGGGACTCGCACATCACATGGCTCGCACAGACGATTCCGGCGTCTACGATGCTGTCGAAACTGTCAGTAGAGATGAGTTGGAGGCCCTGCAAACCGAGCGGCTTCGCTGGTCGCTGGCCCATGCCTACAACAATGTCCAGTTCTATCGGGAAACCTTCGATAAGGCGGGGGCGGTTCCCGCCGAAGTCGACAATCTGACGGATCTGGCGAAATTCCCGCTTCTCAGCAAACAGGACATGCGCGCATCCTATCCGTTCGGGCTGTTCGCGGTACCGATGGAACAGGTCATTCGGGTGCATGCGTCATCCGGCACGACGGGCAACCCGGTGGTTACCGGGCATACGCGGCGGGATCTCGAAAAGTGGAGCCATCTTGCCGCGCGAACATTGTATGCGGTCGGCGCGCGGGCCGGGGATGCACTCCATATGGGCCTCGTGTACGGATTGAAAACGGGTGCGTTTCCAATGCATTACGGTGCGGAGGAACTTGGCTGCCTGGTTATTCCGGTAGCCGGCGATACCACCGAAGCGCATGTCAAATATCTGCTCGACATCAAGCCGCGCCTGTTCGTTTCCAACCGGTCGCAAGCCCTCACCATTCTCGACGAGTTTGCACGCCAGGGAATCGATCCCCGCGAAGCCCGGATTGAAATCGGCTTGTTTGGCGGGGAGGCGGGAAGCGCGGCGATGCGTGAAAAGATCGCCGAAGGATTCGGTATTAAGGCCGTCGAAATTTATGGACTGACGGAGGTCTGCGGCGCCGGGATGTCGACCGAGACCCCCGGATCCGGCGAGGGCATGACGATTTGGGAGGATTTTTTCTATCCCGAGATCATTGACCCCAATACCGGAGAGGTTCTGCCGGATGGTGATTATGGAGAGTTGGTGATCACGTCGCTTGCGAAGGAAGCCTGCCCCGTCATCCGGTACAGAACGCGCGACATCACTTGTATTCTCCCCGCGGCGGAACGATCGATGCGCCGGCTGGCGCCGCTCCGCGGCCGCGCGGATGACATTATCACCCTTGGCAGCAGCTATATTTATCCCCTCGATATCGAGCAAGTCCTGTTGTCCGACGAACGGGTGAGGCCGTTTTTCCAGTTCCAGGTCTCACGGCGGGACGAGGGTGACGTTCTCGGCGTTAAGGTGGAAATGAGCGACGCCTTGGCCACATCGGGTGAGGGCGCACAATCGAATTGTCAACGAGAATTGATGTCGGCCATCAAGGCGGCATCGAGTGTCAACGTCGATGTGGAGTTGGTGACGCCGCACACATTCCCGCGTGGGCCGACCAAATCAGTCCGTGTCTTGGATCGCCGCTAGATCGGCTCTAGGTGGCGCTCCGTGCATAATTGGCGACCGGACTGACGGCGCGGCGGTTATTGTTCTTACCCTGCTTGTAGACTTCAATGTCCTCCGGCGCCGCCAGGGTCATTTGGACGGGCGGGTTACAGGCGGCCGGCGCGCGGTGCCGGCGGATGGGTCGCTATTCGAACATCACCCCGGCGGATCGATCCCAAGCGGTCCGCCGGTCAGGCCTCGCGGCAATGCGGGCAGAGCCCGCTGATCTCCACGGTATGGTTCCGGCAGACGAAGCCCTCGGCCGCCGCGCCGTGCTCGATCGCGCGTTCGATGTCCGGATCGTTGAGTTCGGCCGCCGAGCCGCAGGCGGTGCACAGCAGGAACTGCCCC
>CAZUGT010000346.1:0-5472 GCA_964620095.1 uncultured Rhodospirillaceae bacterium | reverse complement strand
CCACTATTCCGTGAGACCGGGTGTAGGGTGCATTCCCTCTCCCAACCTATTCCCTCCCCCTCGAAGGGGGGAGGGAATAGGTTGGGAGAGGGAATGCACCCTACACCCGGTCTCACGGAATAGTGGATTGCGTAAATCCCGGGCGGATAGGATGATGGGGCCGGAGCACGGAAAACCGGGCAGTCGGGAGTGAAGCACATGAAACGTCTCGCGGCCTCCGTTGCCGCCGCCGCACTCGTCATTGGTATTGGGGCCGGTCTCGGCGCGGCGCCCGTCCACGCGCAATCCCTTGCCAGTTCCCTGGCGCAGGCCCAGCCCAACGCGGAGCGCGGCGCGGCCCCGTGCGGTCTGGGGTTCGTTCAACACCGGCGGGGCCTGCCGAGCCTCCTGCATCGCGCCAAGGCGTCCGGGGGCGCGCCGGCCGGCGCGCCGGCGGGTCACGTCAAACTGACTTTTTCCGGTCATTCGACGTTCCTCATCGAGACCGCGCAGGGCGTGAAGGCGGTGACGGACTACAACGATTTCGTCCGGCCCGACGTGCTGCCGGACCTGATCACCATGAATACCGGACATTCCACCCATTCCACCGACAATGTGGATCCGGCGATCAAGCATGTGCTTCGCGGCTGGAATCCGTCGGGCGTGGGCGTGGTCCGCCATAACGTCCGGGAGAAGGACCTCAGGGTTTTCAACCTCCCGACGAATATCGATTCCGGATTTTTCGGCAGCTCGTCGATCTTCGTCTTCGAGGCGGCGGGGGTGTGCATCGCGCATTTCGGCAATATCCGCCATGCGCTGGACGACGACCGGGCGCGGCGCATGGGCCGGATCGACATCATGCTGGTTCCGGTCGACCGCTGGATCACCGCGAGCTTCGACGAGATCCTGTTCAACATCGACAAGCTGAAGCCCCGCTACGTGATCCCCATGCACTACAACTTCATGGACCGGCCGCTGGAGTTCGCCGAACGGGTCAAGGGCATGTACAAGACGCGGCTGAACAAGAGCCCGTCGATCACGGTCAGCCGCGCCAGCATGCCGGTCGATACGGAAATCCTGGTATTGCCGCTGCCGGGCTGGGGAGGCTAGAGCCGATCTAGCCCGCGCGGTTGAGGAAGGCGTTCCGGATGACGCTCTTCATGGCGCCGTCGAGGACGCTGTTGGTTTCCTCCTGGTGAACCCGCTCTCCCTTGGGCTTGGGCTTCCGCCTCGCGGCAGGCTTCTTGGATTTGGGTTTGGCTGCCTTCTTCGCCATCGTTGCCTCGTTGCTGACGTCTCTCGGTGTCAAAATTAGGCCAGTACGGCAAAATATCAATCCCCAAGGCCATGCGCCACGGCGCTGGGTGAGGGGGACCCAGTCCAATTGGCCATACCCCGACGCAAGTCCGGGGAGCCGGATTTTCAATTCTCGAACCACAGAGACAGTGAGGCAGTGAGGTGAAAGGGATCGAAACCTCTCCTCGCAATCTCCGTGTCTCTGTGTCTCTGTGGTGAATATCCTGGATGCCCCGCCACTTTGCCGGCTGGCCGGCAAAGCCGGCCTACGCCGTCCGAAAGTCGGCTTCGGCCGACTGAAGGCCGGTCCAGTGGGCCGGGGCATGACGGGTGTTGTTGGAACCAAAGAAGATCGTTATGGCCGGGCCCGGACCCGGCCATCCACGTATGGCACCGCCCCCCGAAACGTGGATGCCCGTGTCAAAGCTTGTCCTCCGGCCGGCGAAGCCGGTCCGGTGGGCACGGGCATGACGGCTTCCTGAACCACAGAGACGGTGAGACAGTGAGGAGATAATCATTTCTTCTCTGTGATCTCTGTGCCTCTGTGGTGAAATTCTTATTTCTGGATGCCCCGCCCAAAGCCGATCCGGTGGGGCGGGGCATGACGGGTGATGCTGAAGCAAAGAAACTCGTCATGGCCGGACGCCAGACCCGGCCATCCGCGATCTCCCCCTTGCTGTTGCGCCCGGGCGGGCTAAATGTATAGGCGGTTGCCGCTCCATTGCCGGGGCGGCCTGTCGCCCGAAGCCGAAGGCGTAGGGTGCCGTTTTGCGTCTGGGGGCGAGCTATGCGTTTTTGTACGACCTTTTCGGTGCGTTACCTCCCAAACGGGTGACAATAAATGTCTATTAATGTCCATGAATGTCCATTGTCGCGAAAAGCGCCGAATTGGAAACTGGTTATAAATCTTGGTATTTCAATACCTTACAGCTATGCGTCCGGTGCATGGCTCGCGCCCACTCACGCTCTTGGCGAACCCGATCCCCGGAGCTGAAATCATGAAGAGATTCCTTGGGTTTTTGATCCTTGCGGCCGGCCTGTCGGCTGCGCCCCCGGCGCCTCTGACGGCCGCGGAGGACAGGCTTCCCATTTTCGATACCCACGTCCATTACAGCCGGGACGCGTGGTCCGAATACACCCCGGCCCGGATCGAGGAGCTGTTCCGCGAGGCGGGCGTGCTGCGGGCGCTGGTTTCCTCGACGCCCGACGACGGAACCTTGAAGCTTTTCGAGCACATGCCGGAACGGGTGGTGCCCAACCTCCGGCCCTACCGGGACGGCGCCGACGTTACCTCCTGGTCGGCCAACCAGGAGGTGTTCGATTACGTCTCCGGGCGCCTGACCAGCGGCATCTATCGCGGCGTCGGCGAGTTCCACCTGTTCGATCCGCTGGAGGCCAGATCCCGTCAGGTCCGGGGACTGGTCAAGCTGGCCGTCGAGAAGGATCTGTGGCTGCAGGTCCATTCGGAGGCCGGGCCGGTCAAGGCGCTCTACGCCATCGACCCCCGGGTCAAGATACTATGGGCCCATCTCGGCATGACCGAGCCGGCGGGCGTGGTGATGGAGATGATGGATGCCTATCCCGATATGCTGACCGAGACCTCGTTCCGCGGCGGCGAGATCGGCGGCGGCCCGGACGGGATCGACCCGGCCTGGCGCGACGTGATGATCAAGCATGCGGACCGGATCATGATCGGCTCCGACACCTACGTCACGCCCCGCTGGGGGGAATACGCGGCCCTGGTGGACGAGCACCGCGCGTGGCTGTCGCGGCTGCCGGACGAGGTCGCCCGGAAGATCGCCTACCGGAACGCGGTCCGGGTGTTCGGCCCCGGCAGGGGAACCGGTTTCCCCCCGGACTCCCTGGACTGATCCGAGCTTTGACAAGCCGCCCCGAAGCCGATTTAGTCCCCCGAATTCTTCCAGAGAGGAACCCGAAAGACCATGGCTCACGTCATCCCTATCGAAGACCGCCCCGCACTTCCCATCGAGGGGAGCGGCGACACGTTTCCGGTCCGCCGGATCTACTGTGTCGGGCGAAACTACCGCGCCCACGCCATCGAGATGGGCGCCGACCCGGACCGGGAGCCGCCGTTCTTCTTCATGAAGCCGGCGGACGCGATCGTCCAAAACGGCTCGACCATTTCATATCCTTCCAAGACCGAAGACTTTCACCACGAAATCGAACTGGTCGCGGCCATCGGCCGTGGCGGCGCCGGCATCGCCGAGGCCGACGCGCTGGATCACGTCTGGGGCTATGGCGTCGGCATCGATCTCACCCGCCGCGACGTGCAGCAGGCAGCGAAGGACATGGGGCGTCCCTGGGACATGGGAAAGGGCTTCGACGAATCGGCGCCGTGCACGGCGCTCCGTCCGGCCGCCGACGTGGGCCATCCCGACACCGGCAGCGGCGCCATCTGGATCAAGGTGGACGGCGAGGTGAAGCAGGAGAGCACGCTGGACAAGCACATCTGGAACGTCGCCGAGACCATCGCCTATCTGTCCGAATACGTGACCCTGGAGCCGGGCGACCTGATCTATATGGGAACTCCGGACGGGGTCGGTCCGGTCAAACCGGGCCAGACCATGGAAGGCCATATCGACGGCGTCGGCGACATTGCCATCCGGGTCGCTAAGCCGACATCAGGCTGAACGCCCGGTAGAGGAATACGGCGCCGATGGCCATGGAGACGCTCTGGGTCAGCCAGCGGAACTGATGGTCGGACATGGCGACCACCACCCGGCGGGTGAGAACGTTGCCGAAATAGGCGAGGGGCACCACGGCGGCGAATACCCACAATGGCAGGATGAGGTCGCCGTCCTCCACTAGGCGCAGGATCAGAATGAAATAGACCACCTTGGCCGTATGGCCGAGGACCTGGGTGAGGCCCTTGGTGGCGTGGGTCTGGAACCGGTCGAGGGGGCTCTTGACGAAAAACACGTCGAGCAGGGGACCCGACACCCCGGCCAGCATCATGGTGCCGACGTTCGTGAACCCGCAGACCGCCGGCATGAACGGCCTGGTGATGTCGAGCGCCAGGTTCCTGGGCGTCAGGAAATTCGCGAACGGCAGGATGCCCAGCAGCAGGAAGACGAGGATCTTGTTGGTGACGAAGACGAAGGCGGCGAACAGCAAGAGACACGCCGCCGCGCCCGTCAGGTAGCCGCCCAGGATGTTCCACTGGATATGCTCCCGGTAGATCCAGGCCCGCGTGCCGTTGGAGGCGATCTGGGTGACCCCGTGGAGGATCATCGCCACGGAGACCGGCAGCACCCAGACGAAGACGCCCATCAGGATGGTGCCGCCGGCGAGGCTCAACACCCCGCTGATGAAGGACGTGGCGAAGACCGTGGCGAGAAGCGCGGCGATGCCGCCGAGTGAAATCAATGGTGCCCCCGGGTTGCCGCGGCAGCGCCCCTGTTCCCCAACTTAGGTGTCCCGTTATTCGCCCGGCTGCCGGGCTTGCTGTTGGGCCGGGGCCGGCTGCGCGGCCTTGCCCTGAGCGCCGTCCGTCTCCATGGACGCCTCGAACTCGGCGATGGCATCCGAGCCTTCGGAGAACAGACCGGGCTTCTTGTTGAACGCCCCGTTCTCGCGATAGAACTTATCCACCTTCAGGTGCCGCTGGGCCATGCCGGGGCTCGCCTTGACGAAGTCGTAGAGCGCCACGAAACCGCCGGTCCACATGGTGCGGACGGTGGTGTAGAGACCGCGCGCGGCCTTCAGTTTCTTGACGTCGGCGTTTTCGTAGGCGTGGAACCGGTCCCGCTGCTCGAGCGCCGTCCGCAAATCGTCGGCGGTCGCCCAATTGCACCGGTAATGGATCGAGCCGTCGGGCCGGATCACATAGAGGATGTTGGGCATCATGCCGTATTGCCTGTGGAAGCTCCCCTCGACGTCGTCCACCAGGACCCGGCGGTGCTCGTTGTAGCGGGGTTTCACCAGCTTGGCCGCATTGACCTTCTCGTCGAAGTTCTGGTGCGGGCCGAGGCGCTCGCCCGGGTGGGCCTCGCGAACATAGATCAGCAGGAAGACCACATCGGGGTGATCATCCTGGATCGCCTTCATGTCCGGAATGTTCTTGGTGTACATGGAGCAGGTCGAGGACCCGGTCTCGATCACCACCCACTTGCCGGAAAAGTCGGAAAGCTTGACCGGTTCGCCGGTCTCCAGATCCGTCAAGGCGGCGTCGACATA
>CAZUGT010000345.1:0-28513 GCA_964620095.1 uncultured Rhodospirillaceae bacterium | reverse complement strand
GCGGCATTCAGCGCCTTCACGATGTGGCGGCTCTCGGCGGTGGGATACAGCCAGTCGGTGGTGAACGAAATCACGCAGAACCGGGCATTGGTCTCCTGGAACGCCTGGGCCAGAACCCCGTCGTAGCGACCGGCCAGGTCGAAGTAATCAATCGCCCGGGTGATGTAGAGGTACGAGTTGGCGTCGAAGCGGTCGACGAATGTGCTGCCCTGATGGCGCAAATAGCTCTCCACCTGAAAATCGGCGTCGAAACCGTAGGCCACGGACTCCCGGTCCTGGAGCTTGCGGCCGAACTTCGAATGCAGGGATGCTTCCGACATATAGGTGACGTGCGCGACCATGCGCGCGATCGCGAGCCCCCGGTGCGGGACGGCGCCCTGGCGATAATAGTCCCCCGAGCGCCAGTCGGGATCGGCGGTGATCGCCTGGCGGCCGGTTTCGTGAAACGCGATGTTCTGCGCCGAATGCAGCGCCGAGCAGGCGATGGGCACGGCCGAAAATACCCGATCCGGGTAGAGCGCCGCCCACTCCAGCGCCTGCATGCCCCCCATGGAACCGCCGATGACGCAGAACAGGTCGGGAATGTCCAACGCGTCCAACAGCATGGCCTGCGCGCGAACCATGTCGGCGATCGTGATGACCGGGAACGAGAGGCCCCAAGGCTCGCCCGTCTCGGGGTTGGCCTCCTTGGGTCCGGCGGTACCCATGCAGCCGCCGAGAACATTCGAGCAGATGACGAAATATTTATCGGTATCGAGGATTTTACCGGGGCCGACGACCAATTCCCACCAGCCCGGCCGGCCGGTCATCGGATGGTCACCGGCAACATACTGATCGCCGCTCAATGCGTGACAGACAAGAACGGCGTTCGACTTGGACTCGTTGAGCGTCCCGTAGGTCTCGAACGCCATGGCGAAATCCCTGAGCTCCGCCCCGCAATCCAGGCGCAGAGGTTCATTCACGCCCAATTGAATGGTGCGATGGGAAACCTCGGGTGCCTCGAACCCTGCCGCAGAATGTTCGTCCGGCGCAGTCATCGCCTCATCAGCCCAAATCCGGAATTCGCTTCCACCGTCCCGGCCGCCCGCCGAGGCCGCGCGAAATCGGCCCGAACCGGCGGCGGAGAGGCACCATAGCTATGAATCCTCCCGGTAAGTGTCAATGTTTTCTTTGATTTTACAGATGCCTAGGACTATCACTGTCGCCTTTCCCGGGCCCAGGAGGTGGGGTCCGGCCCACAGTTTGGAGCAGACGAATGACCGGCGGTGCGACCGGCCCCCAGCCCCTTCCCGGCCTCCTGGATATCGCCCCCTATGTGGGCGGGGAGTCCGAAATCGAGGGCGTGGACCGGGTCATCAAACTGGCTTCCAACGAGGGCGCCTTCGGCCCCTCGCCGAAGGCCATGCAGGCCCTCAAGGATACGGCGGGGGAGGTCTACCGCTACCCCGACGGCGATTCACAGAAATTGCGCGCCGGGCTCGCCGCCAAGCACGGCATCGATATGGAGCGGATCGTCGTCGGCGCCGGGTCGGACGATCTGATCACCCTCCTCTGCCGGTCCTACGCCGG
Source organism: uncultured Rhodospirillaceae bacterium (assembly GCA_964620095.1). Lineage (GTDB taxonomy): Bacteria > Pseudomonadota > Alphaproteobacteria > Rhodospirillales > UBA2165 > JAJDXO01. The sequence continues at coordinate 26,944 of CAZUGT010000345.1, read as the reverse complement.
GGTCGACGACGAGGTGTTGTTCACCGCTCATGCGTTTGCCATGTACCCCATCTATGCCCGGGGCGTGCGGGCGAGATTGGTCGCGGCGCCCGAAGACGGGATCACCGCCGACGTGGACAATCTGCTGGAGCGGGCGGGCGGGAACACCAAATTGCTGTTCCTCGCCAACCCCAACAATCCCACCGGCACCTACCTCCCGGCCGACGAGATCAAGCGGCTGCGCGCCGGCCTGCCGGACCATGTGCTTCTCGTCCTGGATGCCGCCTATTGCGAGTACGTGAGCCGAAACGATTACGAGCCGGGGATCAATCTGGTCGACGGATCGGACAATATCCTGATGCTCAGGACGTTCTCGAAAATCTATGGTCTCGGCGGGCTGAGGATCGGCTGGTGCTACGGGCCCGAAACGGTCGTCGACGTCCTGAACCGGCTGCGAAGCCCGTTCAACGTCTCCAACTCGGGCCAGGCGGCGGCGCTTGCCGCCCTCGGCGATGACGAGTTCGTCGAGATGTCCCGCAGGCACAATGACGCGTGCCGCGAATGGACCACCGACGCGCTGCGCAAAATCGGGATCACGGTCCCGGACAGCGTTTGCAACTTCGTCCTCGCCCGATTTGCCGACGAACCGGGAAGGAACGCCGAGGCGGCGGACGCCTTTCTTCGCGCCAGGGGCGTCATCGTCCGGCGGATGGGCGGCTATGGCCTTCCGGACGCGCTCCGCATCTCCATCGGTACGGATGAAGAGATGAATCTGGTGGTCGGCATCCTCACCGAATTCATGGGGGCGTGATGTCCGGCGGCCAGGTCCATTTCCAGCGGATTGCCCTGATCGGCATCGGGCTGATCGGCTCGTCGCTGGCACATGTCATCAGACGGGACGGCCTCGCCGGCCATATCGCGGTGGGCGATATCGATTCCGCACATTGCGCCAAGGCGCTCGAGCTCGGGATTGCCGACAGCGCCGGCGAAGACGTGGCCGAGGCGGCCAGGGATGCGGACCTCGTGATCATATGCTCCCCCATCGGCACCTACGCCTCCATTGGCGAGGCCATCGCACCCGTGCTGAAGCCGGGGGCCATCCTCAGCGACGTCGGTTCGGTCAAGCAGGCGGTGGTGCGCGATCTATCCCCGCACGTTCCGGAAGGCGTGCATCTGATCCCCGCCCATCCCGTCGCGGGCACCGAGCATTCGGGCCCCGAATCCGGCTTTCCGGAGCTGTTCGACGGCCGGTGGTGCGTGCTGACGCCGCCGGACGGCGCCGACGAGGCAGCGGTCGAAAAGGTTGCGGCCCTCTGGCGGAGCGCCCGCTCGATGATCGAGATGATGGACCCGGAGCATCATGATCAGGTGATGGCCGTCACGTCCCACCTGCCGCATCTGATCGCCTACACCATCGTCGGCACCGCGACGGATCTGGAAAAGAGCCTGCGCAACGAGGTGATCAAGTTCTCAGCCAGCGGCTTCCGCGATTTCACCCGCATCGCCGCCTCCGATCCGGTCATGTGGCGGGATGTATTTCTCAACAACCAGGATGCGGTGCTGGAGATTCTACAGCGGTTCAACGAGGATCTGACGGCCTTGCAGCGGGCCATCCGCTGGGGCGAGGCCGAAACCCTGCACGAGCTTTTCTCGCGGACCCGCGAAATCCGCCGCAGGGTCATCGACGCCAACCAGGCGTAATCCGCCTCAGCGCAGAATGCGCAGCCGGTTTGTTTCGCCCGCCCGCTCGGGCCACCGGATTTCGGGGATGTCCATCAGGGGCACCGGTCCGGCGGACAATTTCCGGTCTTGAACCGACAGCGGCAGGCTGAGCGTCCGGGGTCCGCCGCCGGCCGGCCGCTTTGCCAGCGCCCCCAGCACCAGCTTCGCCACCGCCGCGTTACGCGGACGGATGATGCCGGCCTCGCGCAGCGCATCGATGGCGCCGGGGAATCCTTCGAGCCGCGCCGTCAATGCCCCGATGGGCTGCAGGTTCCGGTCCAGCGCCAGGGTGCCGTCGGCCTGAACGCCGAGCTGTCCATAACCTATATCCACCTTGTCGAGTTCCAGCGTACCGCCCCGGTCCCGCCACGCGCCGAGGCTCTCGAGGACATTTTCCAGCGGAAAGTCACCCACCAGCCGCCCCTCGACCAAAACGCGCTGAACCGCGTTGCCGAGGGGCAGGCGCTGGAGCGCGGGCGCGTTCACCCCTTTGGCGGCAATCCTGAACCGGAACTCGGGGGGGAGCCGCCCGCCATCGCCGCCCGGCCGCCGCTCGGCGCTCAGTCGGGCACCGGCTGCGGCATAGGCTGGCCGCCCCCGGCTGTCCATGAGGCCGATCCGCTGCAAATCCAGGGACAGAAACTCGGGGAATCCTTCCGAATCGAACGCCGCGGCGGCCCGTACCCGGCCGGTCTCCCCTCTCAGCGCCTGCCGGCCGGGACCCGAGCCGAACTCGAAATTGTGTTCCCCGGTGAGTTCGATCCGAAAATCCCGTGGACGCCACGGCGCCGTTTCCGCAACCGCACGCGCGAACCCGGCGGACCAGGCGGTTTGGCGGGAACCGGGCGGCGGCGAAAATTCGAGTTCGGGATTCCCGGCGATCAACTTGAAGGCCAGGGGATAACCGCCGATCTCAAGCTTGCCGACCGTTGCCGACAGTCCGGTCGCGGGCCGTTGTGCGATCCAGTCCTCGACGCCGGCCTTCAGCTGCGAGGCGCCGGCAAACCAGAGGACGGTATAGGCCAGCGCGGCAATCGCGACGGCACCCCCGCCGATCAAACCGTAACGGACAAGTTTCGGGCCGCGCGGGGATCTATCCATGACGCAATACCGCCGGACAAGTCATGGCCTATTTATAGGCGGGCTAGGCGGGCCGGACAAAGGTATCGAGATCGTTCGTGGTGGTGTAAACAGATGGCGGCCCCCACCTCTGCCGGACGCCGACCGCGTGACCACACCTCCCAGCCCGCCGGATGCACCCGGCTCCCTGCAATCCGCCTGGATCTCCGCCATGCCGGCGGTGTTCGTCTTTCTGTGGAGCACCGGCTTCGTCGGCGCCAAGTTCGGGCTGCCGTTCGCCGAGCCGTTCTCGTTTCTCGCCGTCAGGATGGCGATCGTCGCCGTTCTTCTGATTCTGATCGCTCTCGCGTTCAAGGCGCCGTGGCCGAAGGATTTGCGGTCGGTGCTCCACGTCGCCGCGGCGGGGCTGCTGGTGCAGGGCGCCTATCTCGGCGGCGTCTTCGCGGCCATCGACGCCGGGCTGTCGGCGGGACTGAGCGCCTTGATCACCGGCTTGCAGCCCGCCCTGACCGCCTGCGTGGTGGGGCCGCTGCTGAAGGAGCGGGTCACCCCCCGCCAGTGGCTGGGCGTGCTGCTCGGCTTCGCCGGCGTCGTCCTGGTGGTCGTCAACCGCATAGAAATCGGCGCCGGCGCCTGGACCGGGATCGGCCTCGCGGCCATCGCGCTGCTCGGCATTACGGCGGGAACCCTGTACCAAAAGCGGTTCTGCGCCGACATGGATCTGCGGTCCGGCTCGGCGATCCAGTTCACGGTCACCTGCCTCGCCATGACCGGCCTCGCCTTCGCGCTGGAAAGCCGGGAAATCCAGTGGACGGGCGAGTTCATCTTCGCGGTTGCCTGGCTGGTGGTCGTCCTGTCACTGGGCGCCGTCACGCTGCTCTACATCCTGATCAAGCGCGGGGCGGCGGCGAAGGTCGCGAGCCTCTTCTACCTCGTCCCGCCGGTGACCGCCTTGATGGCGTTCTTCCTGTTCGACGAACGGCTGGGCGTTCAGGAATTGATCGGCATGGGCGTCGTCGTGGCCGGGGTCGCCCTCGTCACTCGCGAAAAGGATTAGACTTCGTTGGCCAGTTTTTTCAACAGCCGGATGAGCTGCCGGCGCTCGTCGTCGGTCAGGCCGCCGCCGATTCGCGCCTCGTGATCGGCGACCATGGGCTTCAGCCGGGCCAGCATCTCCTGTCCCGTGTCCGACAACACGAGGGCGTAGGACCGCCGGTCGACGGGGGATGCCCTGCGTTCGACGATGCCCCGGGATTCAAGCGTATCGATAACCGCGACCATGGTGGAGCGTTCGATCCCGACCGCCCGGGCGAGCGCGGACTGGGTCAGACCGGGATTGGCGCCGATCAGGGCGATGACGCCGAATTGGCCCGGCGTGATCTGCTCCCCGGCCATCTGGCCGGCAAAATCATTGAAGACGGCGACCTGAGCGCGGCGCAGATGATAGCCGACCAGCGATACCAGGACATCGAAGTCCAGTTCGTCGTCATCGCCGGTCCGGCGCGCTATCAGCACGTTGTCATCCACGGCCGTGAACGCCCGGTTCGGGTTGGAAAGGATGGGATATGGGCGGGTGCAAAACGGCGGCACCATAGGTCCGCCGCCCCGGTTTGTCCACGGACCTCCTCATGCCGCCGGCTGAGGCCGCGCCGCCTCGTGCTCCTCGGCCAACTGCCGGAGTGCAAAGCGCTGAATCTTGCCGGTCGCGGTCTGCGGCATGGCGTCGACGAAATACATCCGCCGCGGACATTTGTAGATCGACAGGGTCGAGGTCAGGTGGTCGGTCAACTCCTGCTCGACCGCGGACCGGGCGGCCGCGCCGTCGGGCCCGACCATGAACAGCGCGAGCCGGATGAGCCCGTCTTCATTGGGCACCCCGACCACGGCGGCCTCGGTGACACGGGGATTTTTGAGGACTTCGGCCTCGATTTCGCCGGGCGCCACCCACTGGCCGGAAATCTTCAACATGTCGTCGCCCCGCCCGTGATATTCGTAGAAACCTTCCCTATCGCGGATGAAGACGTCGTTGGTGCAGTACCAGCCGTTCTTGAACACCGCGCGGGTCCTGTCGTCGAGGTTCCAATAGCCCCGCGCCACCGAATCCAAGCGCACCCAGAGAACGCCGGGCGTATCGTTCTCCTCGACCAACTCGCCCTTATCATCGATCAGTTTCACCCTGGTCCCGGGCGTGGGCTTGCCGGTCCGGCCCGCCTTGTGGCTCTTGGGCGTCGCGGCGATGAAAAGGAAGCAGGTCTCGGTCGCGCCGATGCCGTCCAATATGGGCCGGTCCGTCGCCGCCCGCCATTCCTCGAACAGACCCGCCGGCAGTTTCTCGCCGGCCGAGATGTAGTGGCGGACGTTGCGGAACGCTTCGCCGCCGGCGACGTTGGCCCGCAGAAGATTGCGATAGAAGGTCGGCACGCTCAGCACGACGGTCGGCTTGAACTTCGAGACCACACCCGCAACCGCCTTCGCGTCCGGCCAGTCGGGATAAAGGATCGTCGTCGCGCCGAGATGCAGCGACGCAAACAGGCAGTGCCCCAGCGAGAAGGCGAAAAACAGCTTCGATGAACAATAAATCCGGTCCCCCCGCCCGATGCCGAGAGATTCGCCCAGGTGCCTCGGTGCGGTGAAAACCGTCCGCTGCGTGTGGACGACCCCCTTGGGCTTCCCGGTGGTGCCCGAGGAATACATCCAGAAAGCGGGCTCGTCCCAGGCCATCTCGACCGCATCCAGGGCCGATGATTCGATGGCGGCAAGCTCCATCAGATCGGGAAATCCGCCGCCCTCGGCGTGGGTCGTGACGACCGCCGGCTTGACCGATAGACCGTCCTCGATTTGCCGGTAGAGTTCGACAAACATGCCGTCCAGGATCAGGACGGCGCAGCCGCTGTCCTCGATGGAGTACGCCAAATCCTCCGCCATGAGCCGCAAATTCAATGCGACGGGAACCGCGCCGATCTTGAGCGCGCCGAGGTAGGCGTAGACGAATTCGGGACGATCCAGGACCATCATCACCACCCGGTCGCCCTTCTTGACGCCGAGCGTCCGCAAGGCGTTGCCGGCCCGGTTCATGCGGTCGGCCACCTGCTCGTAGGTGACCGCCTCGTCGCCGCAGAGTATCGCCACGTCATGGTGCTGGCTCCGCGTCAGCGGCGGCTCCATGATGACCTCTGCCATGTTCACGACGGTCCGGGAATTCCGGTTCGGCGCCCTGGTCATGCGCTCCCCTGCGTATCGAGACGGCGTTTTTGGCCGCAGCCCATGCTCCGGCGCCGATATTGTTGGGCAGCCGAACTATTTCGTCAAGCCGCGGCCGGCCGGCAAGTGCGCATGGCAATACGGCGGCCCGAAGGCCGCCGCGATGTGTAGGTTCTTAAGGGGCTGCTAAACGTCTTTGGGCCGCCGGTAGCGCCGGAAATCGTCGACCCCGAATTTGATCAGCTTGGCCGGTGCGCTCACCAACCGCGAGCCGAGACCGTAAACCATGCGGTCACGCTCTTGGCGGGCGGCGCGAACCGCGTCCGGGTCCCACAGATAATTCAAACCGCTCATGACAGGTACTCCTTTTTTCTTGATGTTTGGGCGGGCTCTGTCCGTGCATGTCCGTCCAGGAATTTCAAAGACTTAATGCGCATCGACGATTGCCGCCAGCGACAAATTGATACTTCTGACATGCAAAAATCGCATATCTCGGGAAAAGGAATTTTATGATTTAATATCAGTTAGTTACGGGAAATTTTCCGTCTCTCAAATCCCGTAATTCGTGGAACTTCCCAAATCCGCGCCGCGAGCCATTCGTTTACGCAATGCCCGATGCGCGTCGGGGAGCCCTGTCCTGCCCGCGGGCGAATATGAGCGGGAGAGATGACTTGTCGGAACCGCCGGGCCGACATAGCTTAGACTGGCATCAGAGCCAACGCCGGACCCCGACGCTGCCCATGGATACCCACATGGATACCCATTGCCCAGAGGACGTCAGCAAGCTGCTCCAGGCATCCCAGGCGCGGATTACCGCCGACGAACTGCCGGCGCTGATTGCCGGGGTCGCCGCGGCGCCCGGCGAGGACGGCGGCATGGGCGACCCGGAGGCATGGATGTCGATGGTCGCCGGAAGCCCGTCGGAAGAACTGCGCGCGCATCTCCGGGCGGCGCTCGACGAGCACCCCCGGACCGAGGCCGCGGCATCCGGCAACCAGTCATCGGAGCGTTTGGCTCTGCTGCGCGGCTACCTGTCCGGCCGGGAAATTGACGGCTTCATCGTTCCCTTGGCGGACGAGCATCAAGGGGAGTATGTCTCCAAGCGGGCGCGCCGGCTGGCCTGGCTGACCGGATTCACCGGCTCGGCCGGCATCGCGATCGTCCTCGAGGATCGGGCGGCCATATTTGTCGACGGCCGCTACACCCTTCAGGCGGCGCAACAGGTGGACGAAGCCGCCTTTGCCGTTTGCCCGATGGCGGACACCAGCCCGGCGGACTGGCTTGCCGGCCAGGACATCGAAGGCCGGAAGATCGGCTTCGATCCCTGGCTGCACACGGCCGATGGCGCGCTTCGGTTGCGGACCGCCTGCGAAAAGGCCGGCGCGGAGTTCGTCCCGTTGCCGGACAACGCCATCGACGCCATTTGGGAGGATCAACCCCCGCGGCCGCTCTCCCCGGTGCTCTTGCATGGCGCCGACTACGCCGGCCGGTCCTCGGCCGATAAACGCAGCGAAATCGCCGAGGAAATGAAAAAGAAGGGCGAAAACGCGGTGGTTCTCACGGCGCCGGATTCCATCGCCTGGCTCGCCAATATCAGGGGCGGCGACGTTCCCTATACGCCGCTGCCGCTGGGCTTCGGCGTCCTGCGTGACAGCGGCGGCCTCTCGCTGTTCGTCGACCGGCAAAAAGTCCTCCCCGAAACGGCGGCGGGCCTGGAACGGGGAATAGACGTCGCGGACTACGACGGCTTCGTCCCGGCCCTCATGGCGCTCGGCGCGGAAAACGCCGCGGTTCGGGTGGACCCGTCCAGCGCCGCGGAAGCGGTTTTCGAGACGCTGAAAACAGCCGGCGCCCATATTCGCCGGGGCGCCGACCCCTGCGCGTTGCCGAAGGCGTGCAAAAACGCAACGGAACTGGACGGCACCCGGCGGGCCCACATCCGGGACGGCGCGGCGCTGACGCGGTTTCTCGCCTGGCTGGATCGCGAGGCCCTCGCCGCCGGCGCGACGGAAATGAGCGCCGCCGACCGATTGGAAGCCTTTCGGCGCGAAAACGAGCTGATTCAGGGACTGAGTTTCCCGACCATATCCGGGGCCGGGCCCAACGGGGCCATCGTCCATTATCGCGTCACGCCGGAAACCGACAGGAAATTGGAGGCCGGGACCTTGTTCCTGGTGGATTCCGGCGCGCAATATCTGGACGGCACCACCGATGTGACCCGGACGGTCGCGCTGGGTGAACCGAGCGGCGAAATGCCGGACCGGTTCACCCGGGTGCTCAAGGGCCATATCGCCTTGGCGCGGGCCAGGTTTCCCGAAGGCACGTCCGGCTCGCAGCTGGATATTCTCGCCCGCGCGCCGCTGTGGAACGCGGGCATCGATTTCGAGCACGGAACCGGGCACGGGGTCGGCAGCTATCTCGGCGTCCATGAGGGGCCCCACCGGATTTCGAAACTGCCCAACCGTGTCGGGCTGGAACCGGGGATGATCGTTTCCAACGAGCCCGGCTATTACAAGACGGGCGAGTACGGGATCAGGATCGAAAATCTGGTGACCGTGGTGGAAGCCGAGGCAGTCGAGGGCTCGGAACGGAAGACATTCGGCTTCGAAACGCTGACCTGCGCGCCCATCGACAGGCGATTGATCGTTCGCCCGCTTCTCGACGCGGCCGAACTGGAATGGCTGAACGGCTATCACGCCTGGGTGGCGGAGGCCGTCTCGCCGCTCGTCGATGCGGAAACCCGCGGCTGGCTCCGGGACGCGACAAGGGAAATTTAGCCGTCGTTCCGGCGGCCGGGGAGATCGTGGAGGGCGCCGTCAAATCCTTCGAGGCGCGCAACTTTCGGGACATTACGGGCCGGTGCACTTGATTGCCGAGCCGATTTGGACAGAATAGCCGCCGATTACGCTTTTCGGGGCAGGTCCGACATGACCAGACACCTCACAACCGCCACCGGGGCCAACGGCTAATGGCGTCCGGGCGGAACACAAAGGGCGACTCCAAAGCCAGCTCCATCTGGGGCGGCCGGTTCGAGGCGGGACCGTCGCAAATCATGGAAGAAATCAACGCTTCCATCGGTTTCGACCGGCGCCTCTACCGGCAGGATATCGCCGCCTCCAAGGCGCATTGCGAAATGCTGGTGCGCCAAGGGATCATTGCGCCCGAAGACGGGGACGCGATCCTCGGCGGGCTCGACCGGGTTCTGTCCGAAATCGAGAATGGCGATTTCGAATTCAAGACCGCGCTCGAAGACATCCACATGAACGTCGAGGGGCGGCTGGCGGAGCTGATCGGCGAGGCGGCCGGCCGGCTGCACACCGCCCGGTCCAGAAACGACCAGGTGGCGACGGACCTCAAGCTGTGGGTCCGGGATACCATCGACCAACTGGATGACGGGCTGAGGAGCTTTCAGTCGGCGCTGATCACCGCCGCCGAGGCCCACGCGGCCACCATCATGCCGGGCTACACCCATCTGCAGACCGCCCAGCCGGTGACGGCCGGCCATCATCTGCTGGCCTACGTGGAAATGGCCGGGCGGGACCGGGGCCGATTCGCCGACTGCCGGGCGCGGCTCAACGAGAACCCCTTGGGATCCGGGGCGTTGGCGGGAACGTCATTGCCCATCGACCGGCAGGCGACCTCCGAGGCGCTCGGCTTCGACCGGCCGGCGGCCAATTCCCTCGATGCCGTTTCGGACCGGGATTTCGCCATCGAGTTCCTGGCCGCCGCGGCCATCACCGCGACGCACCTGTCGCGGCTCGCCGAGGAAATGGTGATCTGGGCCAGCGAGCCGTTTCGCTTCATCACGCTGTCGGACGCCTTTTCGACCGGCAGCTCCATGCTGCCCCAGAAGCGCAACCCGGACGCCGCGGAACTGGTGCGCGCCAAGACCGGGCGCATTTTCGGGACGCTGATGGGCCTGCTGACGGTCATGAAGGGCCTGCCGCTGGCCTACAGCAAGGACATGCAGGAGGACAAACAGCCGGTTTTCGAAACCGCCGACGCGCTCAACCTGTGCCTTGCCGCCATGACCGGCATGGTTACCGACCTGCGGGTCGATGAAGACCGGATGAGGGCCGCGGCCGCCGCCGGGGGCTCCAACGCGCTCGATGTGGCGGATTGGCTGGTCAGGAATTTGGACATGCCGTTCCGCGAAGCTCATCACGTGACCGGAAACCTGGTGAAACTCGCCGAAAAGAAGTCCTGCCCGCTGGAAGACCTGGAGTTGGCCGACTTTCATTCCGTCGAGCCCGGAATTACCAACGACATCTATTCGGTCCTGGGTCTGGAGGAATCGGTAGCCGGCAGGGTAAGCTATGGCGGAACCGCGCCCGCCAATGTGGCGGACGCCTGCGCCGAGGCACGGCGCCGATTTCTGGACGGAGGCGGCTGATGACACGTCGACGACTGGCCTTCCTCATGGCGGCGGCTATTTTGCTGCCGGTCCTTGCCGCGTGCGGAAAAAAATCCGCGCTCGATCCGCCGCCCGACGCCAAGCAGGAATTTCCCCGGCAATATCCGACCCGATAGACCGGCCGAACAGAGCTGACCGACGAATGGACCACTTCGAATACCGCGACGGCGTCCTTCACGCCGAGAACGTGCCCCTTGACCGCATCGCCGATGAGGTCGGGACGCCGTTCTATTGCTATTCGACGGCCACGATCGAGCGGCATATCGGGGTCTTCATGGACGGCCTCCAGCCCCTCGACGCGACGGTGTGCTATTCGGTGAAGGCGAACTCCAATCTGTCGGTCCTGAAAATCCTCGCCGCCAACGGCGCCGGCGCCGATGTGGTTTCGGGCGGTGAGCTCACCCGGGCCCTCAGGGCCGGCATGCCGCCCGGCAAGATCGTGTTTTCGGGCGTCGGCAAGACCGGGGACGAAATCCGCCAGGCCATCCAGGCGGACATCCTGCAGATAAACGTCGAATCGGAACCGGAGCTCGAGGCCGTCAGCCGGGTCGCCGGAGAGCTCGGAAAGACGGCCCGCGCCGCCGTCCGGCTCAATCCCGATATCGACGCCGGATCTCACGACAAAATCTCCACCGGACGCCGGGAGGACAAGTTCGGCGTCGACTGGACCCGGGCTCACGAAGTGTTTACCGCCGGCGCGGCCCTGCCGCATGTGGAGCTGGTCGGCCTCGCCATGCATATCGGCTCCCAGCTCGCCGATCTCCGGCCTTACCGGGACGCCTTCACCCGGCTGCGCGACGTGACCGCGATGCTGCGGGCCGGCGGCTTCGAGATCCGGACCCTGGACCTCGGCGGCGGATTGGGCGCCCCTTACGACGACGAGCCGATGCCCAGCCCGGCCGAATACGGCGCCATGGTCAGAGAGGTCATGGGCGATCTCGACTGCCGGTTCCTGTTCGAACCGGGCCGCGTGATCGCCGGAAATGCAGGCGTCCTGGTGAGCCGCGTGGTCTACGTCAAGGAAGGGGCCACGCGGCGGTTCCTGATCCTCGACGCGGCCATGAACGATCTCATCCGCCCGGCCTTGTACGACGCCTCGCATGCCATCGTCCCCATCGCCGAATCGGCGGAAAATGGGCGCCAACCGGCGGATATCGTGGGTCCGGTCTGCGAGACCGGAGATACGTTCGGCGAACGGATTCCCATGCCCGACATGGAATCCGGCGATCTCGTGGCGTTTCGGACCGCCGGCGCCTACGGCGCGGTCATGGCCTCGACCTACAATTCCCGTGCGCTGGTGCCCGAAATATTGGTCAACGGCGACCAATTTGCGGTTGTCAGGGAGCGCATAGAGGTAGACGATTACCTGGCCCGCGAGAGCATCGCGCCCTGGCTGGACGGCTGATCCGTCCGGGGCCCGGCGGGGGCATCGACTTCGACGTGCATATTTGCGCCGCGCGAGCGACGGAACCCGGCCAAAAGGGACGTTAAGTCAGGCATGAAAATCAGGCGTGGACCGCTGTTCGGCTTATATCTCGGGCTCGCCCGGGCGGGCCTGCATTTCGAAGATTTGTGGCCGCGCCTGTGGCCGGCGGTCGGCCTGACGGGGCTGCTGCTTGCGCTCGCCCTGTTCGACGTCCTGCCGCTGCTGCCCGTCTGGCTGCATGCTTTCATCGTCATCGCCTTTCTGGTGGCCATTGCCGGCCTGCTCCAGCGGGTGGTGACCCGTGTGCCGGCCGTCGGCGATATCCGGGCCCGCCACCGGATCGAAACCGACAGCGGCCTGGACCATCGGCCGCTCACCGCGCTGGACGACGAACTCGCAGCCGGATCGGATGACCCCGCGGCGGAGGCGCTGTGGGCAGCCCATCGGCGCCGGATGGCCGAACGGGCCGAACGGCTCAGGCTGAACTTGCCGAGGGCCGGCCTGACCCGGCGGGACCCGTGGGCGGTTCGCGCCGGGCTGGTGCTGATCGTGCTGATCGGCTTTGTCGCCGCCGGCAATCAATCGGTCGAGCGTATCTCCCGCGCATTGGTGCCGCCCCTCGATTCGGACGCCTTTCAGCAGCGCGTGGCCTACGACGTCTGGATAACGCCTCCCGCCTACACCCAGGCCGCACCGATTTATTTCGGCACCGGCGAACGAGCCGAAAGCCCGGCCGCGGCCGCCGCCGCCGGGACCGTCCGCGTCCCCGCCGGCAGCACGGTCCTGGTTCAGGTCTCCGGCGGCGGACAGATACCGTCATTGCTCATCGACGAGACGGCGACCGAACTCAACCGGGTCGAGGCCGACGGCTATCACCTGGAGACGGAAATCACCGAGGGATCGCGTCTCAGCCTCGAGCAAAAGGGCCGCGAATTGGCGGCTTGGGATATCGAGGTGATCGCCGACAAGGCGCCGGTGGTGACCTTCACGGCGGCGCCCGAAACCAACAGCGATCTCAAGCTTCGGCTGCCGTTCGAGGCGACGGATGATTACGGCCTGAAGAGCGTCACCGCCTCCGTCCGCCGGCTCGACGGCGAGCCCATCCCGGACGGCGAAAGGGAAATTTCCCTCCGCCTTCCCTTCCCCGGCGAGGGGTCGATTTCGGCCAAGGGAAAATCGTCCCACGATCTGACCTCTCATGTGTGGGCGGGCCTGCCGGTGCTGGTTCACCTGATCGCCACCGACGAGCGCGGCCAGACCGGTGTCAGCGCGGTGGAACCGGTGGTCCTTCCCGAACGTCTCTTCACCCACGCCGTTGCCCGGGAACTGGTCGAGGTGCGCAAACGCCTCAAGGCCACGAAACAAAGCCGGCTTCTCGGCGCCTTGAAGCTGGACAACGTCAGCGACGAGCCCCACCGCTTCCAGGACGACACCTCGGCGTACCTGGCCATCCGGGTGGCGCGCGAACGTCTGGCGCGGGACAAAAAGACCGGCACGGTCTCGGGCGTTCAAAGGATGCTCTGGGATATCGCCCTGCACCTTGAAGAAGGCTTGTCGGCATTGGCCAGCCGGGACCTCCGGGCAGCGCAGGAAGCCCTCCGCGAAGCGCTCGAGAACAACGCCAGCCTGGAGGAACTGGAGCGTTTGATGGACGAGGTCCAGCGGGCGCTGGAACGGTTCCTGTCGGCGCTGATGCAGCAGCTCGAGCAGAACGGCGAACTGCCGCAGCTGGACCCCAACACGCAGACCATGACCAACGAGGAATTTCAGCGGATGCTGGACCGGGCGCGGGAACTGATGCGCCAGGGGAACCGGGATGCGGCGCGGGAAATGATGGCGCAGCTCCAGCGCATGCTGGAGAGCCTGCAGGGAGCCCAGGCCCGAAACCGGCAGCAGCAGCGGCAGTCCCGCGAAGCGCAAGAGGCGATGCGCCGGCTTCAGGGTATCATCCAACGTCAACAAAGCCTCCTGGACGACACCTTCCGGCGCTCGCAGGAAGGCGAGACCGGGGATGCACCCCTCGAAGAAAGCCGGGAGGAGCAGGAAAGCATCCGCCGTCAGCTGGGCGAACTCATGCAGCGTTTGGGCGAGATGATGGGGCAGGTTCCGCAAAATCTCGGCCAGGCGGAACGCTCCATGCGGCAATCGGAGCGCGCGCTTGGCCAGGGTCAACCCTCGCAGGCGGTCGGTCCACAGACCGAGGCATTGGAAGCGCTGCGCCAGGGCGCCCAGAATGCCGCGCGGGCCTTCGCCCGGCGGCTCGGCCGCGGCAACCGGCTTGGGCGTTCAGGCCGGATCGGCCGCTTCCAGGGACCTGAACTCAGAGGGTTGCGGCCCGGCAACAGGGATCCCTTCGGACGTCCAACGGAGGAAGACGGCACGACCGGCACCGCCACCGGCAATGTCGAGATTCCGAGCGAATCCGAAATTCAGCGCGCCCGGGAAATCCTCGATGAACTTCGCCGGCGGGCCGGCGATCTTTGGCGGCCCGACCTGGAGCTGGAATACATCGAGCGCCTGCTCAAGCGCTTCTAGAGCCGATCTAGGGCGGCTTGCAGGCCCGGTCGCCGGAAAGAAAGACCCGCCCGGCGGGCGGATATTGCCGCTTACCGGGCCGGGGCCCCGCCCGCGGGCTTCGGAACCTCTTCGTCGATGAACCAGACATCGGCCCGCCGCGCCGCGGGCGGCGGATCGTCGATGCGCCCGGTGAACCTGAAGCTTTCCGCGGGCGCCAGCTTATCCTTCGCCAGAAGGAGGTTCAGATGCCGGATTTCGTTGCCGGCCGCATCGGCCAACGAGATCCGGATCATCGGCACGGCCCGCGGCTTGTCGGAGACGTTGGTGATGGATCCCTTTACCAGAATCCATTTCGCATCCCCCTCGGCTTCCCTGGTCGGCTGATCGAGGTCGATACGCAGTCCGGCGCCCAGCGTTTGGCCGAGGCCGGCCAGCGCGTATATGCCCGCCAGACCAGGGACCAATGAGACGATGGGACCGCGGGCGTACACCAGGCCCACCAGGATAATGGCGACGGCGCCGAGCGCCGTCAGCGATACCCAGAGGCCGCGGCGGCCGGTCTTTTGCGCATCGTCGGCGGCAACGGGCCCGGAATATATCTCGGCGATCAGGTCCGGGTGCGGATTCGGCTTGTCGTCGGGCTCGATGTCCCCGTCGGGTTCTTCCGCCTCTTCCATGAGGGGCCCGAGCGGCTCGGGTCCGGCGGCGGGCGCGGGTTCAGGCGCGGGTTCAGGCGCGGCATCAGCCTCCGGGGGCGGCGGCTGCCGCGGATCGGGGTCGGGCGCCGGATATGGCTGGGGCGTATAGGAGGCCTGATTGGAGGGCTGATTGGAGGGCTGCGGCGGCGGGGCGGGTTGGGCGGCCGGCTCGGCGATTCGCGCCTGAAGCCACTGGTGACCGCAATTGGAGCAGCGGACCGGCCTATCTTGATCGCCGAACAAGGAACCGTCGACATCGTACGAAATCGAGCAGGACGGACAGGTGATGCGCATTGCCGCAAGTCCTGTTGAATGTTCAACTACTTATAGGTAAATGCCGATATTTTCGCAACTTTGCCCCGGAGGCCCGGAAAGGAATCGAATTCCGCCCGGCCGCCCAGAGGCCGCGCCGCGTCGCCCTGGACGGGACATTTAACCCCGTGCCATTCTGCGGTCACCAAACCGGCAAATCGAGTTCCGCGACACATGGATGAAATCGTCCGATTTCAAACCGTCGGCCTGCGCTACGGGATGGGCCCCGAAGTGTTGCAGGACCTGTCCTTCGCCCTGTCCGCCGGCTCGTTCCATTTCCTTACGGGTGAAAGCGGCGCCGGGAAGTCGTCGCTGATGCGCCTGATGTACCTGGCGAGGAAACCGACCCGTGGTTCCGTGTCCCTCTTCGGCCGCGACATCGCCTCCCTCCGCCGCGACGACTATCCGACGCTCCGCCGCCGCATCGGCGTGGTGTTCCAGGAATTCCGCCTCCTGTCCCATCAAACCGCGTTCGACAATGTCGCCCTGCCGCTGCGGGTGTCCGGCATGAAGGAAAAGGAGATCAAGAAACATGTCGAGGAATTGCTCACCTGGGTCGGACTGGAAGAGGATATGGCCGCATGGCCTGAGACCCTGTCCGGCGGCCAGCAACAGCGCGTCGCCATCGCCCGGGCTGTGATCGCCCAGCCCAAGCTGCTGCTCGCCGACGAACCGACGGGAAACGTGGATGACCGCATTGCCGCCCGTCTGCTCCATCTGTTCGAGGAGCTGAACAGGCTTGGCACGACGGTGGTTATCGCCACCCACAACAAGAGCCTCATTTCTTCCTCGCCGCGCCCGATCATGCATCTCGAGGGTGGCCGTCTTTCCATCGAGGACAGAGGGTCCGAACCGGCCGCGACGGTGGAAGCCCTGCCCCGCACGAGGAGGCTCTGACCATGGCGCTCCTGAGCCGCCGGACCGATCTGCCCTTCGAGCGCGACGATACCAGCCGCTACCTGCCCTGGCTCACCGCGTTCATGGTGTTCCTGGCCTCTCTGACATTGGCCGGGGTTTTTGCGCTCAGCGACCTCGCCGGCACATGGGACAAGGGTCTCTCCGAAACCCTGACGGTTCAACTCCCGGCAGGCGAGGACGACCGCACCGATGAGCGGCGCGCCGCCGCGGCAATCAAAATTCTCGAAGCGACCGAGGGAGTCGAAGAGGTCACCCTGCTGCCGCCCGGCCAAGTCCGCGAGCTTCTGAAACCGTGGCTCGGCGCCGCCGCGGATGCGAGCCAGCTGCCGCTGCCTCAAATCATCGATGTGGAAATCGATCGGGATGATATACCGGCCATCGCCACCCTGACCGAACAGCTCCGGCGAGCCGTGCCCGGCGCCGCCGTCGACGATCATGGCGTCTGGATGTCCGGCTTCCTGCGGGCGCTGCGCTCCACCGAAGCGGTTGCGGTGCTGATTTTCCTGCTTGTCGGCGCGGCAACCGTCGGCACCATTGTCTTCACCACCCGGGCCGGGCTCGGCGTCCATCGGGAAGTGATCGAGGTCATGCACCTCATCGGCGCCCATGACCGGTACATCGCCGCCCAGTTTGCCGTCCGGTCGATGATGCTCGGCCTGCGCGGCGCGGCGATTGGGATCCTTGCGGCGGCAATGGTGCTGATCGCGTTGGGGTTGCTGGCGGAATTCCTGGGATTTGGGGTGCTGCCGGGCATCGAATTGAGCCTCGGCGCCTGGATCGCCGTCGTCCTCCTGCTGCCGGCAACCGGTCTGCTGGCCTGGTTGACGGCGCGGATAACGGTGCTCCGCTCCCTCGCCCGCATGGTCTAGGCCGTTCGAAAATGGCACGACGAAGAACATTGCAACGAAGAACCGCCGGCATCGCGGCCCTCCTCTCGGCCCTGGCCGGCCTGTTGATCGCCGGCCTCTGGATTGCCGGGCTGGTACTGTTTTACCGATCCATTCCCGCATCGCCGCCGAATGCCGCAACAACCACCGACGCCATCGTCGTCCTCACCGGGGGCAGCGGACGGCTGGACAAGGGCCTCGACCTGCTGGCCGAAAATCGGGCGCGGAAACTATTCGTCTCCGGCGTCTATCGGGGTGTGGACGTGGCCCGATTGCTGGAAATCTCGCGGCGAGCGCCGGAGGATTTCATTTGCTGCGTCACGGTCGGCCACTCGGCGGTCAGCACGTCGGGCAATGCGACCGAGACGGCGGCGTGGATCGAACGCAATGGATTTCGCTCTCTGTCCCTGGTGACTGCCAACTACCACATGCCGCGCAGCATGCTCGAGTTTCGCCGCGCCATGCCGGAAATCGTCATCGTCCCCCACCCGGTGTTCCCCGAGCGGTTCAAGCGCGAGCGCTGGTGGGCATGGCCGGGCAGTGCGTCATTGGTGGTTACCGAATACACCAAGTTCATCCTGGCCTGGATAAGACACGCGGCCGGCGGATTGGCGCCCGGCAGGGTTGGTTGACCGGCGCATGACCTTCCTCCGCTCGATCGTCTTCAACCTGCTCTATTTCGGCTGGACCATCGCCCTGATGCTGAGCCTTTGGGCGCTGATGCCGTTTCCGGCGCCAACCTTCCGCAAGGGCATCCGGCTGTGGGCGGTCGGCAGCGACTGGCTGCTCGAGAACATCATCGGAACCCGGATCGAAATCCGCGGACGGGAACGTGTCCCCGACAAGCCGGTCATCTTTGCCGCCAAGCATCAGTCGGCCTGGGACACCATGGAGTTCCTCAAGATGAATGCCGGGAACGCCTACGTGATGAAGATCGAACTCTTGAGAATTCCGCTCTGGGGCTGGTACATGCGGAAGGCGGACCACGCGGTCATCGACCGCAAGGGCGGTATCTCCGCCCTGCGTGCGCTGACCGGTCAGGTCGGCCGCATCATCGGCGACGGCCGTTCGGTGGTGATCTTCCCCGAAGGCACGCGCGTGCCGCCCGGTGAAACCGGCCGCTACTTCCCCGGAATCGCAACCCTCGCGGCCGGCATCGATACCGAGGTGGTGCCGGTTGCGGTCAATTCGGGCGTGTTCTGGGGCCGGCGGCAGTTCGTGAAGCGCCCGGGAACCATCGTTCTCGAATTCCTCGAGCCCATGCCGAAGGACCTCGAACGCCGGCCGTTCATGAAGGAACTGGAAAGCCGAATCGAGACCGCCAGCCGCCGCCTCGAGGAAGAAGCATCCCGGACCGGCGCCTGATGGCCGCCGTTGAGGACAATCCGGTGGACAATCACTGCCGGAATATCGTGGATAAAGGGGAAATTCCAAATTTCGTAATGATTATAAGCCTCTAGCCCACATGAGCCGGGGGATCGAGCAGTGGAAACAAAACAAGAACTTTTAGTTGACCGGTTTCCACGGCTTGCCTAGAATATACGCGGCTGGCAGCATAACTCGTTGAAATTCAATAATTTTAGTGGGCAAAAAGTCCATCTGCCGGCCGCTCCGGATTGATCGGCGGGACGTGTCCACATGGCCCATACAGAGACTGCCAGCATTTCCCAACAAATCTGGGATATGAAATATCGGCTGAAGCATCCCGATGGTGCGCCCGTGGACAAAACCGTCGAGGACACTTTTGCCCGGGTCGCCAAGGCCTTGGCCGCGGTGGAATCCTCCCCGGCCGATTGGGAAGGCGCCTTCGAAGGTGCCCTCTCCGACTACAGGTTCCTGCCCGCCGGGCGAATTCTCTCCGGCGCCGGCACGGAGCGGGACGTCACCCTGTTCAACTGCTTCGTGATGGGTCAAATCCCGGACGACATGTCGGGAATCTTCGAGGCGCTCCGGGAAGCCGCCTTGACCATGCAGCAAGGCGGCGGCATCGGGTACGACTTCTCCACCCTGCGGCCCAAGGGCGCCCCGGTGAAAGGCGTCGGCGCCGACGCCTCGGGTCCGTTGTCGTTCATGGATGTCTGGGACGCCATGTGCCGGACCATCATGAGCGCCGGCTCCCGGCGGGGCGCGATGATGGCCGTGATGCGCTGCGATCATCCGGACATCGAGGCCTTCATCGAGGCCAAGCAGGAGGCCGGCCGGCTTCGGATGTTCAACCTCTCGGTGCTGGTCACGGACGCATTCATGGAGGCGGTGAAGCAGGATCTGTCCTGGCAGCTGCGGTTCGACGGAACGGTTTACGGTTCGCTGCCGGCCCGCGAGCTGTGGGACAAGATCATGCGGGCGACCTTCGCCTACGCCGAACCGGGGGTGATTTTCATCGACCGGATAAACCGGCTGAATCCGCTGTCCTATTGCGAAACCATCCATGCGACGAACCCGTGCGGCGAACAGCCGCTGCCGCCGTACGGCGCATGCCTGCTGGGCTCGATAAATCTGGCCAGGCTGGTGAGCGACCCGTTCACCGAAGCCGCGTCGATCCCGGCGGACGCGATTTCCCGTCTGGCCGCCACCGCCGTCCGGATGCTCGACAACGCCATCGATGCATCGCGTTATCCCCTGCCCGAACAGGCCGCCGAAGCCGCCCGGAAACGCCGGATCGGCCTTGGCATCACCGGGCTTGCCGATGCCCTCATCATGTGCGGCGCGCGTTACGGCTCGGCCGATGCGGTCGCGCTCACCCGCGAATGGCTCAAGACCCTCCAGCGGGCCGCCTACCTGGCCTCGGCCGGTCTCGCCGCCGAGAAGGGCGCCTTTCCCCTCTATGACCGGGACGCCTATCTCGCGACCGAGGGCATCTCGCGGCTGGACGAGGATGTTCGCGCCGCCATCGCCGCAAACGGGGTCCGCAACGCCCTGGTGACCTCGGTCGCGCCGACGGGAACCATTTCGCTGCTGGCCGACAATGTGTCGTCGGGCCTCGAACCGGTCTTCAGCTTTTCCTACAACCGCCATGTGCTGATGCCCGACGGCTCCCGGCGGGAGGAGGAAGTATCCGATTACGCCTATCGTCTCTACCGCCGGATGTTCGGCGGAAACCGGCCGTTGACGGATGCCTTCGTCGATGCCCAGGCGCTGACGCCCGCCGATCATCTGGTCATGCAGGCGGCGGTACAGGAATTCGTCGACAGCTCCATTTCCAAGACCATCAATTGCCCCGAGAACATCTCCTTCGAGGATTTCAAGGATATCTACATCCAGGCCTATGATCTGGGCTGCAAGGGCTGCACCACCTACCGGCCGAACGAAGTCACCGGGGCCGTGCTCGAGGCCAAATCGAGCGAACCGGCCCAGGCGGGCGAGCAGGAGGAACTGCCCCTGGAGGCGCCGAGCGAGCCGGCGAGGCCGGTCGATCAGGGTGATTCCGGCGCGCTCGTCTATCTGACCCAGCCGCTCGACCGCCCGGAGGCCCTGGAGGGCTCCACCTACAAAGTCCATTGGCCGGAGAGCGATCACGCGATCTACATCACCCTCAATGATATCGTCCAGGACGGACGGCGGCGTCCGTTCGAGGTGTTCATCAATTCCAAGAACACCGAGCATTACGCCTGGACCGTCGCCCTCACCCGGATGATTTCGGCCGTATTCCGCCGCGGCGGCGACGTGTCGTTCGTCGTCGACGAACTGAAGGCCGTCTTCGATCCCCGCGGCGGCCAGTGGATGAACGGAAAGTACGTGCCGTCGCTGCTCGCCGCCATCGGCCAGGTCATCGAGGACCACATGATCCAGATCGGATTCCTGCCGACGGAGGCCGAGCCCGGTCTCGCCGGCGAGGCCCAGCGGGCGCTCAAGGTCGTCAACCTCGAGGACCCGCCCGCCGGCGCCGGAAACATGTTCAGCCAATGCCCAAAGTGCGGGCAGGCCAGCCTGATCCACGCCGAAGGCTGCGACATCTGTACGGCGTGCACCTATTCGAAATGCGGATAGGGGAACGGGGGCGGTAAAGCGCGACTAGAGCAGCCCCTGGGGCGGCCCTGGGCAATGGCCCCCAAGAAGACCACCGATTCATCGGATTGACGTTTCCGGGGGTGCGAAATTCGCCCACAGGGAGTAAAGCTATCCCATGGATTTCGCGTTCGGGGCAATTTCGGTACTCCTGCTGGCGGCGATGATCGCGACCGCCCTGGTCCTGTTCTTCGGCGTGTTCTCCATGGGACGGCGGGGACGGCTGTTTTCCCCCCGGTTCAGCAACATCCTGATGCGTTGGCGGGTCGGGCTGCAGGGCGTTGCGGTCCTGCTGGTCTGCATATTGGCGTTATTGGCGTTCCTCGAGTAGAAGACTGGATGGTCAAGCTCGACAAAATCTACACCCGTGGCGGTGACGGCGGTGAAACGTCCCTCGCCGGGGGGAAGCGCGTTCAAAAGCATTCGCCGAGGGTCGAGGCCTGCGGCGCCGTCGACGAAGCCAATGCAGTCATCGGCGTGGCCCGCCTGGGCGCCGCCGCCGAACCGGACGAAGCGCTGAGCCGAATCCAGAACGACCTGTTCGATCTCGGCGCCGACCTCGCAACGCCCGATTTGGAAACCGAGGGGGCGCTCAGGATAAGCGACGGCCAGGTCCGGCGCCTGGAGACCGAGATCGACGCGATCAACGGCCGGCTGGCGGCGCTGACGTCGTTCGTGCTTCCCGGCGGTTCCGAAACCTCGGCGCACCTGCACCTCGCGCGGACCATCGTCCGGCGGGCCGAGCGGCGGACCGCGGCATTGGCCGCCGGGGAGCCCGTCAACCCGGCGGCGCTCAAATACCTCAACCGGCTGTCCGATCTCCTCTTCGTCATGGCCCGCGCGGCCAACGACGACGGAAGAGCGGACGTATTGTGGGTGCCGGGGGCCAACCGGTAGCCCGGGTTTCTCGGCCTCGGCCGCACTTTCTATGTTGCATT
Source organism: uncultured Rhodospirillaceae bacterium (assembly GCA_964620095.1). Taxonomy (GTDB): domain Bacteria; phylum Pseudomonadota; class Alphaproteobacteria; order Rhodospirillales; family UBA2165; genus JAJDXO01. Next base: position 4,847 of record CAZUGT010000345.1, on the reverse strand, counting down.
GCAAAATAATTCGTGAAACGCTCCCTTTCGAAGGGGTTCCCGAAGACGCACAGGCCAAAAAATGAAGGTTTTGACCGCCGTTAAGCGGGTCGTCGACTACAACGTCAAGGTTCGCGTCAAGAGCGACCAGACGGGGGTGGAACTCGCCAACGTCAAGATGTCGATGAACCCGTTCGACGAAATTGCCGTGGAAGAAGGCGTGCAGCTGCGCGAGGCGGGAACGGCGGAGGAACTCATCGCCGTCTCCATGGGCCCGCAGCAATGCCAGGAAACCATCCGCACGGCGCTGGCCATGGGCGCCGACCGGGGCATTCATGTCCTTTCCGATGAAGAGCTCGAACCGCTGGCGGTGGCCAAGCTGTTGAAGGCAATCGTCGAGAAGGAATCGCCCGACCTGGTCATTCTCGGCAAGCAGGCGATCGACGACGACAGCAATCAGACCGGCCAAATGCTCGCCGCCCTGTTGGGCTGGCCTCAAGGCACGTTCGCATCCGAACTCTCCATCGCGGACGGCTCGGCGGACGTGACGCGGGAAGTCGACGGCGGACTGGAGACCGTCCGCCTCAAGATGCCCTGCATCGTGACCACGGACCTGCGGCTCAACACGCCCCGCTACGCGTCCCTGCCCAATATCATGAAGGCCAAGAAAAAGCCCATCGACAGCCTTGCGCCGGCCGATCTCGGCGTCGAAACCGCTCCCCGCCTGACGACGCTGAAGGTCGAGGAACCCGCCAAGCGGGAAGCCGGCGTCATGGTGGACGGCATCGGCGAACTGATCGAGAAACTCCAAAACGAAGCCAAGGTCATCTGATGCCGGTCCTGGTCATTGCCGAACATTCCAATGCCGAGCTGAAGCCATCGACGCTGAACACGGTAACCGCGGCGGCGGTCCTCGGCGACGTGCATGTGCTGGTCGCCGGCGCCGGCTGCGGGCCGGCCGCCGAGGCGGCCGCCGCCATCGGCGGGGTGGGGCGCGTGCTGGTGGCGGACGCCGCGCTCTACGAAAACCCGCTGGCCGAAACGCTGACGCCGCTGGTCGCCGGCCTCGCCGGCGAGTATTCGCATATTCTCGCCCCGGCCAGCACCTTCGGCAAAAACCTCATGCCCCGCGTCGCCGCCTTGCTGGATGTCGCCCAGATTTCCGACATCAGCGCGATCGAAAGCGCCGACACGTTCCAGCGCCCGATTTACGCCGGCAACGCGGTCGCCACGGTCCGGTCCGCCGATCCGGTCAAGGTGATCACGGTCCGGACCACAGCCTTCGAGGCCGCGCCCGCCGGCGGCGGCGGCGCCGAAATTTCGGAGGTGGCGAGCGCCGAAGATCCCGGGCTCTCGTCATTCGTCGGCACCCAGCTGAGCGTCTCCGAACGGCCGGAACTGACGTCGGCCCGGGTCATCATTTCCGGCGGCCGCGGCATGCAGAGCGGCGAGAATTTTCACCTGCTCGAAGCGGTTGCGGACAAGCTCGGCGCGGCGGTCGGCGCGTCCCGGGCGGCGGTCGATGCGGGTTTCGTGCCCAACGACTTCCAGGTCGGGCAGACCGGCAAGATCGTCGCGCCGGAGCTTTATATCGCCGTCGGCATTTCGGGCGCCATCCAGCATCTGGCGGGCATGAAGGACAGCAAGGTGATCGTCGCCATCAACAAGGACGAGGAGGCGCCGATCTTCCAGGTGGCCGATTACGGGCTCGTGGCGGACCTCTTCGAGGCATTGCCCGAGCTCTCCAGCGAGCTGCCTGACTGAGGCGATCAGCGGAGAAACAGACATGGGAACACATCGAACATGAGCTCCGGAATCAACACGATCGGCGTTATCGGTGCGGGCCAGATGGGCCTTGGCATCGCCCACGTTTGCGCCGTGTCGGGCTTCGACGTTCATCTGGTCGACATCTCGGAGGAACAGGTTTCCTCGGCGCTGGCGACCATCGAGAAGAATCTCGGCCGCCTGGTCAAGCGGGAGCGCCTCAGCGACGATGACATGAAGGCCGCATTGGGCCGCATCCACGGCAACACCGAATACGCGCCGCTCGCGGATTGCAATCTGGTCATCGAGGCGGCGACCGAAGACGAGGAGATCAAGACCGGGATTTACGATGCGGTTTGTCCGATCCTGAATGCGGATGCCATCCTGGGCACCAATACGTCGTCGATTTCCATTACCCGCCTGGCGTCGCGGACCGACCGGCCGGAGCGGTTCATCGGCATTCATTTCATGAACCCGGCGCCGCTCATGGAGCTGATCGAACTCATCCGCGGCATCGCGACGGAACCCGCCGTGTTCGAGGAAATCCGCGGCTTCACCCAGCAGCTCGGCAAGACCCCGGTCAGCGCCGAGGATTTTCCGGCCTTTATCGTCAACCGCATTCTGCTGCCGATGATCAACGAGGCGGTCTATACCCTCTACGAGGGCGTCGGCTCGGTCGAGGCCATCGATACGGCCATGAAGCTGGGCGCCCACCATCCCATGGGGCCGCTGGAACTGGCCGACTTCATCGGTCTGGATACCTGTCTCGCCATCATGCAGGTCCTGCACGACGGGCTCGCCGATACCAAATACCGGCCGTGTCCGCTGCTGGTGAAATACGTGGAGGCGGGCTGGATGGGCAAGAAGTCGGGCCGCGGCTTCTACGACTACTCGGGCGAAGCGCCGGTGCCGACCCGCTAGGGCGAGATGCCTCGATTGTGAATCGAAGGGGGATTCCCTGGGTTGGTTTGAGTCGATTCCTTGTCGCGGCGTCAACACGAAATCCCCCTCACCCAGCTACGGCTAAGCTCAGCTGCCGCTTCGCAAAGCCTCCGCGTCCCTCTCCCCCAAAGGGGGCGAGGGTAAGGGAGCAGTCCCCTCTCCCCCTTCTTTCCAGCCTTCGTAGCCGAAGGCTACTTCGGCGGAGTAGGCCAGGGGGAGAGGGTCATAAGATATGAGAGTGAGGGGGTCATAAGATATGCATAAGATATGCATAAGATATGAGAGTGAGGGGGTCACGCAAACGCCTTCCAAAACGCCGGATGCGCTTCCCAATGGAGTTATCACGCTCTAGGCCTCAAGCATTCGGGCGATGAACGGCGGCAGCGCGAATGCGCTTCTGTGGATCGACGGCGAGTAGTATTTGAAAGACAGGCCAGCGCGCCCCACGCGTTCCGCCAATTCCTCCGGGTCCGTCTCGCGCGGCGCCGGGCGGTCCGATGCCCACCCCAGCGTCATGTAGCCGCCCACGTAGGACGGGACGACGGTGAGATAGAATGTGGCGTCCGAGAACACGGAACCGAGGCTTCGATGCACGCTTCCAAGCTCGTCCGGCTGCAGGAACGGCACGCCGCTCTGGGTCACCAGAATCCCGTTCTCGCGCAGGCAGCGACGGCAATCGGCGTAGAATTCGGGGGTAAACAAGACCTCGCCAGGGCCGATCGGATCGGTCGAGTCGACGATGATGAGGTCAAATTTCCGGTCGGTGTCCCGGACGAAGGCGGCGCCGTCCTCGATCCGGGTCGCGCATCTCGGATCGTCGAATGCGCCGTCACTCAGGCCCGGCATGTGTTCGCGGCACACGTTGATTACAGTGTCGTCAATTTCGACCAGTGTCGCCGAACCGATGCCGTCGTGACGCAAGACCTCTCTCAAGGCGCCGCCGTCGCCGCCGCCGACAATCAGCGCATCCCGAACCTTTCCATGGGCGAAGATCGGAACATGGGTCAGCATTTCGTGATAGCAGAACTCGTCCGCCTCGGTGGTTTGGACCACCCCATCGAGGGCCAGCACGCGCCCGAAACGGGGAGTTTCGAATATCACCAGTTTCTGGCGGCCGGTTGAAACCTCGCAGACGGTTCGGGTGACTTCGAACCGCTGGGTGTATCCTTGGCCGCCCCATTCGTCGTGAAGCGCCTCGTCAAACCAATTCAAGGCTGCCGGCCCCGGCGCTGTTCGGTGACCGATATCCGATCGCAGTTGAACGCGGTTTCGAACACCGCCAGCGCAGCTTCGGGATCACAGTCGCCGCACATGAATACATCGATGGCCGCAAACCCCCGTTCCGGCCACGTATGGATGCTGATATGGGATTCCGCCAGCACCAGCACGCCGGAAATCCCGCCGTTCTCGCTGAATTGATGCAGGTGCACATGCAGTTCCGTCGCGCGGGCCGCCCTGGCGGCCTCCCGCAGGGTTTTCCTGATCAAGGCTGGGTCGTCCAGGCCCTCGGCGCCCCACAAATCCATCAGCAGGTGAAGCGCCGCAAACCTCTCGCCGTCCCGCTCGACGAAGTAATCGTTGGATACGGTCTCCGTTTCGCCCGTGGCCGGGGCCGCATCGGCATCTGTGGTCATGGCCGGTCTCTGCGACTGCGTTTGAGAGCGCGATTTTCTAACCGCTTCGGCACCCAAGGCAAGCGCAAAACCGGCCGCACTCGTTGCGCGGGTTCTCCCAAACCGAATTGAAACGACTTGGGGCCGACGGAATTCCATCGGCCCCCTATTCTTGCCCGATAATTGGGAAACTAGTCGTCCCGGTGGGTCCGCTCCATCCGCTCGTGGCGCTCCTGCGCCTCGATACTCAGCGTCGCGATCGGCCGGGCCTCGAGCCGGCGAAGACTGATCGGTTCTTCGGTTTCCTCGCAATAGCCATATGTGCCGAGTTCGATCCGTTCCAGCGCGTCGTCGATTTTTGCGATCAGCTTGCGGGCGCGGTCCCGGGTGCGAAGTTCCAGGGACCTTTCGGTCTCGACGGAGGCCCTGTCGGCGAGGTCGGGCTCAAGACTGCTCGTCTCTTGGAGGTGTTGACGAGTTTCGCTCGCCTCATCCAGGAGTTCCGAACGCCAGTTTTCCAGCTTTTGGCGGAAATACTCCTGCTGCAAC
>CAZUGT010000344.1:0-2460 GCA_964620095.1 uncultured Rhodospirillaceae bacterium | reverse complement strand
GCCATGCTCCAGACGCTGGTTCAATTGGAAGCGCCGGTGGAGGCCCGCGGCCGGTTTATCGGCCTCTACAACATGTCGGCGCTGGGGCTGATGTCGTTCTCCGGCCTGACAATCGGCGTGTTCGGCGAGTTCGTCGGCATCCGCTGGTCGTTGGGCCTCAGTTCCGGGCTATTGGTCGCCGCCGTGCTGATCCTCTATGCCATGATCAGGCGCCGGGGCGCGGTCTCCGGACTGATGTCGTGAGCCGGGCCCCGAAAGGCTATTTCGCGCGCGCCTATGCGGGCGAGGAGAAACCGGGTCCGCTTTACTGGTGGTACGGGTTTTGGCCCGCCTTCGGGGCCAGCGCATTTCTGAATCTCGCGTTTTCGGTCTCGCCCTACGAACCCGGGGCCGGGATCATGAACCTGCTGGTGTGGAAACCGTTGTTCGTTCTGCCGACGGTGGGCGCGTTCGGCGTGACCCTGGTTTGGCTGTTTCGCAGCGTCTGGCGCTGCGCGCCCAATGCGAAGACCCCAGCCCTGGGACGGGCCGCGCGGATTTCCCTGTTTTTCGGCGGGCCCGCCTGGCTGCCGTTCATTCTCGCCCAGGCCGCCTGGCAGGCATTCCTCCGCTTCGTGTAGCCCGTCAGCCGCGTATCCTGAGGCGCCGGGCGAGGTCGGACTGAAACCGGCCGTTCGGGTCGAACCGCTCCAGGGCCGCGCGGAACGCCGGCAGATTCGGGAACATCCGCGCGAAGCCGTCCGGTGACATCAGTGCGTCCTTGGCCACATAAAGTCGTCCACTATGATCCAGCACCAGCGCCTCGAGCCGGTTGTGAAGACGCGGCGTGTCCCGCCGGCGCGGCAAATCCGCGGCCAGCACCATTCCTTCGATGGGAAATGACATCAGTCCCCGCCCGGGGCCGCGCATGGGCTTGACCACCGCGGTGATCGAGCCTGCCTGGGCGGCGGCGATCTCTTCCAGCATGGCCCGAATGCCGGCGCGCTCGGCCGCCGGCGGAAACCCGGCATGGATGGAGTAGAAGCCGGATCGGCCATAGAGCTTGTTGAAGCTCTTGACGTGATCGAGGGGAAACAGAAACGAAAACAGGTCCTTGCGCACCTCAACACCGCGCGGCGGCAATTTCTCGTAGCGGCGGCGCGCCACCCGCCGCATGGCCGGCGCAAGAAACGGACCGGCCGGCGGCGCAAAGGGGATTGACCGCGGCTTGGGCGGCGGAAGGCATCCCTCATCGGCGGCGGCCAACCGCCCGCTTTCCAGGATGCCGCGGCCGAGCGCAGAACCGCCGGCGAACACGTCGATCCAGCCGAACAAGAACTCCTCGGTCTCCCGGCCGCCGTTGATGGCGTCGAGCATGGCGTCGAGATCCGGGTAGGGAACGTAACAGGCATCGACGCTGTTGGACGGGATCGGCATCAACCGGATACACACTCGAAGGACGGCGCCGGTCAGCCCCATACCGCCGAGGCTGGCGAAATACAGATCGGCGTTCTCCGCCGGTGACGCGCGGACCACCTCGCCTCCGGCCAGCGCCAAATCAACCCACTTGGTATGGTCGCCGAAACTGCCGAGAACATGGTGGTTCTTGGAATGAATATCGTTGGCGAACGCGCCGCCCAGGGTGACCGCGGCGGTGGCCGACGACACCGGGTAGCACCAGCCATGGGAAAAGATCGCCGACGAGAGTTCCTCGAACGTCACACCGGCTTCGCAGACCACTTCGCCGGCGGCCGGGTCGAAATCTACGATCCGGTTGAGGGATCGGGTGAGGATGGCCTGCCCGCCGGTGTCCAGCGACGCATCGCCGTAACACCGGCCGCCGCCGTGGATCACCACGCCCAGATCGTTTTCGGCGCGTACCAGATCCGGGACGGCGTCGCTCTCCAGGGGCCGGGCCGCCCGAAGCCGGGAACGGTGGACCCGCCCCCAGGTGCCGAGGGTGGTCTCGGCCCAGACCGGCATGCCGCTCGCGCCTATGGGATCAAGTGCCCGATCAAGTGCGGGCTCAGGCGGCCGACTTTATTTCGCCCGCCCGGTTATCGACGATCACCGGGGTCTCGAACCAGGTCAAGTCCGGCACCACACCGTAAAGATCTTGCAGCGACTGCCGCCAAGGTCCGCCCTCGGCATAGACCGCCTCGGCCGCCTCGCGGGTCTCCCAGGTATACACGCCGCCGCCCAGGCCCCGCTCGGCGTCGAACAGGAAGGTCTTGCGGATCAGCCCCGGCATGTTTTCGAATCTTACCGCGGCCTTGTTCATGTTCTCGAACGCCTTTTCGCGGGTGGTTCCGTCCGGCAGCTTGAAGTTCACGACGACCGTAATCATGGGTTGCCTCCCCTGGAAATGTCCAACCGCCATTTTGGGGCATGACATGGAGCGCGGCAAGCCCGTCACCGGGAGTTGCGGGGGCCGGGCCCGGGGTCTAGATAGAGGCTCATGAGTTCCGACCCGCACCCCGT
>CAZUGT010000343.1:0-7935 GCA_964620095.1 uncultured Rhodospirillaceae bacterium | reverse complement strand
CCGACCACCCGCTTGTCCGGAATGTAGGCCACGTGCGCCTTGCCGATCATCGGCGCGATGTGGTGTTCGCAATGGGAGGCGAACGGGATGTCCTTGAGGACCACGATCTCGTCGTAGCCCTCGGTTTCATCGAAGGTCCGGCCGAGCAAATCTTCCGGGTCCTCGGCATATCCGGCGAAATATTCCTCATAGGCGCGGACAACCCGATCAGGCGTCCCCAGCAGGCCGTCGCGGGCCGGATCGTCGCCGGCCCAGCGGATCAGCGTGCGGACGGCCTCCTCCGCCTCTTGGCGGGAGGGGCGTTCGGCATCCGCCGAAGCCTTGTCCGGCGTGGCGATTTTCTTCTCTACATTCACGGCTTGTTCCTCACCCGGCCCGGTCTTGGCCGGTCAAACGCAAATTTGCGCTCAATCTAGACGACAGGATTGCCATTGAAAAGACGCACACGAAGTACGGGAGGTTGCACGCTCCGGACCGGCCGCCCGCAAACGCCCGCCGAACCTAGTTTACGGCCGAGGGCTGATAAGGGGAATCCAGGGAGAATGCAGGCACCGAAACATCGAAGGTGGCGCCGTTCTCCGAGATCATCAGGTACGATCCGACCATGAACCCGGACGGCGTCGAAAGGGGTGCGCCGGAGGTATATTCAAAGCTCTCGCCGGGCTCCAGGATGGGTTGTTCGCCGACCACGCCTTCGCCCCGGACTTCCTGGACGTTGCCGTTGGAATCGGTGATGTGCCAGCGCCGCCGCAACAGCTGAACGGTCTCGCCGCCGTTGTTCTCGATGGTGATGTGGTAGGCCCAAACGAAGTGGAAATCGTCCGGCTCCGACTCGTCGTCGAGATAGTTGGGCTCCACCGTGATGGTGATCGCCTTGGTGGTTTCCTGGTACATCGGGTCGTCTGCGATGGTCTTTCTCATTTCGGGTCCATTTTAGCATGCCGAAACGCCCTAAACCAGCGCGGGAAAACCGGACATGGCGAACACCCGCGGGGCGGAAACCGGGCGGGTGTCCGGCCCAAGCAAGGGATTCGGCTAGAGGGCCGCCGCCCGGCCGATCACGATCTCCACCCGCCGGTTTCGGCGCTCGCGCATCCCGTCGGACGTCATGATCCGGGGCCGGCGCTCACCGAAGGATTTGACGGTGATGGCCTCCGCATCGACCCCGGCGGCGGTCAGCGCCCGCTTCACCGCCAACGCGCGCCTTTTGGAAAGGCCGTCGTTGTACCAGTCGGGGCCGGCGCGGTCGGCATGGCCGGCAAGCACGATGGTGGTATCGGCGCCTGCCCGGATGGTCTCCAGCACCAGGCGGAGCACCACCTTGCTTTCCCCGGCAATCCGCGCGCTGTCGAACTCGAAGTGCATGGTGAAGGTCTCGGGCGCGAACGGGATTTCCGGCAGGGCCGGCCGGTTGACCGGGACGATGCCGAGCGCCGTGCCGGCTTCGGCCACGGGCTCTCCCGGCGCGCCGCCGGCGGGCAGGATGATATGGCCCTCGAGCTCGGTCAGCTTGGCGAAGAACCCGTCCCGGCAGGCGGCGATGTGGGCCCACTGCCAGTTCTCCTCCTGCTGCTCGATCCAGCAATCGAAACGGGCGATGGCGACGGCCGCGGTCACCGGCTCCAACTGCCGGGCGCCGCCGCCGAGAACCGCCATCAGCCGCGCCCGGCCATCGGATAGCTGCCGCGCCGCCGGCTTGGGCAGACGCCAATCGGCGATGCGTTCCGGTTCGACCGCATCACCCGCGGCGGCCCGCTTCGCTTTCTCGCCGAAATGCATGCCGTCGATCAGGTCGCGCATGTCGTCGAGCTCGGTAACCGCAAACTTCTTGAGTTCGGTGGCGAGCGTGCCGGCGAACTCGTCCTCCGGCGGCATCAGGGCCCGGAGCTCGGCATGATTGTCGACAATGCCGCAGGCGCTCAAGGCCACGGCGAGACCGCCGGCGGCGGCCAGTTTCTGGAATCGTTTCATCGGTTTCTCCCCAACCCGGGTGGTTTCCATGGGGGGGAGCGTCGCCGCCGACTATGGCGATCCGGTGGCGAATTGCGGCGGTCGTGTGGCGAAGTCGGGGTAATTTTGCGGCGGAACAATCCGCCCCGGGTCCACGGGCCTATTCCCGGACAGAGCAGGCCCCGCCGCCGAGGACGCAGAACCGGGCGCAGTGGGGGTGATTGAGCTTCACCGCGCCGGCGGCGTCGGCCAGCGTGCCGCCCATTTCGAACCGGGTGTCGTAGGGCAGCAGCGTGCAGGGCGCGACGATGGGCGCGCGGGCGTCCTTGCGCTTGATCACCATGCGCGAGGTGGCGCACATCATGTGATCGGGATGAACGCCCAGGATGTCCCAGCAGGCGGCGGTGATCTCCGGCACGTCCAGGGTCTCGTCCATTTCCGGGAACAGCACCAGGGCGGCGGTATCCGACGCATCGACGTCGATCCCCAATTCGGCGAACAGTTTCGCGTAGGCCCGCCGCGCCCGGTCCTCGGTCTCGTCCCACCGGGTCCGGCCGGCGATTGCGAGGTTGAATCCGTTCCCGCCCAGCCACTTGACGCCGCCGATCATCGGCCCCCAGCTCCCCGGCCCGCGAAGTTCCTCGTGATGCTCTCGCGTCGGATGGTCGATGGAAACCCGGATCGACAGCTCGCCGCCGTAGGCCGCCTTCAACCGCAGCAATTCATCCCGTCTGCGGGCCATGGGTTTCATGGCGTTGGTCAGGACCAGGGCCTTGAACCCCCGCGACAGCGCGAGCTCGAGCATGCCGATGAAGTCGGGGTTCATGAACGGCTCACCGCCGGTGAACCCGATCTCCTCCACCGGCAGTCGGGTATCGCGAATCTCGTCCAGATAGGCCGCCGCCTCGGCGGTGGTGATGTAGGCCAGCCGGTCGTTGGCCGGGCTCGATTCCATATAGCAGCCGGCACAGGCGAGGTTGCAGAGCGAGCCGGTGTTGAACCACAGCGTCCGCAGTTCGGCGAGATGGACGGCGGCACGGGTCTCCCCGCCGGCGGTGACATCGGGGTGTCTGAATTTCCGGGGATCGAGCGGCGGGGCGGCGGGAAAAGCTGAATCCGGCATATGGAAGCGCACGCTTGTCGTTGACGGATTTTGTCAATTGGGCGTTGCATAGCCTACGCCCGATTGCCGGCCAAGTCACAAGGGTGTTAACGGGGGTGTCAATGGGGGCGCCGACGGGGGCATTGGCGGGCCGGCCGCGCCCCAAATTCTTGCCCGCTCACCCGCGATCCCTTAAAACGGGCGGGCCTAGGCGCGGGTGTAGTTCAATGGCAGAACGAAAGCTTCCCAAGCTTTAGATGAGGGTTCGATTCCCTTCACCCGCTCCATCTCCCGTTGTCCGCGAGGAAGCATTGACCGAGAAGCAGGATATCGAGATCGGCGTCGAGCGCATGATCGACGGGTTGTTCGAACTCTTCGACGAGATCGGCGATCTGGCCCTCAACCGGGTGGTCCGGCTGACCAAGGAACTGGACGGCGGCTTCAACCCGACCCTGGTGACGCCGCGCAACGTCAACCGGTTCAAGCTCACCTGGTTCGTGGCCTTGGGCGAATTGATGTTCCACGAGGTGCGGGGCGAGAAAGTGCCGGAAGCGGTGACGGCGTTCCGTGAGGAACTGCGCTATCAGGCCGCCGAGCGGGACGAGATGCCCTTCCTCGACGAGATCACCGAGCGGGTGCGGAACTCCATCGCGGCGGATGAGCCGTACCTCAGCGAGGGCATCTTCAACACCCCGTCCTCCAACGGCGAAGGCAAGAAAAACGAAGGGCTCGGCACCATCCTGGCCGAGACCCTCGCGCAGGTGTCCTTCGAGGAAAACGACGCGCTGAAGCCCATCTACCCGGCGGTCCACACCACGGTCGAGGACGAGTTCATCAACGCCTACGGGCACTCGACCATCGCCTGCGCCCGCTTCGTGGTGGTCGACGGGGAACCGATCTAACCGAACATCACGTTTTTGATGACGATCCAGCCCATGGCGACGCCGATCACCAGGAACAGGTAGGCGATGGCCTTCTCCATGGTACGCTGGGCGATGCGGCCCTGGAGCCAGGGACCGATCTGGCCGCCGATGATGACGCCCGGAATCATGTAGACCAATGCGTTCCACGGCACCGCCTTCATGCCGCCTTCGGCGACCAGGGCCGAAATCTGGGTGAACGACGCCGAGGCCACCACGACGATCACGATAAACACCGATGTCGCCGCCGCCACCGGCACCGGCACGTGGTTGCGCTTCACCAGTTGGGGCATCACCACCTCGCCGATGCCGACACCCAGCAATCCGGTCAGGAACCCGCCGATGCCCGTGGCCGCCGCGCCCTTGCCCTGTCTGGGCTGGCGATACCGGTATGTGCGACCGGTGCGGTCGGTCACTTCGCGGATCGGCCTGGCGGACCCGTTGGCGCCGCCGTCCGGGTCCTGGGTGGCGTCGTCGGAGATCTCCGGCGGCGGCGTGTGGAGCTTCAGGATTTCCCAGGCGATGACCAGCATCAGCAGCGCATAGGCGCCGCGGAGCGCATCCTCGAACTCCTTCAATTGCGTCAGCAGGATGGCGCCGACGATGGCGATGGGAACGCCGACGGCGATGAACGGGACGGCGCTCTTGAAATCGATCAGTTTCTTGCGGTAGTAGCCGACGAAACCGGACGAAAACCCGAAGGTCTCGGTGAACAGCGCGACGCCGATGGCGGCGGCGATGGACGGAAACGGATATTCGGGGCCAATGAGCGGAAAAATGATCAGAAACAGCGGCGTGAACATGGCCGCGCCGCCGATCCCCGACAGCATGGCGGAGGTCGCGACCATGATCCCGACGGGAAACATGAACCAGTAGATGGTCCAGTCGAACTGGCTCAGGAAGTCCTCCAAGACGGCGTCTCCTCTGTCGTTCCCCCGGGATGCGGTTCGAACCCCGGTCTTATGCCGGTTCCCGTACGCCCCGCCCCTCGCGGTTGGTCTTCAGGCTGTATCCGCCGGGGCAAAAGAATACCCGCGGGAAGCGCGGGAGGCCGGGCAGATTAATCGCCTGTTCCAGACGGCGCAAACCGGAATTCCCCGCAATAACGACGCGCCTACCCGGCGCCGGCTGAGGGGGAGTTTCATATCACCCTCACCTCTTATGACCCCCTCACCCTTTTTTTGTGACCCCCTCACCCTGACCCTCTCCCCCCGAAGGGGGGAGAGGGATGCGGAGGCTTTGCGAAGCGACAGCTGCGCTTAGCCGGAGCTGGGTGAGGGGGAATTTTGTCCGGTTATTTCCGCCGACTAATACGTCACGACGCTCCGGATGCTCTCGCCCGCGTGCATGAGGTGAAAGGCCTCGTTGATGTCGTCGAAGGGCATGGTGTGGGTGATCAGATCGTCGATGTTGATCTTGCCGTCCATGTACCAATCGACGATCTTCGGCACATCGGTGCGGCCCTTGGCGCCGCCGAAGGCGGTCCCCCGCCAGACCCGGCCGGTGACCAGCTGGAACGGCCTCGTATTGATCTCCTGACCGGCGCCGGCGACTCCGATGATGGTGCTTTCGCCCCAGCCCTTGTGACAGCATTCAAGGGCGTCGCGCATCACGTCGACATTGCCGATGCACTCGAATGAGTGATCCGCGCCGCCGTTGGTGAGATCGACCAGATACGGAACCAGGTCGCCTTCCACTTCCTTCGGGTTGACGAAGTGGGTCATGCCGAACTTTTCGCCGATGTCCTTGCGGTCCGGATTCAGATCGACGCCGACGATCATGTTGGCGCCGACAAGCTTGGCGCCCTGGATGACGTTGAGGCCGATGCCGCCGAGACCGAAGACGATGACGTTGTCGCCGGGCTGCACCTTGGCCGTATTGATGACCGCGCCAACCCCCGTGGTGACGCCGCAGCCGATGTAGCAGATCTTGTCGAACGGCGCGTCCTCGCGAACCTTCGCCAGGGCGATCTCGGGAACAACCGTATAGTTGGAGAACGTGGAGCAGCCCATGTAGTGGAAAATCTTCTCTCCCCCCAGCGAGAACCGGCTGGTTCCGTCGGGCATGACGCCTTCACCTTGCGTGATCCGGATGGCCTGGCACAGGTTCGTCTTGCCCGAGGTGCAGTAGTCGCACTCGCGGCATTCCGGCGTGTAAAGAGGAATAACATGGTCGCCTTCCGCGAGGGACGTCACCCCGGGCCCCGTATCGACCACGACGCCCGCGCCTTCGTGGCCCAGAATGGCCGGAAACAGCCCTTCCGGGTCCTCGCCGGAGAGGGTGAAGGCATCCGTGTGACAGACGCCGGTGGCCTTGATCTCGACCAGAACCTCGCCCTCCTTGGGGCCGTCCAGATTGACCGTTTCGATGGTGAGGGGATCGCCGGCCTTGGTGGCGATGGCTGCGCGGGTTTCCATGGATGTCCTCCCGGGTGAGCTGGTTTCGTCCGGGGATACTGTGGGCGAGCCGGTTGCGGGGGTCAAGTGAGCGGGTCCGGTGTTGGGACAGGTCCCAAATTCCACCGGGCAGGCGTTGACCCCCGGGGCGGAAATTGGCGACACTCTCGCCAGAACCGCTGCTGACACTGGAGACCGGGCACTCGGCGCTGGAATGCCGGGCCGGGACCTGACGGGAGACGAAGCGATGCAACTCGATACCCATAAGCCGTGGCCCCACAATGCCTGGTACCACGCCGCCTGGAACAGCGAGGTCGAAGCCGGCGCGAAGCCGCTGGCGCGGACGCTGTTGAACGAAGACGTGGTGATCTACCGGGACGCCCGGGGCGCCGCCCACGTGCTGGAGGACCGCTGCTGCCACCGGGCGACGCCCTTGCGCCTCGGCGAGGTGGTGGAGACCGGCATCCAGTGCGGCTATCACGGCCTGATCTTCGACGGCGACGGCAAATGCGTTCACGTCCCCGGCTCGGACGTGATCCCGTCCAAGGCCCGGGTGCGCTCCTACCCGGTGGTGGAGAAAAACGAGATCATCTGGGCCTGGATGGGCGATCCGGCGCTCGCCGACGAAAGCCGGATGGTCGATTTCCCGTGGAACGACGACCATGAGAACTGGCCCCACATCCACGAGCTGCTGGAGATCAATTGCAATTACAGCCTGCTGATCGACAATCTGATGGATCTCACCCACATTCCGTTCATCCACCGCAACACCATCGGCGGCGGCGATCAGTCGGGGCAGGTCAACGCCACCATGGACGTGACGCCGACGGAGACCGGCGTTCACTACATCCGCTGGATGCTCGATATCGAGCCGCCGCCCACCTACAAGAAGGCCGCCGGCTGGGCCGACGACCAGAGGTGCGACCGCTGGCAGGATTTCGAATATGTCGCCCCGGCGACGGTCAAGCAGTGGACCGGGGCGCTCGAAACGGGACGCGACGCCTACGGGAGCCGCGACGGCAAGGAGGGCGGGTTCAACCTCCGCCTCTATCACGGCGTGACGCCGAGGACCGAGACGTCCTGCTACTACTTCTTCACCGCGCTCAACGGCTATGCGCCGAAGGCCGAGGGCGCCACCGAGAAGCTCAACAAGGACATCGTCTTCACCTTCCACGAGGACCTCGAGTTCCTGGAGAACCAGCAGGCCTGCATCGACGCGACGCCCGGCCAGGAGATGGTCAACACCAAGCACGACGTCGCCCTGGTCCCGGCCCAGAAGGCGCTCGAAGCCATGATCGATGCGGAGGCGCCGAGAAAAGAGGCGGCGGAGTAGTCCAGTACAGATGCTGGAGCTCTACTACCTGGAAGAGGCCGACAGCATCTGCTCCAACCGGGTGCTGATGACCCTGGCCGAGAAGGGGATCGACGATTTCGTCCGCCGCAGGATCGTCCTGATGAACGGCGATCAGTTCAAACCGGAATACCTCAGGCTCAACCCCAAGGCCCAGGTGCCGACCCTGGTCCATGACGGGCGGCCGATCCGCGAAAGCTCCATCATCTGCAACTA
>CAZUGT010000342.1:0-1615 GCA_964620095.1 uncultured Rhodospirillaceae bacterium | reverse complement strand
GCGCATTTGCCTCGAGCACGGCGCCTTCGTGCGCATACAGGCCAACAAGCTCATCCTGTCGCCGCCGCTGGTCTTCCAAAAGGATCACGTGGACAATGTCGTCGACATCCTGCACACGGCCCTCGGGCAACTGAAGTACGGTTAGCGCGCGACGACTTCATGGGGAAGCGCATCCGGCGTTTTGGAAGCCGTTACGCAACCCCCTCACTCACTTTCTCTCTACCCCCTCACCCTGACCCTCTCCCCCTTCGAGGGGGAGAGGGGATAGACAGCAAGTCGTCATCACCGGGCTTGACCCGGTGATCCACGCCTGGCGGCCGGCGCTACACATGGATGGCCGGGTCACTTTGCCGGCTGGCCGGCAAAGCCGGTCCAGTGGGTCCAGCCATGACGTATTCCATTTGGCGCTGGGTGGGGAGGATCTTGTGTGGACGCCGCGGCAAGCAATCAGTCCAAGCCAACCAAGGGAAACCCCCTTCGATTCACAATTGAGTCATCGCGCTTTAGCGTAAGAACATGGTACTCCGTAGCGTGGCCGGCGGAACCCGGCCGCCGCGCCGAAGACCGCGCCGAAGACGGCAGAGGGGAACCGATCCCTACTGAAGCTTGTCGGCGAACTCGGCGATGCGCTGCTTGTCCAGATACATCCGGGTGCCGTCACCGAAGATCTTCCTGCCCGACTTGTCGAAGATGAAGCTCGACGGCACGTAGGTCACCGGATTGAAATGCTTCATCACCCCTTCGTTCATGGAGACCGCCTTGATCGCCGGGTGGAACCCCTTGACCATCCGGGCCAGCCGGCGGTCGGACGGGTTGCCGTAGCGCCCTTCGTCCCAATTGACCGCGATGACCGTCAGCTTGCCCGCGCCGCCTTCGTCCAGATATTCACGGAGTTGCACGAACCCCGCCCGGCAGGTCATTCACCAGCTGGCGAAAAACGTCACCAGGACCGGTTTGCCGTCGAAGGTCTCCCGGTCCACATTCCGGTTCGAAATGGGCTTGGCGCCGATGAGCGCCTGCTTGACCTCGTCGGTCAGCACCAGCCCCCGATTGGCGTCCGCCTGCGGCTGGAACGTGAAAACCGCGATGCCCAGGGCGGCGGCAAAAAGCGTCCGTGCGAAATTCATGAACCCGATCCTCTCGGCCCGATCTGGCCGCTCGTTGGTTTAGCGAAACGAATTTACATCCCCTTTGCGGGGTTTGGATAGACCCGGATTGCAGCCTCCCCAACATGTGAAGTCATTGCACTCCTGCGACCGCCGGAGTACACAGCGCCCCAACCCTCGCGGAACCTCCGACCGGAAGCCTGAACGTGGTCAAATTCCCCATTCCCGCCGCGCTGCTCTGGACCGGCCTGTGGGCCGTCCTGGTGGCGGTGGCGCTGTATTTCCGTCCCCTCCTGCCGGTCGACGAGACCCGCTATGTGGGCGTCGCGTGGGAGATGTGGCTGAGGGACGACTTCCTGGTGCCCCATCTCAACGGCGATCCCTACAGCCACAAACCGCCGCTGCTGTTCTGGCTGATGCAGGCCGGGTGGAGCGTGTTCGGGGTCAACGACTGGTGGCCCCGGCTGGTCTCGCCGGCGTTCGGGCTGGGGTGCGTGTTTCTCACCGCC
>CAZUGT010000341.1:0-9061 GCA_964620095.1 uncultured Rhodospirillaceae bacterium | reverse complement strand
GGAGGCCATCGACATGGGGCCGGTGGAAGCGCTCCGCGCGACCGGCGCGAATCGAATCTGCACCTTCGTGTACGCGGTGCTGCCCCAGGTGCGGCCGGCATGGGCCGGCATCATCATCTACAACTGGGACTCGGTGTTCCGCGCATCCACGGTGCTGGGCTTCGTCGGTGCGGGGGGACTCGGGATGTTCATTCGGATGCAGGTAGACGTCCTCGACCACCAGAAGGCGTTCGGGATCATCGTCATCGTCATCGTTCTCACGATCGGATCCGAAGTCGCCTCGCATTTCCTTCGGCACCGCTTTCGATAGCCGACCCTGCCCGTGCGGAGCCGCCACCGGACTCCGCACCGGTGTCCGTCCGCCTTCCGCCAGCGGCGTTCAGCGATTCGGACGCACCGGCAGATTGCTCGGCGCATTGAGGTTGAGGGGGTAGATCGGACGGCGCACGCGGTCCCAGGGGTAGAGGCCGTAGTCCGACGTGGTGATTCCCGGTCCGGCGACCATCACCACGTGACGGATGATGGGCTCGAACCCGGCGCGAAAGTGCTGCCTCGACTTGATCAGGATGTAGCGCTTGCGCGCCGGGTCGATGCCGGCGTGGGTAAAGCACCCGGTGTCGAACGGCTCGTGGCGGTCCTCGCTGACCACCACCTCGACGCGGCCGGTGTCGAGCACCGCGCACCGGCCAAGGTTCATCATGGTGCCGGTGTTCATCGGTGCGGTCACCCGGAAGCGGCCGTCGGTGATGCGTCGTACGCGGCCGGAGATCTCGAGGGGCCGGCCGGCGAGCCCGATCGCGGGAAATTCCGTCTTGCCGCCCAACTGCAGGGTGACGTCGGCACCCACCCCGGCCTCGGCCATGCGGGCCACGGACTCCGGGTCCCAGATCGGACCCGCGCACACGTCCTCGAATCTCTCGCGGAGCACCGCTTCCAGCACCGCCATCACGTCCGTGGAGCCCCCGGAGCCTGCGACGTCACCGTGGTCGGCGAGCAGTATCGGGCCGTCGCCGAGGCTCCGCGCGCGAGCGAGCGAGACCTCGACGGGCTCGCCTTCGAAGACGAAGTCGGCGCGGCGATTCCAGGCCATGCTCATCAGCTCGTCGAGCAGTGCGATGCCGCCGGAGAAATCGTCGTCGGTCACCGCGATGCCGTGCAGACCCACGAACGGTATGTCGGCCAGCGGGAAGCAGCCGAGCACTGACACGTTGAGCACCTCGCCCGACCCCTCCGCGGCGATGGCGCGATCCATGATGTCCTTCATCGGCTGGCGGGACGGGGTCTGGCGATTGAGATGGGTGAGCACCGGGAGCGAGTGCCAGACCATCACCGGATTCACCTCCCCGGCCAGCGTCCGCACGAGCGTGTCGCCCGCGCGCCGGCCCGACTCGTACATGTCGACGTGCGGGTAGGTGCGGTACGCGGTGATGACGGTGGCGTTGTCGATCGTCTTCCGCGACAGGTTGGTGTGGAAATCGAACGAGACGGCGATGGGCAGGTCGGGCGCCGCGCCGCGGATGCGTTCGAGCAGCTCGCCTTCCGGATCGTCGAACCCTTTCGTGACCATGCCGCCGTGCAAGTCCAGGAACAGGGCATCGCAGCCGGCCGAGACCGACTCGATGATGCGCTCGGCCGCGTAGTCGATGATCGAATCGTCCGGGCAGCCGCTCGGCACGGCGTCGGCGGCGATCGGGAACTCGAGCTCCGCGCCCTGCTCGGCCGCGATGTCGATGAACGCGGCGACCGGCGTTCTCGTGCCGCGGTAAGCGCGCAGGGCGGTGTCGCCGTGGGTCGGGCCCGCATGCGAACCGTACCGCCCGAACGCGGACAGCGGAGTGGGCAGGGGCGAGAAGGTATTGGTCTCGTGCTTGACGACCGCGGTCACGAATCTCTTCATCGTATCTCTCCGGCGGAACGTGGAAGCGGACATGTCAGCCCCGAGGATCGGTATACTATCTCACAGACTTTTTTCAAAGAAATCAGGCGACGAACAAGGGGGATGCGAGGTATGTCAACCGAGGCGGGTGCAGCCCTTCCGTTCCCACGGGAAGAGCATCTGTCACGGCAGGCACGTCTCAGGTCCGAGCTCCTGTGTCGCGGCCTGGACGCGATGCTTGTCTTTGCCCAGGAAAGCCATTTCTGGCTTACCGGCTACGACACTGGGGGCTACGTCTTTTTTCAATGCGCCGTGGTCACTGCAAACGATCGCCCGATCGTGCTGTTGACCCGCCGCCCGGATCTGATTCAGGCGCGACAGACCAGCACCATCGAGGACATCCGGATCTGGTGGGATGCGGACGACGCCAATCCGGCGATGGATCTGAAGTCCATTCTGGAAGAGCTCGGCCTGAAGGGCGGGCGCATCGGGATCGAGTTGAACACCCACGGCCTGACCGGATGGAATCTCTGGCGTGTGCAGAGTGCCCTGAATGGCTGGTGCACGCTGGTCGATGACGACCACCTGCTCCGCAGGCTTCGGCTGATCAAGTCACCGGCTGAAATCGCCTATACCCGCAAAGCGGCGGAAATCCTCGACCGATCCTTGGAGGCCGTCATCACGGCGTCACGCCCTGGCGTTCTGGATAGTGAAATCAAGGCGGCCTATCTGACCTCGATCCTGCGGGATGGCGCGGATATGCCGCCGAATCCGCCGCTGTTCAATTCCGGGCCGCGCGCGATCTACGGGCGTGGAGTGTCGGAGCCTCGGCGGATAGAGGCACAAGACCAGATCCTCGTGGAATATCCGGTTGCCTATCGCCGCTACAACGTGAAAACGGAATGGACAATCCTGTTCGGCGAGGTGCCGGCGGCGCACCGCAGGATGTACGATGTCGCCCGGGAAACGCTGCATCGAATGACCGAAATCGCGCGCCCCGGAACGACACTCGGCGAGATATTCGACGTGCATGCCAAGGGGCTCGACGAAGGCGGCTACAAAAGGCACCGCTACGGAGCGACCGGTTACTCGGTGGGCTGCACCTTTTCCCCGACCAGCATGGATGTGCCGCCGATGATCTATTCGGGCAATGCAACTGTCTGCGTGCCCGGGATGACGTTGTTCTATCATGTCATGATTGGGGACAGCGACACAGGCTATGCGATGGGCGTCGGACACACCCTTCTGGTGACCGAAGGCGCGCCCGAGGTGCTGACTGGACTGCCCGGTGAATTGACGGTGGTACGCTGACGCAACGATCAACGAACGGTCCGGACCAATGCCGGACGACAACAAGGAGGATAGCAAATGTCGTTCTACAATATCCCACGTCGCAGCGCGCTTCTGGGTATGGCGCTGACGCTGGCGCTGGCGGTGCCCACCCTGGGCGCGGCTCAAGGCGATCCGAAAATGGGCGGGACGCTCAAGATCAGCCATTCCACCCGGATCGCAACTCTGAATGTGCTGTCGCTGTCCGGACCTGCTGAATACCCGGTAATCGACATGGCCTATTCCGGCCTGACACGGATCGGCCCCGACAGCCAACCGATGCCCGACCTGGCCGAAAGCTGGGAAGGCAGCCCTGATGCCACGGAATTCACCTTTCACCTGCGCGAAGGCGTGAAATTCCATGATGGGACGCCCGCGACGGCCTCGGACGTGGTGGCCACCTACGAGGCGATCCTGAATCCCGACATCCCGGCCTCGGCTGCCTCGGTCCTGAACATGATCGACAACGTCGAGGCAATCGACGACCTGACGGTGAAGTTCAGCCTCAAGACACCCTTTGCCGACTTCCCGACGTCGACCGCCCACGCAAACGCGCGGATCCTGTCCGAAGAAGCGCTGGCCGGCGATCATGCGAAACTCGATACGGTCGTGAACGGCACCGGACCGTTCAGGATGGAAAGCTATGACAGCGCACGGATCACGCGATTGGTGCGCAACGACGACTACTTCATTGAGGGCAAGCCCTATCTCGACGCCGTAGAGATGCACCTGTTTCCGGATCTGGCAGCGGAAACCACGAACTTCCTGTCCGGCGACATCGACGTAATGCTCCTGGTGCAGCAGGCCGACTACGAGCGCATTGCCAGCGCGCCGGGGATCAATGCATTGCGGGTGCCCTCGGGTCGCTACGTGAACGTGGTGATGCGTTTTGACCAGCCGCCATTCGACAATCTGAAGGTGCGTGAGGCGCTGGCCTATTCAATTGATCGCCAGCTTCTGGTCGACCTCGTGCTGGAGGGTCTCGGCCGGCCCGCGCACGACAACATTCTGTCGCCGGAGTTCAAGTTCCGCATCGACACGCCCGAGAAGGCCTACGATCCCGAAAAGGCGAAGGCGCTTCTGGCCGAGGCCGGCTATCCCGATGGCCTCAAGCTCGATCTCGTTGCCTCGAACCGACCCGCGATCCGCGCGCAGGTGGCGATCGCGATCAAGCAGATGGCGTTGCCCGCGGGCTTCGACATCAATGTCGAGACCATGCCGCACGACACCTATCTCGCCAACGTCTGGCGCAAGGGTGGCTTTTACATGGCCTACTGGGGAATGCAGCCGACCGAAGACGCAACTTTCAACCTGCTTCTGACCTCGAATGCCTCTTACGAGGATACGGGCTGGATGAACGACAAGTTCGACGCTCTGATACAGGCGGGGCGTTCGACGACAATCGAAGCCGAGCGCGCCGATGCCTATGCCAAGGCTCAGGAGCTGATGCTCGCCGAACTGCCCTACATCATCGCGTTCTACGAGGACGTGCTGACGGCCAGCAAGGAGAACGTGCAGGGCTACACGTTGAATCCGATTAACCGGTATTTCTATCTGGAAAACGTCTGGCTCGACGAGTGACCGCGCGTGACACCAGGACGAGTAACCACACGTGACACCAGGCTATCTCGTCCGGCGTATTCTTGCGGTAATCCTGGTCCTTTTCGTCGTGACTTTCGCGGTCTTCGCGATCACGATGATCCTGCCGGGAAACGCCGCCGTGATGATTCTGGGCGAGTACGGTACGGAAGAGGCCGTGGCTGCGATGGAACGCAGACTCGGCCTCGACCGGCCCTGGTACATTCAATATGCCGACTGGGTCGGCGGCGTGTTGCGCGGCGATTTCGGCCAATCGCTACGCCTGTCGTTGCCGGTGGCGGACGTAGTTGGCGATGCGTTCTGGAATTCCGCATCGCTGGCGGTGACGGCGCTGGTATCGGTCATCATCATCGCAATCCCGCTGGGCGTTCTGGCTGCCATTAAACGAGGGACCGTAGCCGATCTGATCATCGGTATCTTTTCCTACATCGGCGCATCGATGCCGGAGTTCGTTACCGCAACGCTGCTGCTCGTATTTCTTGCCGCCCCGGCACTTGGGCTTCTGCCAGCAGGTGGGTTTGTCGCCGTGGGCGAAAGCCTGGGCGGTTTTGCGTCGCATGTGGTTTTGCCGGCGGCCACGCTCGGCCTGATCCTGATGGCACATATCTCGCGCCAGGTTCGGTCGGAGATGTCCGAGGTTCTGTCAAGCGACTACATCCGCGCGGCACGGCTGAAGGGGCTGAGCGAACGCCGCGTAATCCGCCGCCATGCACTGCCCAACTCTCTGGCGCCCGCGGTGGCGGTCATCTCGCTCGATATCGGCTATCTCCTGGGCGGGATCATCGTGGTCGAGGAGATTTTCGCCTGGCCCGGGCTTGGGCGGCTGCTGATCCTGGCATTGGAGAATCGCGATCTTCCGGTGATCCAGGCAATCACCCTGCTTCTCGCGACGGTTTATGCGCTTTCGAACCTGCTGTCGGATATCGTGATCGCCTTGCTCGATCCGCAGGTGCGCTATGCCTAGAGCCTTCCGAACGGCGGCAGGCATGACGGGGCTTGGTTTCTTGGTGATCGTTCTGGGGGCGGCTTTCTTCGGGCCGTTCCTGGCGCCCTACGATCCTCAGGCCTTCCACCCAATCGCCCGTCTGCAGGGCCCTTCGGCCGCGCATTGGCTGGGCACCGATCAATTCGGCCGCGATCTGCTGTCACGCCTCTTGAACGGCGCACCGTCGACCGTTTTCTTTGGAATTGGCGCCACGCTTCTGGGCGTGGGCGCAGGCAGCCTGATCGGGGTGGTCGCCGGTACTGCGGGCGGATGGCTCGACAGCGTCATCATGCGCATCCTCGACGGGTTGCTGGCGGTGCCCGAACTGCTGTTCACGCTGCTCATCGTCACCTTTCTCGGTGGCGGCATGGGACAGGCGATGCTGGCGGTCGCCATTGCCTTTACCCCGGGAATGGCGCGGATCGCGCGCAGCTCGGTGTTGTCGATCCGGACTCGAGAATATGTGCTCGCCGCCGTCGCGCGAGGCGAGCCGTCGCACTACATCGTCCTGCGCGAGGTGCTGCCCAACGCGCTCGGACCGATCATCGTCGAATCCACCATCCGCGTGGCTTTTGCCATCATGATCGGCGCCACGCTGGGCTTCCTCGGACTGGGCGCGCAGCCGCCCTCGACCGAATGGGGCCTGATGGTCGCCGAAGCGCGACAGTTCATGTTCCGAAACGCCTGGACCGTGGCCGTGCCAGGCGTCGCGATTGCCATGGCGGCCATGGGTTTCAACCTGTTCGGCGATGCACTGCGCGACAGATTTGACCCAAGGCGAAGCCACTGAGGTGGCGGGCAACAGCACACTACGCGCTGGTGCGGACACCCCTGTCCTCGAGGTTTCCGGCTATACCCTGAGCTACGATACGCTGTCCGGTCCACTCCAGGCCCTCAAGAACATCGACCTTCGCGTGGCGCAAGGCCAGATCCACGGCCTAGTGGGCGAGTCGGGTTCCGGGAAGTCGTCTCTGGCCTGGGCGATCATGAGATATCTTCCGGAGAACGCGGTCGAGAACGATGGCAAGCTTCTGCTGTCGGGGGAAAGCCTGCGCGACCGGACACTACCGCAAATCCTCGAGATCAGAGGGCGGCGGATCAGCATGGTCTTTCAGGACCCGTCAACCTCGCTCAACCCCGCGATGCGCCTGGGCGAGCAACTCTCGGAAGTCTTGATCCGCCATCGAGGCTTGACGTCGCTGGAGGCTCTGGAAGAATGCGAAGCGGCGCTGGCGCGCACGGGCATCGCGAAACCGAGGGACATGCTGCGTCGTTACCCGCACGAGGCGTCCGGAGGGGAAAAGCAAAGGGTGGTCATCGCCACCGCCTTTGCTTGCAATCCAGAACTGATCATCTTTGACGAGCCGACCACTGCCCTTGATGTCATCACCGCGCAGCAGGTTTTGGAGTTGTTCAAACAACTCCAGGACGAGACATCGATTTCGGCGCTCTACATCTCCCATGACCTGGGCCTAGTTTCCCGTGTGGCCGACGTTGTGTCGGTCCTCAATTCGGGCGAGATCGTCGAGAGCGGACCGCGCGCCGAGGTTTTTCAATCACCCCGCAATGACTACACAAGAGCACTGCTTGGCGCCGTCCCCGACCCGAAGCACTGGTTAGGGGCGGTGGAACCGCCGCCTGGGGCACCCGCGCTAATGTCGGCGGAGGCCGTCACTGTCGAATTCGGGCGCCAGTCGCGGATCGGGCAGTTGTTGGCCCCCAAACCGACCCACGTCGGCGCACACGATATCAACCTCGAGGTCCGGAAGGGCGAACTTGTCGGGTTGGTCGGAGAATCCGGCTCGGGCAAATCCACAGTGGCCAAGGTTCTGTCAGGTTTGCAGAAATTCGACGGCACCGTGCGCTTCGGCGATCAAAGCTATTCGAGTCTCGCCGAGATCGACCGCATGTACCGCCGTGCGGTACAGATCGTTTTCCAACACCCCGATGCTTCGCTCAACCCACGACAGAGGGTGCGTCAGATACTCTCGCGGCCCCTGAAACTCTATGACATCGTATCATCGGGGCAGCGTTTGAAACGTGTTACGGAGCTTTTGCAGAAAGTCGGCCTGCCGGCCGAATACGCCGATCGATTTCCGCATCAGTTGTCGGGTGGCGAAAAACAACGCGTAGCGATCGCCCGAGCCTTCGCCGCCGAGCCGGAACTTGTGATTTGCGATGAAATCACCGCCTCCCTGGATGTGTCGGTTCAGGCCTCGGTCGTCGATCTCCTGGTGAATTTGCAGCAGCAAACCGGCACCGCGTGTCTGTTCATCACCCATGACCTGAATCTCGTCCGCCAGCTTGCACACCGGATCTGCGTCATGCAGCGCGGCAAGCTGGTAGACGCTTTCCATCGAGACGATGCCGATAATCCAGACCGAAATCCCTACACCCGCGCCTTGCTGGAGGCGGTCCCGCCGCCCGCCAGTCAAGCCAACTGATCACGATGTCCGAGACTACCCAATTGACCGAAATACCACATTTCCCTGGCGTAACAGCTACCGTACGGCAATAATCTCTCTAGTAACCACCATTTCCGGTCACACCATTGCACGATGGCGCCTCTACCGGCGCCCCGGCGAAACCGAACCGGTGCGCATCATCCACAGCACGCTCGACTGGGTACGCACTCGTACCACGGACAACTCGCGCGGAATCCTGCTCATGGCGGGCGGCACGCTGCTCGCCACCGCGACGCTGGTGTTCATACGCCTGCTGGGTCGCGACCTGCCGACCGCCGAGATCATCTTCCTGCGCTACGCGTTCGCGCTCCTGGCGATCGCGCCCTGGATCCTGCGGGTCGGGATCGGCAACACGTTCGCGACCTCGCGCCTGCGCCTGCGCCTGCACGGAATTCGCGGGGCGATCGCCACGATCAGCACCGGGGCCTGGTACTACGCGATCACGGTGGTGCCGCTGGCGCAGGCGCTCGCCCTGAACTGCCTGGCCGCCATCTTCGTCACCATCGGGGCCGTGGTGTTTCTCGGCGAGAAGGCCGATGCGCGACGCTGGACGGCGGTGCTGACGGGCCTCTTCGGCGCATGGATCATTCTGAGACCAGGGTTCCAGGCGGTTTCCACCGGCTCGATGATCGTCGTCTGCTCCGCGGTCGGATACGGCGCGACCATGCTGTTCATCAAGGTCCTGGCCCGTACCGACTCGCCGCTCACCATCGTGGCGTACCTGTACGTGTTCAACGTGATCTATTCCGCTATTCCGGCCGCGCTCGTATGGGAGACTCCCAGCCTGACCCACGTGGTGTGGCTCGT
>CAZUGT010000340.1:0-14523 GCA_964620095.1 uncultured Rhodospirillaceae bacterium | reverse complement strand
CCCCCTCACCCTGACCCTCTCCCCCCGCCGGGGGGAGAGGGGACTCTATGCGGCGACGCAACGCCCCCTACAGAAGCCCCATGCTCTTGAAGCTCGACGCGCCGCCGCGGGCGATGACGATATGGTCGTGGAGCACGATGTCGAGTTTCCCGCACGCCTCCTTGACCTGGCTGGTCATGTCGATGTCGCCCCGTGACGGCGTGGGGTCGCCCGACGGGTGGTTGTGGACCATGATGATCGCCGTCGCGCCCAGCTCCAGCGCCCGCTTGACCACCTCGCGGGGGTAGACGGCGGTCTGGTCGACGGTTCCCCGCTGCTGCACCTCATCGGCGATGAGCGCGTTCTTGCGGTTGAGGTAGAGCAGCCGGAACTGCTCGGTCTTCTCCCGCGCCATGGCCGCCCGGCAATAGTCCAGCAGCGCCTGCCACGAGCCCAGCACGGGCTGTCCCATCAGCTCGTCGCTCATCAGCCTGAGCGCGGCGGCCCGCACCGTCTTGAGCGCCGCGACGACGGCATCGCCGACGCCCGGCACCTCGCGAAGCGCATCCCCATCGGCGCTCAGCACCTCGGCATAGGAGCCGAAATGTGCGATCAATTCCTTGGCGAGGGGCTTGGTGTCGCCCCGGGGCAAGGCCTGGAACAGCAGCAGTTCCAGCAGTTCGTAATCGGCCAGCGCCTCGCCGCCCGATTTCAGGAAACGCTCGCGGAGCCGCGCCCGGTGGCCCGCATAGTGAGGCTTGGGAGACGTCTTGCCGTCTGATCGACCTGGCATGGAAACATCCGCCGGTTGACTAGGGTCCGTACTCAATTCACGGATTCCCTTTTTTGCATCCCCCCTCACCCTGTCCCTCTCCCCCTGAAGGGGGCGAGGGGACGCACGGCAAGCTCCCTCTCCCTCTGGGAGAGGGTTGGGGTGAGGGTGAACCGCATCCGATCATCGCCGCAACACTCTTTTGGTGGATCAATCGAGTCCGGAGACTAGCCGTAGGGCGGCCTGTCGCGGCCGGCCGGCGAGAGGGTGAAGATCTCGTGGCCCTCGGCGGTCACCGCGATGGTGTGCTCGAACTGCGCCGACAGGGACCGGTCCTTGGTCACCGCGGTCCAGCCGTCGCCGAGGATTTTGACCTCGTGGCGGCCGGCATTCACCATCGGCTCGACGGTGAAGAACATGCCCTCGCGGAGGACCGGGCCCTCGCCGGGATTGCCGAAGTGGAGAATATTCGGCGCGTCGTGGAAGATCCGCCCCACCCCGTGGCCGCAGAAATCCCGGACGATGGAATAGCGGTAGGGCGCGACGAACTCCTCGATGGCGTGGCCGATATCGCCCACCGTGGCGCCGGGCCTGACCACCTCGATGCCCTTCATCATGGCCTCGTAGGTGACGTCGATCAGCCGTTTGGACTTGATGCTCACGTCGCCGACCCAGAACATCCGGCTGGTGTCGCCGTGCCATCCGTCGACGATGGGCGTCACGTCGATGTTGATCACGTCGCCGTCCTGGAGGACCTTGTCGCCGGGAATGCCGTGGCACACCACATGGTTCACCGAGGTGCAGATGGACCTGGGGAAGCCCCGGTAGTTGAGGGGCGCGGAGATGCCGCCGCGCTCGGCGATGAAAGCCGCGCACAGTTCGTCGAGCCGCCCGGTGGTGATCCCGGGCTCGATATGGTCGGCGATGAAATCGAGGGTCTCGGCGGCCAGCCGGCCGGCCTTCCGCATCCCTTCGAAGTCGCTTTCCGTATGTATTTTTATGCTGCGCGGTTCGGCGTCCAAAATGTCACTCCGTCAAACAGGCCGGTTAAACAGGCGGCGGATTATACACCCCCGCCCCGGATTTCCGAGGGGTTTAGGGGCGGGCGGCCGGCAATCCCCGATTCTCCTCAGAGCCTGATCTCGACCGGCCCGGCGAGCCTGACGCCGGCGGTCCCGACATGGCAGCCGTAGGCCACCACCTCGACGCCCGCGTCCCGGGCCTTCGCCAGCGCGTCCGCGTAGGCCGGATCGATATCGCCGGCGAGCCCGAAGGCGGAACAGTCCGGACGCTGGACCAGATAGAACATCACCGCGCGATTGCCCCCCGCCACCTGATCGGCCAGCTCGTATAGGTGCTTGGTGCCCCGCGCGGTGACGGCATCGGGAAATTCGGCGATCTCGCCCCGCTTCATGGTGACGTTCTTCACCTCGACGAAGCATGCGGGCCTGGCTGCGTCCTCCAGCAGGATGTCGATCCGCGAGTTCCTGCCGTACTTCACCTCCCGGCGGAGGGAGCCGTATCCCCCGAGTTCCGTGGCCTCACCCCCTTCGATGGCTTCCTGGACGATCCTGTTGGGATGCTGGGTGTTGATGCCGACCAGCGCCCGGCCGACGCGGATCAGCTCCCAGGTGTATTTGAGCTTGCGCTCGGGGTTGCGGGCCGGGGACAGCCACACCTCGGAGCCGGGCTCGTTGACGCTGAGCATGGTGCCCGAATTGGCGCAGTGGGCGGTGACCTCCGAGCCGTCCTCGAGGGCGACGTCGGCCAGGAACCGCTTGTAGCGCTTGATGAGGGTGCCCTTGATCAAAGGGTCGGGAAATTCCATCCGCCGAGCCTATCGGAGCGGTTCCGCCCGGGCAATCACCCGTCCCCGCGCCCGAGAATGTCGGTGAGCGAAACCTCGCCGGACCCCCGTGCGAGCGGCTTCGGCTGGGTATCGGCGGGCGCCCACGCCGTCAGGGTGATCATCTCGAAGGTCGCCGGCACCCGGCCCGCCGCATCTTCGTACATCTCCCGGTACAGCTCGGCGGCGCGGGGAAAAACTTCTCGGCGGGTAAAGGACCGCTGCCGCGCCGCCACCGAATTGGTCTCCCCCATCCCCCTGAGATCACGCAAGAGCTTGAGCGGCTCGGCATAGGAAACGGTCAGGACGCTCGTATCGGCGACCGGCAGGGCGAAACCGGCCCGGCTCAGCAGATCGCCGGCATCGCGCACGTCGGCGAACGGCGATATTCGGGGGCCGGCGCCGCCGGAGAGTTCCGCATCGGCGGCGAGCAGGGCGGACCGCAGCTCGCGGAGGGTCCCGCCGCCCGGCATCACCGCCAGGAAAAGGCCGTCGGGCTTGAGCGCTTGGCGCGCCTGAACCAGGCAGCCCGGCAGGTCGTTCACCCAATGAAGGGTGAGGCAGCTGACGACCAGATCGAAGCTCGCCGGGGCGAACGGCAGCAGCTCCTCGTCGGCTACTGCCTTGCGGCCCGGCGCCCGGCCCGCCATCGCCTCGGACAGGTCGCACTGGACGAGCAGCTCGGTGCCGTGGTCGGGCCCGAGGGTGTCCGCGAGGAAGCCGTCATGACAGCCGAGATCGAGCACGGCCGCGAAGGTCCGCCTGACATCGGCGAGCCGGCCGGCCAGCCCCTCGGCCGCCGCCCGGAACAGAAAATCGTAATCGCCGAGCCGCGGCGCGGCGCGGTCGCGGTGGGCGCGCACGGCGCGCCGGTCGAAAATCTCGAGTTCCCGGCTCATGGGCGGGTTATGCCACGGAATCGGCCAGGCTGCCATTGCGCCGGCGTCGCGCGTCCACGCGCGCGAAGCGCACGATGCGCGTCCGTGCGGGGCATCCAGGAAACAAGAATCTCACCACAGAGACACGGAGTTCACCGAGGAGGAATGGTTAACTCCTCCTATCTCACCGTCTCACTGTCTCCGTGGTTCAAAAAGCCGTCATGCCCGTGCTCGACACGGGCATCCACGCTTTGGGGCAGCGCTACACGTGGATGGCCGGGAGTGGCCCGGCCGCTCGGCCGCCTGGACACGACGCAGGCCGTGACCCTGGCGGGAAATGCGGGTTAAATGCCAATGAAATACCAGGGATATGCCAGGGAAAAATATGTGACCAATAACCCGAAACACCGCAACGAGGCCGTCGCCGCGGTCGCCCGGCCCCTCGGCCCCCTGGCCGCCCGCGCCCCCGGCCACTTGGCCGCTCGCGCCATGGACGTCCTGTTTCCGCCCCAGTGCCTGCGATGCCGCGCGCTGGTCGAGGAATCGGGCAGCCTGTGCGGCGATTGCTGGCGCGAGGTGAGCTTCGTCGCCGAACCCTATTGCGCGTGCTGCGGACTTCCATTCGCCCATGACGTCGGCGAGGGGGCCCTTTGCGGGGCCTGCGCCGCCCGGCCGCCGAGCTATGGCCGGGCCCGCGCGGTCATGGTCTACAACGACGCCAGCCGCGATTTGGTGCTCGGCTTCAAGTATGCCGACGCCACCCACGCCGCGCCGTCCTACGGCCGGTGGCTGGCCCGGGCGGGACGCGCATGCCTCGCCGACGCCGATCTGCTGGTGCCGGTGCCGCTTCATTGGATGCGGCTGTTTCGCCGGCGCTACAACCAGGCCGCGCTCCTTGCCCACGCCCTCGCCAGGGAGACAGGAATACCGGTCTCGCCCCGGGCGCTGGTGCGCCGGCGGCGCACCCCGCCTCTCGGCCGCCTCAACCGGGAGGCGCGCCGTCAACGGCTGTCGGGCGCCATCGCGGCCGACCCCGGGCACGCGCCGGAGTTGAAGGACCGCAACGTGGTGCTGGTGGACGACGTCATGACCACCGGCGAAACCGCCGAAGCCTGCGCCCGGCAGGTCCTGCGCGCGGGCGCCCGGTCGGTGGACGTCGTGTCGCTCGCCCGCGCGGTGCGCACGGAGGTTTGAACCTCCGTTGCGGAGCCGCCACAATGCTCTATAAATCGATTTGGATGACAACGATTGTCGAAAGGCGGGGCTGAACGGTTGGCCAAGGTGGAAATCTACACGTCGCCTTTCTGCGGCTTCTGCTGGCGGGCGAAATCGCTCCTCAAGGCCAAGGGCGCCGACTTCGAGGAATTCGACGTCCTGCTCCACCCCAGGCGCCGGGCCGAAATGCTGGAGCGGGCCAACGGCGGGCACACCGTTCCGCAGATATTCATCGACGATGAGCACGTGGGCGGCTGCGACGACCTGTTGGCGCTCGACGCGGAGGGCCGGCTCGATCCGATGCTCGATCCGGCCGACGCGTAAGCTCCCCCCTCCCCGCCTCCGTGCGGGACATCCGGGATATAAGGATTTCACCACAGAGACACAGAGATCACAGAGGAGGAATGGTTAACTCCTCCCATCTCACCGTCTCTGTGGTTCAAGAATCGTCATGCCCGTGCTTGACACGGGCATCCACGCCTTGGCGGGCGGCGCTACACGTGGATGGCCGGGCCACTTTGCCGGCTGGCCGGCAAAGCCGGTCCAGTGGGCCCGGCCATGACGACCTTCTTTGATGCAGCACCACGCGTCATGCCCAGCTTGTCCGGGGCATCCACGCTTCGCAGGGCGGCTCAATCGAGGCCGGGTTCCAGTTGACACTTGCCTTTGGGCGGCCGGCCCGGCAAGCTTTCCCCCATGTCGAACAAATTGTCGAACAAATTCAAGGCCGCCTGTGTCCAGGTCAGCGCCGGCCGGGACATCGAGCCCAATATTCCCATTGCCCGCGATCTGATCTTCCGGGCCCGGGATGAAGGCGCCGATTTCATCGCCACGCCCGAATGCGTCACGCTGATCGAGCCCGACAACGAGGCGCTGCGCGCCAAGGTCCCGCCGGAGGCCGACCATCCCGGCATCGAGGCCTTCGCCGGGGCCGCCAGGGAGACCGGCGCGTGGGTCCTGATCGGCTCCCTCGCCGTAAAACTGGACAACGGCAAGATCGCCAACCGGTCGTACCTGATCGACGACGGCGGCGGGATCCGGGCGACCTACGACAAGATTCACATGTTCGACGTGCAGCCGGGCGATGGCGAGATCTACCGGGAATCGGCAACCTATGAGCCGGGCGCCCAGGCGGTCACCGCGGATACCCCATGGGCCAGGGTCGGCATGACCATCTGCTATGACGTCCGGTTCGCCTATTTGTACCGGGATCTGGCCCACGCCGGCGCCGAAGTGCTGACCGTGCCCGCCGCCTTCACCCGGATTACCGGCCAGGCCCACTGGCACGTTCTGCAAAGGGCGCGGGCCATCGAGACCGCGTGCTTCGTGATCGCGCCGGCCCAATGCGGCACCCACGCCGAAGGCCGCCGGACTTTCGGGCATTCCCTCATCGTCGATCCGTGGGGCGAGGTGCTCGCCGACGGCGGGGACGAGGTGGGCGTGGTGACGGCGGACATCGACCTCGCCCGGGTTGCCGAAGCGCGGTCCAAGGTCCCGGCCCTTACCCAAGACCGGGACTATACGGTCCGGCCCTCCGCCGGACCGGCTATCAGGCTGGCGGGCGAATAGCGCATATCCGCTGGATGACGGCGGGCGCCGGGCGGCGCACCTCGCCGGCTTCGTAGGCGCGAATCTCCAGCCCCCGGACGGCCGCCATCAGCTCCCGCGGGCGCAACAGGAATTTCGGGTTCCGCGGCCGCCCGTATTTCTCGTTTCCCGCCTGAAAGGTGCGGTAGATCAGCACCCCTCCCGGCGCCAGCGCATCGAGCAGATGGGGAAACAGCGGCCTGTGCAGATAGTTGGCGACGACGATCCCGGCGAATTGACGGCCCGGAAGCGGCCAGCCGCCGGCTTCCAGATCGGCCTCGATGGCCTCGATTCCGGCGGGACCGGACGCGATCAAACGGGAAGCGTCCCGGTCCACGGTGGTAACGGAATACCCTAGTTTGCTCAAGTATATGGCGTGCCGCCCGGACCCGGCCGCCACGTCCAGAACCGCGCCGCCGTTGGGAATAAGCCGGGCAAAGCGGGCAACCCAGGGGTCCGGCGGCACTTGATCGTGACTGGGTTCAGGCATATTTGGGCTTTGCAGACCGGGGCCGTTGAGTTAATGCTCCGGCCGCCATTTCGTCGTATGATGGACGAACGGAAACCGGTACGAAGCGCAATGATCCTCTATCAACTTCGCTGCGGCAACGATCACGAGTTCGAATCCTGGTTCAAGGATTCGGCGACGTACGACGCGCAGGCCAAGCGCAAGATCATCGATTGCCCGGAGTGCGGCGACACCGACATCGAGAAAGCGCCGATGGCCCCGCGGGTCGGCTCGTCCAAGGGCGGCGATCTGTCGGATGTTCCCGAGAAGGCGCGCGAGTTCCGGCGGGCGATGAACATGATGCGCCGCCATGTGGAGGAAAACTGCGACTATGTGGGCGACAAGTTCGCCGACGAGGCCCGCGCCATTCACTATGGCGAGACCGAAGAGCGGGGCATTTACGGCGAGGCCAGCCCCCAGGAGGTCAAGGACCTCGTCGAGGAGGAGATTCCGGTCGCGCCCCTGCCCATGAAACCCAAGGGCGGGAACAAGCCTT
Source organism: uncultured Rhodospirillaceae bacterium (assembly GCA_964620095.1). Lineage (GTDB taxonomy): Bacteria > Pseudomonadota > Alphaproteobacteria > Rhodospirillales > UBA2165 > JAJDXO01. Next base: position 7,242 of record CAZUGT010000340.1, on the reverse strand, counting down.
CCTGACGGCGTTCAGAGCGTGATGGTTCCATTGGGAAGCGCATCCGGTGGTTTGGTTCGTGGATGCCCGTGTCGAGCACGGGCATGACGGGTGGTGCTGAAGCAAGGAAGCTCGTCATACCCCCGCTTTATGCGGGGTATCCAGGATGCGCAAGCTCGCCGGTGGCCGGGTCGTCCGCCTCGATCAACAGGACCGAGAGGCCCCGCCCGGCGGCGTCCCGGGCGCTACCTGCTCCACCGATGCCGCCGCCGATAATGACGGGATCAAAGGCTTGCTTGATATCCGGCACGGTATGCCCTCCATCGCCGAGTCAATCCACCAATGCGCCATCAGCGGTGAAGTAGGGATGCGGACCATCGAAATCGCCGATATAGCTGAGGTGAGTCACCACATGACCGTCTTCGCCGAATCGAAATAGCCGTACGGCCGGCGGGTCCATCGTGAAACTCGACGGCCCGTCGGGGTCGAGATCCAGAGTCGTCGAGTGGGCGGCGTTCGGCGCTATGCTGACGGCGATTCCGTTGATGCAGGTTTGCGATGCCCGATGCACGTGCCCGCAGGCCACGTGCCGGACCTGCGGGTGTTCGGACAAGACGGCAAACAGATCCTCGCCATTGAGCAGGTTCTGAACATCCATATGCCGGATGCCGGTTTCGAATGGCGGATGATGTATGAACAGCATGGTCGGTTTCCGGTGAGCCGATCGCAGGCAATCGTCGAGCCAGGAGAGACGCTCCTGGGCCAGGTAGCCGTGCGGCTCGCCCGCCACTGTCGTATCAAGACCGACAAGCCGCAGTGGATAGTCTTCGATGGCGTAGTGAATGAAGTCGCGGCTATCGGCCAGGTAATCATGACCGGCGAAGGCCCGCAAAAAATTGCCGCGTTCGTCGTGATTGCCCGGCACCACGTACCAGGGCATCGAGATGCCATCGAGGATTGAACGCAGCGCCTCGAATTCCTCGGGCTGGCCCCGGTCGGTCAAGTCGCCCGTGACGAAGACGACATCGATGGCCGGCCGGAAGGAATTGATATGCGCCACCGCGTGCTCCAGCATTCCCGCCGTATCGACGAAACCATACGCGACACGGCGTTTCGGCTTGATATGAGTGTCGGTGAGCTGAGCCACAATCATGGTCAGATTGCCCGGCTGTCCGCGTCGAGCGCGATGAAACCCTCCGGCCGGACACGGACCGAGATTTCGGCCCCTGCCTGGACGGGATCGCGCAACGTGCTTTCGACAACGACCGTTTCCTGGCCGCCGCAATCCAAGATCAGCCGCGTCCGGTCGCCAAGGAAAAGCGCGCTGCTGACCCGGCCGGTGAAATGGGCCTCGGCGGCGCCGACGATATCGGCATCCTCGGGCCGGAACATCACATCGTGGCCCGAAGGAACGTCGGCATTATTCAAAAGCGCCGTCGGCAAGCGGTTGATCGTGCCGATGAAATCGGCGACGAAGGGGTTGGCCGGCCGGTGATAAATATCACGCGGCGAGCCGATCTGCGCGATCCGCCCGTTGCTCATGACAACGATCCGGTCGCCGAGCGCCATCGCCTCGGCCTGATCATGGGTAACATAGATCGAAGTGATTCCGAGGCTGCGCAACAGGGTGTCGATCTCGACCCGCAGGCGGTCGCGCAAAAGGGCGTCAAGGGCCGTCAGCGGTTCGTCAAGCAGAAGCACCCTCGGACGGACGGCAATGGCCCGGGCCAGAGCGACCCGCTGGCGTTGGCCACCCGAAAGCTGGTCGATGCGCCGATGTGAAAGCTCGACGATGTGCATCATGTTCAGCATTTCATCGACACGCGCATCGATGTCGGCCGTCGCCACCTTGCGAACGCGCAAACCGTAGGCAATGTTGTCCGCCACCGTCATGTTGGGAAACAGGGCATAGGATTGGAACACCATGCCGACATTGCGCTTTTCAATCTGCCGGTCGGTGACGTCTTCGTCGTTGAACAGCACGCGTCCCCCGGAATCGGGCATTTCCAAACCGGAGACGATGCGCAGCAGGGTCGTCTTGCCGCAACCCGAAGGCCCGAGCAGCACCACGGTTTCGCCGCCGCTGATCTCCAGATTCACGGGTTCCAGCGCCCGAGTGCCGTCGTCAAAGGTCTTGGCGCAATCGATCAGGCTCACGGCCGTTGTATCGTGTTTCATGTGCTTTCGTCCCTTGAGACCGACGGTTCAAAATTCGTTTCGTCGTCTTCCGAGGTGCGCGGTTTATGTTTCTGTTCGCGCGACAACATCTGCATGGCGATCAGCAACGGCACGATCATTACGAAAAACACCAGCGTATAGGCGCTGGCGATCTCCAAGCGCATCGAGGCATAGCTGTCGGCCAGACCTACGGGCAATGTCTTGGTAACAGGTGTATGAAGCATCCAGGTCAGATTGAATTCACCGATCGAAAGCGTCACCACCATCAGCGATCCGGCAAGAATACCCGGTTTGGCATTGGGCAGAACGACCCCCCAGAAACGCTGCCAGAACGACGCCCCCAGGCTCGCCGCCCCTTCCTCCAACTCGAGAAAGTTCATACTGGACAGCACCGCGAGCACCGAGCGGACCATGAACGGCAGGGTGTAGAGCACGTGGCCCACCAGGATGAACACCCAGCTCGCCCGGAAATCACGGAACCCGCCATACATGATGATTAATGCCAATGCGATAGCGAGACCCGGAACGGCGACCGGCAGAACAATGGTTTCCTCGATGAAGCGCGCGGTGCGTCCGCCGATCCGCGCCAACGCATAGGCCGCGGGGACACCGATCACGAGCGTGATGGCGAGACAGGCCGCAGCGATAAGCAGTGCCAGATAAATTGTTTCGGCATACAGGCCCCAGACCTCTCCGATCCAACGCACGGTCAAGCCGCTCTTCAAGCCGATGAGAAAATTCTCCGTCACTCCGGCAAGCGCCGACAAGATCACCGGCACGATCAGGAAAGCGCAAACCGCCAGCGTGAAGAGCAGTTGAGTAATGAATAGACCGCGGCGTCGCATTGCCTTCTCCTAACCCGAGGCCGCAACCGTCGAGCCGGATAAGCTGCGCGCGATGAACAACGCGACCCACGTCACCAGGCCGAGGATGATGGAAAGGCTGGCCGCGCTCGCGATATTGGCGTTAAGGGTGAATTCCGTATAGATCGTCATCGGAAGCACGTCGATATTGGTGGCAAGCGTGAAGGCGGTGCCGAACGCCCCCATCGAGGTGGCGAAGCAGATGGCGCCCGAGGCGATCAGCCCCGGCTGAAGCGCCGGCAGGATGACATCGCGGATCACCCGCCAGGTTGACGCGCCGAGGGAGCGGGCCGCCTCCTCGAGTGACGGATCGAGTTTTTCCGCCGCCGCCATTATGGTCAGGATGACCCGTGGGATCGAAAAATAGAGATAACCGATGAACAGTCCGGCCATCGAATAGGCAAACACCAGCTTGTCGCCGGTCATGGCCTTGGTCACGGTGCCGATCAATCCCTGTCGACCCGCCAGCAGGATGACCATGAATCCGATCACCACACCGGGAAAGGCGAGAGGGAGGGTCAGCATTGAAATCAACGCCTCGCGCCCCCAGAAACGATTGCGCACCAAGAACAGCCCGGACAGGGTGGACATCGCCAGCGCCACCGCGGTCACGCTGACGGATAGCAGGACAGTGGCCACCATGCTTTCGAAATGGCGCGGCGTCGACAACATGCTGGTATAGGCGGCGAAACCCTGTTCTCCGGTGGCTCCGACAACGGCCAAGCGCGCCATCGGCACAATAAAGAACGCAGCGAAGACAATGGCCGTTGGTAGAAGCAATAAGACAAATCGCGGATATTCTCGGTGTCCCATGGCTGACCCTCGCCAATAGATTAACGATTAACGTGAAACCGCAATGGGCGGCGGCCGCGGGGATGGCGCATGGCGCCATCCCCGGCGGTCACGCTACAGGTAATCTAACGCACCTCGTTGAGGTAGCGTTCCTTGAAGCCGTTCTGCGCCTTGGCCATCTCGGCGTAGTCCAAAGGCGTGGACCGGGCGTAATCGGACGCCGGGAGGAATTTGGCCGCCGCCTCCTTGGAAAGGGCGGAGGCACGTACGGGACGCAAAAACGCGTTAGCCCAGACTTTTTGCCCTTCGTCGGACATGATGAAGTCCAGTATCTTCTTTCCCTTGTCGGGGTTCGGCCCATTCTTGACCAGGCTCATGACGTAGGGCACCACAACCGTGCCTTCCTGGGGAATGACGAAGACGACGTTGGCCTTGTCCTTGTACTTCCCGCGGTAAGCATTGAAGTCGTAGTCGAACAAGATCGGAATCTCGCCGGACAGCACACGCGCATAGGACGTCTGCTTCGGCACGATGGGATCGTTTTTGGCGAGCTCCTTGAAATATTTGATGCCGGGATCGAAGTTTTTGAGGCTGCCGCCGAGCGCTCTGTTGACGGCGACGGCGCCGGCGTACCCAACGAATGCGGATGACGGGTCCAGATAACCGATCATTCCTTTGTAGGCGGGCTTAAGGAGGTCTTTCCACGATTGCGGTACGGGCTTGCCATCCAGGGCGTCGACGTTAACGAAGAAACCCAAGGTGCCGGAGTGAATGGTGAACCATTTGCCGGCCGGATCCTTCAAACCCGCCGGAATTTCATTGAAATGCTTGGGCTTGTAGGCGCTGACGACGCCCTTCTCGCCAGCCTGAATCCCGAAAGAAACGCCATAGTACGCGACGTCGGCGACGGGGCTGTTTTTCTCGGCCAGCAACTGGGACAGGGTCTGGCCGGAGTTCTTGTTGTCGTGCGGGATACTGTAACCCAAGTGCTTCTTGATTTGCTTCAATTGCGTCGCCCAGTCCGCCCATTGCGGCGGGCAGTTATAGCAAATGGCATCCGCGGCTTGTGCGTTCGACACGCCTAGGCTAACGATAAACGCTGACGCCAGGGCGAGAGTTTTGAGTGCCTTACGAGTCATTTCAGGAGCCTCCTGTGGTTTTGCGGTTGGGGTTCCGAAGGTCGGCGGGGCTTGGCTGCAAAACGGGCCCCGCCGATTCTCCCATACGGAACGTGTGTGGCAGAATCTCCATTTTCGGACGATTCTCGCCGGTTAGGCGATCCAGCAAATGCCGGGTCGCCACGCGCCCCATCTCGTGCGATGGCTGAACCACCGTGGCGAGAGTGGGATGCAGGTGGGTTCCGACGGCAATGCCGTCAAAACCGATTACGGAAACATCTTTCGGAACATTGAGTTTCATACGCCCCAACGCACCGACCACCGAAATGGCGAGCAGGTCGTTGGAGCAAAACAGCGCCGTTGGCGCAGTCGCCGGGTCGGCATAAACGGGGTTCAGGGTTTCCTTCATTTTGGGGGCGAGGAAATCAACCTCCAATACTATCGGCGTTTCAACGCCCCTTTCCGACGCACCGTCAATAAAGCCGTCGCGCCGAGCATGGGCGCGATCCGACGCATCGAAGCGGCCTGAAACTATGCCGAGGCGTTGATGCCCCATATCAATCAGCTTGTGTGCAACCTCGCGACCGGCAGCGATGTTGTCGACCGTTACCGTTGGGTGTCCGTCGTCGCTGACTTGGTTGTAGATCAGCACATAGGGCACGCCGGCACGCTGCAGAATGTCCAATGCCGGGCTGTGGTGCGGATTGGCGACGGTCAGGATCATTCCCTCGACCCTGTAATCAAGCAGCAGATTGACCATCTCCACCTCTTCGTCGGCGGCGTAATCCGGCGAGGTGAACATCAGCCAGTAACCCCTGGCGCGCGCTTCGGCTTTGATGCCGGCGACCGCCTCGGAAAACACGGGGTTGGACATGGACGGAATGACGACGCCCAGTGAGCGAGTTCGGTTTTTCTTCAAGCTGCGGCCCACGGCGTTCGGCCGAAAACCGAGTTCATCGATGGCGGCGCGAATGTGAGCGGCGGTCTCCTCGCGAACCCGGCCGGTATTGTTGACCAAGCGCGAAACGGTAGCCACGGAAACCCCGGCCCTCTCCGCTACATCGCGAATTGTTGCGGTCATGTTCGCCACTGAACCGTCGCGCCTCCCTAAGTGCGCTTTCCGCATTTTATTGCCATTAATGTAAACGTTTACCCTGCCAATGTAAACGTTTACTTTGGTAAAATCATGAAATTTTTTGGTCATAAGGCATGTTGGTTTTGGGCAACCGGCTGAAGGCCGGAGCCGGGTGAGGGGGATTTCGTGCTGGCGCCGCGACGAGGAATCGGCTCGAGCCGGCCACGAGCCTCCCCTTTCGACTCACAATCGAGTCGTCTCGCCCTACCGGCGTACCGCGAACATCAGATAGTTGATATCCACGTCTTCCGCGAGCGACCAGTCGCCGTTGGCCGGGTCGTACGCCATGCCCTTGAGATCGGCCACGTCGAACCCCTCCCGGCGCAGATGCCGGGCCAGTTCCGACGGCTTGACGAATTGGCGCCAATCGTGGGTTCCTGCCGGCACCCAGCGCAGGATGTACTCCGCGGCCACCTTGCCGAACGCGAGCGATTTCAGCGTCCGGTTGAGGGTCGCCACGACCATCGCGCCGTCCGGCCGGACGAGACGCCCGCAGGCCTCGAAAAAGGCCTCCGCGTCGGCCACGTGCTCGACCACTTCCATATTCAGGACCGCATCGAAGGCCCGGCCCGCGGCCGCCATTTCCTCGGGCAGCATGGTCCGGTAGTCGATCTCCAGGCCGGCGCGCTGCGCATGGGCCCGGGCCGCCTCCACGCCTTCGGGCGCGGCGTCGATCCCGGTCACCGCCGCGCCCAGCCGCGCCATGGGCTCCGTCAGCAGGCCGCCCCCGCAGCCGATGTCGAGGATGTCCAGGTTTTCGAACGGCCGCAGGGACGAGGAGTCGCGGCCGAAATGCCGGCAAAGACTATCGCGTATGAATTGGAGGCGAACGGGATTGATGCGGTGCAGCGGCGCGAAAGCGCCCTCTTCGTCCCACCAATCGCCGGCCTGGGCGGCAAACCGGCCGATTTCGTCCTTGTCGGCGGTGCGGGTCTCCGGAGGCCTTTCCCCGGCCATGGGCGTTCACTCCCCTATTCCTGCGCCAATTCCCGCGCCTATTCCTGCTTTGGGCCTTGGATTTCAGCGACTTAAGCCGCCTCAACTTGCGCCAATCCGGCTGAGCGAGTATGTATACGCGCCCTCGGGCGGGCGATCAAACCAACGGCGCCGTAATTGGCGGTCACCGGGGATCGTCGGCCGGGCGGCCTCAATTAGGTTCATCCGATATGTCGCGTAT
>CAZUGT010000339.1:0-3555 GCA_964620095.1 uncultured Rhodospirillaceae bacterium | reverse complement strand
GGCCGCCTCATGAGCAAGACCCTCTACGACAAGCTGGTGGACGCCCACATGGTCTGCGGTTTGCCCGACGGCGAAATCCTGGTCTACGTGGATTTCCACATCATGAACGAATACACGAGCCCCCAGGCCTTTTCCGGCCTTGAGGCAAAAGGCGTCCGTGTCCACCGCCCGGAAGCCCATTTGGGCGTGGTGGATCACGTCAACTCGACCCGCGGACGAGGCCCGGCGGATGAGGCCTCGAAACTCCTGATCGACAATTTCGAGGAAAATTGCCGGACGCACGGGATCGCGTGCTACGGCCTCGGCGATCCGCGGCAGGGCATCGAACACGTCGTCGTGCCGGAGCAGGGGTTGGTCGCGCCCGGCATGCTGATCGCCTGCGGGGACAGTCACACAACGACCTATGGGGCTTTCGGTGCTCTCGGATTTGGCATCGGCACGTCCGAGGTCGAGCATGTGCTCGCCACGCAGACCCTGCGCTACAAGCGCATGAAGACCATGCTGGTGACCGTCGACGGCACCGTGGCGCCGGGCGTGGCGGCCAAGGATATCATCCTGAAGGTTATCCAGGCGGTGGGTGCCGGCGCGGCCAACGGGTTCGCGGTGGAGTTCACCGGCGCCGCCATCCGGAACCTGGACATGACCGGCCGCATGACGGTCTGTAACATGGCCGTGGAACTGGGGGCGCGGGCGGCGCTCATCGGCGTGGATGACACCACGCTTTCTCACTGCCGGGACCGGCCCCATAGCGGCCAATATGGCGTCGGCGATTACACCTGGAATTCCGACTCGGACGCGAGGTTTGACGAGCGCGTCGACATTGCCGCCTCCGAGATCGTGCCCCTGGTAAGCTGGGGCACGAGCCCGGACCAGTCCATCCCCATCGACGGCCTGGTGCCATCGGAGGAGGCGTTGGTCACGCAAAAGGCGAAGGCCTCTCTCTTGCGGTCGCTTGATTATATGGGACTGACCGCCAATCAAGCGCTGAAAGGACTGCCCATCGACCGGGCCTTCATCGGATCCTGCACCAATGGCAGGATCGAGGATCTGCGCGCCGCCGCCCAGGTCCTGAAGGGGCGCAAGGTCGCGGAAAACGTCCTGGCGATTGTCGTGCCGGGTTCGTCCCAAACGCGGCGCCTTGCCGAAGAAGAAGGGCTGGACAGGGTTTTCACCGAGGCCGGGTTCGACTGGCGGCCCGAAAGCGGGTGTTCCATGTGTCTCGCCATGAACGACGATATCGCGCTCGATGGCGAACGGATCGCGTCGTCCACCAACCGAAATTTCGAAGGCCGCCAGGGCAGGGGCGCCAGAACCCATCTCATGAGTCCCGCCATGGTCGCCGCCGCCGCGGTGGCGGGCGGACTGGCGGACGTCCGGGATTTTATGTAGCGGAGAATCGAGACATGCCGACACGCGTTACGGGACAAATGGCTCCGCTGCCCATCGCCAACATCGATACGGACATCATCATGCCCAAGCGCTTCCTGCGCACCATCACCCGCGAAGGCCTCGCCGACGGCACCTTCGCGGATATGCGATTTGACGAGGACGGTTCTGTCCGGCACGACTTTATTTTGAACCAAAGCCGGTACAGGCACGCGTCCATCCTTGTTGCCGGGGACAATTTCGGCTGTGGGTCCAGCCGGGAACATGCGGTGTGGGGGCTGACCCAGCTCGGCATCCGGGGCATCATCGGCACCACCTTCGCCGGCATCTTCTATGACAACGCCCGCAAGAACGGCCTCGCACTCCCAATGGTCTCGCCGGACGACCGGGACGAGCTGGCGCGGCTGTCGGCGGACGATCCCGGCCTTGAAATCGACATCAACCTGGAAGACCGGACCATCACGGGACCAGGCGTCAGCATGGCCTTCGAGATGGACGCCGGCACCCGCCAGGCGCTATTGGATGACAGGGACGACACCTTGGATACGCTGAAACTCCAGGGCAAAATCCTCGCGTTCGAGACCGCCTTGCCCGATACTCGAAAAATTCACGTGGCGAAATAAAGCCCGGCGGTTCGATGGCCAAAAACCTGGAGATCAGGCAGGTCGAATGCTTTGTCGTGGTGGCGGAGGAGCTGCATTTCCGCCGCGCCGGCGAACGTTTGGGCATCAGCCAATCAGCGCTCTCCGACAGGATTTCGGCGCTGGAGCAGGATTTGGGCGTGCCGCTGCTGTTCCGGACAACGCGTCAGGTCAGCCTGACCCAGGCCGGCGCCGTCTTCCTGAAGCAGGCCAAGGAAATCCTGGCTCTTCTGGAGACGACCGTCTCGAAAGTGCAGCAAGCCTCGGAGTCGGACATCAAAAGCCTGCGGGTGAGCGGCGTGGACGAGGCGATCTCCATCCTCCTGGCGGACACCTTTGCGGGCTTCCGGCAAGCGTGCCCAGACGTGCACGTCCGGGTCCTGGAAATTTCGTCTTCCGATAAGCACACGAAGGAGCTTATCAACCACCACACGGACGTGGCATTTATCCGTACCCAGCCCCAGGAAGAATTCATCGCGAGCGACCTACTGTACCGCCAGCCGGTGGTGGTCGCCCTAGCGGAAGGAAGCCCGCTTGCCAAGCAAACCTCCCTCGGGCCCAAGGACATCCAGCACGAACCCATCGTCGGGTTTCCCAAGCACGCCCGGCCCATCCTCCACGGCATGCTGTGGAGCGAATTCACCAAGATCAAAGCCCAGCCCAACATCGTCTGCGAGGTGATCGACAAATCCACACTGCTGCGGTTTGTCGCCGAAGAACTTGGCATAGCGCTGGTACCCGCCTGGGTGGAAGCCATTTCACCCGGCGGCGTTGCCTTTGTCCCATTCCTTCCCGGTGAGAAGTTTATTGAGCTCTATGTCGCGCACAGGAAAAACGACAATTCCCCGACCATCACCACCTTTGTTGATGCAGCGAAATCAGCCGCACAAAGGTTCCATTTAAACACTTCGTATATGAAGTATCCTGCTCAGAACTGAGAGCATCTCTCCTGCTCGGCTTTAGGGTTGGCCAATAGCAAATTCATTTGCGTGATCAAGATTCGATAACCGTATCGCGAAGCAAACACACCCTGTCCGAATAGCTTCTCGGGCCACATCTTCGCGAGTCAGCAGATAGGAGTGGGCGCAGGCCGGTCAGGCCGCCGCGAATTTGCGGATCGCGACCGGCGCACGGCTCTGCTGGGCGTGCCAGAGATCGTACTGCATCTGCTGGGTCAGCCAGCTCTCCGGGCTGCCGCCGAACGCCTCCGTCAACCGGATCGCCATTTCCGGCGAGATGCCGATGCGGCCGTTGAGCAGCATCGACAGCGTGTTGCGCGAGACCGCGAGCCCCTTGGCGGCCTCGGTCACCGTCAGTCCCAGGGGTTCGAGACACTGGCGCCGGATGAAGGCGCCGGGATGGGGCGGATCGTGCATCAGCATGGGCGTTGCCTCCTTAATGGTAGTCCAGATAGTCGACATCGGCGGCATGGCCGTCCTCGAACCGGAAGATCACCCGCCAGTTGGCGCTGACCGTCACCGCCCAGTAACCGGCATATTCACCCCTCAGGCGGTGCAGCCGGAAGCCG
>CAZUGT010000338.1:0-35765 GCA_964620095.1 uncultured Rhodospirillaceae bacterium | reverse complement strand
TGGACGAAGGAGTCGCCGCCCGTGTGACCGCCCGGCAGGTGCCGGATCGCGATGGTCTGGCCGTTCATGTGAAAGGTCGTCCCCTCCCGGAAGGTGATGGTCGGCAGCGCGATCTTGGGCGCCGCCGGCATCGGCCGGTTGAAGGCCCGCAGGAACTGGTTCTTGCTCATCAGTTCGCGAACGTGGTCGTGGGCAACGATGATGGAGCCCTGCTTGCCGAGGTTTTCGTTGCCCCCGGTGTGGTCGAAATGCCAGTGGGTATTGAGAACAAACTTGATGGGCTTGTCGGAGAGCTTCCGGACCGCCGCGACAATCTTCCCGGTCAGCGGCGCGAACTGATCGTCGATCAGGAAGACCCCGTCTTCACCGACGGAAACGCCGATATTCCCGCCGGCGCCGAGCAGCATGTAAAAGCCGTCGGCGACCTTTTGAGTGACGATATTGACCCTGCTGAAATCCCGCTGCGCGGATGCGGGCGCCGTGACGAAGGCGGCGAGGGCGGCAGCGGCAAGCGCCGTGAGGACTTTCCTGCGCATGGTTCTCCTCCCTATGAGATGCCCATTGTCATGGGCAATACCATAGGCGCCGCCGCCTGGGGAATAAAGCGGCGGCCCCGTCACAGGGCGCAGCGCCGGCTAGAGCTGGATGCAGATGTTCCGGTGCTCGGTGTAGAACTCGAAGGCGTGCTGGCCGCCCTCGCGGCCGATGCCCGACGCCTTGCTGCCGCCGAACGGCGTCCGCAGGTCGCGCAGGAACCAGCAGTTCACCCACGTAATGCCGACATCGATCTGATCGGCGACCTGGTGAGCCTTGGTCAGGTTCTCGGTCCAGATCGACGTCGCCAGTCCATAGTCCGTATCGTTGGCCATGGCGATGGCTTCGTCCTGCTCATCGAACGGCTGCACGTGGACGCACGGGCCGAAAATCTCTTCCTTGACCACCGCATCGGTTTCCTTGAGGCCGGTCCAGACCGTCGGCTGAATCCACCAGCCGCCGTCATAATCCCCGCCGACACCGGGCACGCCGCCGCCGGTATGCACCTCGGCGCCGTCCGTCTTCGCCTTTTCGTAATAACCCAGCACCTTCTCGCGATGCTGCTCGGAGATCAGCGGGCCCGAAGCGGTTTCGGTGCTCATGGGATCGCCGAAGACGGTTTCGCCGGCGCCCTTCGAGAGGCGCTCGACGAACTCCTCGAAAACCGGACGCTCCACATAGAGGCGTTCGGTGTTGAGACACACTTGGCCGCAATTGGCGAACACCGACCGCATGGAGCCGGCCACCGCCTTGTCGAGATCGGCATCGGCGAACACCACACCGGCATTCTTGCCGCCCAGCTCCATCGAGACCGGGCGAATGCCGTTGGCCGCCTGTTTCATGATGGCTTCGCCGGTAACGGTCTCGCCGGTGAAGGTAATGCCGTCGACGTCGGGATGCTCGGTCAGGTACTGACCGGCGCTGTCCGGCCCCAAACCCTGGACCACATTGTAGACGCCATGGGGCACGCCCACGTCGTTCATCACCTCGCCCAGCATACTGGCGGTGGTCGGGGTTTCCTCGGAGGGTTTGACCACCACCGTGTTGCCGCAGGCGAGCGCCGGGCCGACCTTCCACGTCATCAGCAGAAGCGGCAGGTTCCACGGGCAGATCACCCCGAGAACGCCGCGCGGCTTGCGGACCGAGTAGTTGAGCGCGCCGTAACCGGTGGGCGTATCCTGCTGGAACGCCTCGGTCGGGAAGGCCTTCAGCAGTTCGGCGAAGACCGTGAAGTTGGCCGCGCCGCGGGGAATATCGATGTGGGAGGCCAGGTTCACCGGCTTGCCGGTGTCGGCAATCTCGGCTTCCAGGAATTCGTCGAACCGGGCATTGATCCCGTCGGCGACCGCGCACAGCATCTTCGAGCGTGCTTCGACCGTGAGATTGCCCCACTCGCCGTTCAGCGCATTCCGCGCCGCGGCCACCGCCTGGTCGACCAGGTTCCGGTCCGCTTCATGAACCTTGGATTCGAACCTGCCCGTCGCCGGGTTGATGTTTTCGAATTCGCCCTGGCCGCCCGACACGTAGGCGCCATTGATGAAGTGCCGCACTTCCTTGACGTTGCTCAACTGCCCTCTCCTCACAGGGTGATGGAATTCGGCGCGGATCATAGGCCAGGCCCATTTCCCGGTCACGCCCTCGCCATCGTTGGTCCGTTGAGCGGCCAACCGATGTTCAATCGCGCCCGCCGGCCGCTGTAACCACGTTCAGGACCGCCGGCCGGCCGTCGGCGACCGCCTGCAATGCCGTCTCCAACGCGCCCGGCAGTCTGGCCGGGTCTTCGACCGCCTCGCCATGGCCGCCGACCGCCTCGACTACCTTCTGGTAGTCGGGAGACGGTGTCAGATCCACCAATGGCAGCTTGTTGGCCTTCGATGCCCTCCCCTCGGGGTATACCGCCATGGTCGCCCGGCGGACCGCGAACCACTGGTTGTTGTTCATGATGACCGTGAGCGTCGGCAGATGCTCCGCCGCAGCGACGAAATGCGCCGCCATGGGCACGCCGAACATGTACGAGCCGTCGCCGACGGTCGCGATCACCTGCCGGTCTGGGGCGGCCATCTTTGCGCCCAACGCCTCGCCCAACCCCGAGCCAAGTCCGCCCGCGGAACCGCCGCCCGAGGTCGCACAGCCCGGGATATCGAAACGCACAAAGTCGGGATTGACGCCCAACTCGTTGACCAGAATTGCATCCCGGTCCTTGACCTCGTTCAAGCACTGGGCAACCCATACCGGATGAATGGGTTGCTCGGTCCTGGCCCGCTCCACCGCCGCCGCCCGGCGCTCGTCCAACCCGTCCCTCAGTTCCGCCATTTTTTTGCGCCGCCGGTCGACGGCCGCGTCCTTGCCCGCCATGGCGCCCGGCAAGGCCCCGGCCATCAGCTCGAGCGCCGCCGCCGGGGAGCCGGCAATGCCCAAATCCGATGCAAACCCGCGGTAGGGATAATCCGCATAGGCGGGATCGTCGGCGATATGAATGACGGTGGAATTTTCCCGTGGACCGAATGTCCTGGGAATCCACGGGACGGCGGACTCCAGAACCAGCACCAGGTCGGCAAGTTCCAGCATGGCCTTGGAATTCGCCCCCATATTCATCGGGTGATCCGTCGGCATCACCGACCCTGCACCCTGAACGACGGGGATGGCGAAAGCCTCCGACAACGCCGCCAGCGCCTCCATCGCCTGCTCCGACCGGCCGAGGTTGCCCGCAATAATAAGCGGCAGCTCGGCATCGGCGACGGCGCGGACCACTCTCTCGATGGCATTCTCCGATGGGACCGCCGGCATCGACCCGCCTGTCCATTTCGGCCGCTGGGGTCCCGGGTCGACCGCGGGCTCGCCCAGAACCTCCCGGGGAAGGGTGAGGTAGACCGGTCCGGGCGGGGCGCTTGCGGCAATTTCGAGCGCCCGGCCGACGACGGTGTCCACCGGCTGTCCCGAGCGGAGCTCGTAATCCCACTTCACATGTTCCCGCACCATCCCTCCCTGGTCGAAGTTTTCCTGGCTCCAGTGAATTCCGATATTTCGCGAGCCCGGATCGCCCCGCTCGGTGGCCGGCGAGCGTCCGGCGGCAAGCAGCATGGGAACATTGCCCCGGGCCGCGTTCATGATTCCGCAGAGCGCGTTGGCGGTGCCGACGGTGACATGAACCATGACCGCCGCCATTCGCCGGGAGATTTTGTAATAGCCGGAGGCCATAGCGACAGCGACGTTCTCGTGGGGCACGGTTACCATGCGCGGGAGTTCCATACCCGCCTCGGAGCACCTGACGTAGCCCTCGATGATCGGGGCGAAATCCGTTCCCGCATTGGCAAAGACATGACCAATCCCGCGTTCGTGCAACGCCCTCAGATAGGCCTCGCCATTGGTCTGCACCGGTAATCCATGGGTATCCATAACCGTCCCGCCTCCGATGAAATTGGGCTTCGATTCGGCCCTGGGCAATGACTCTATTCACGTCGAAGGCCCGACCTCAAGCCGGGCGGAAAAATCGGCCTTTATCAAGGTGCTATCCCCGTCAGGGCGCGCGAAGAATTCCTCACCGCCGAACAACTCGTGATCGCCGGACACCAATCGCGGGCTTGATCCGAAGGGGCCGGGCGGGATAATCACCTCCTTCATTCCCGGCCTCCTCCTCTGCGCCCGATGAAAGGCAACTGATGCGACTCCTCGACGTTCCCGGCCGCTCCACGGTTCACGCACCCGTCGGCATGGCGGCCACGTCACAGCCGCTCTCGACCATGGCGGCCATTCAAATTCTGCAGGCCGGCGGCAACGCCATGGACGCGGCCATCGCCGCGGTGGCGGTCCAGTGCGTCGTGGAGCCGCAATCCACCGGTATCGGCGGCGACTGCTTCTGCCTGTATTCCCCGAAGAGCGAGGGCGTCATTGCGTTCAACGGTTCGGGCCGGGCGCCCGCCGGCGCCACGGCGGACTGGTACGCGGAAAACGGCATCGGCGAACTGCCCCGCCAAAGTCCCCACTCGGTAACGGTGCCGGGCGCGGTGGACGCCTGGGCGCAGCTCTCGGCCGATCACGGCACCATGCCCCTGGGCGATGTGCTGGAACCGGCCATCCGTTACGCCCGCGACGGTTTCGCGGTCAATCACCGGGTCTCCTTCGACTGGGCAAGGAACGAGGAAATCCTCGCCGGGGACCCGGCCTCCGCCGAGCATTACCTAAAGGACGGCAAGGCCTACGGGCTGGGCGACAAGGTCAAGTTGCCACTGCTGGCCAAGACCCTGGAAGAGATCGCCGCCAAAGGCCGGGCCGGATTCTACGAGGGCTGGGTCGCCGACGATATCGTTGGCTTCCTGTCCTCTCTCGGCGGGCATCACAGCCGGGCGGACTTCGATGCCGCCATCGGCGAATATGTCGAGCCCATCAAGACCGCCTACAAGGGCCATGAGGTGTGGGAATGCCCGCCCAACGGCCAGGGCATCGTCGCCCTGGAGATGCTCAACATTCTCGGCGGCATGGCGCTTGACGAACTGGACCCGCTGTCCGCCGAGCGGCTGCACATCGAAATCGAAGCCGCGCGCCTCGTCTACTGCGATCGGGGAGCGGTGCTCGCCGACCCGGCTCAATCGGACGTGCCCGTCGGGAAATGGCTGTCCCGGGAATACGCCGACCGGCAGCGGACGCTCATCGACCGCACCAAGCGGATGCCCGCGCTGCCCCCCTCGCCCCTCGCCGGCCATCAGGACACGGTCTATCTCTGCGTGGTCGACAAGGACCGCAATGCCGTCAGCTTCATCAACTCGCTCTTCATGTCGTTCGGCTCGGCCCTCACCGCGCCCAAGTCCGGCGTGCTGCTGCACAACCGGGGCCAGGGCTTCGTTCTCGATCCCGGCCATCCCAACTGCATCGCGCCCGGCAAGCGGCCCATGCACACCATCATCCCCGGCATGGTCACCAAGGACGGGCGGACCGTCATGCCCTTCGGCGTGATGGGCGGGCACTATCAGGCCTGCGGCCACGCGCATTTTCTGACCAACCTCTTCGAGTGGGGCATGGACCTCCAGGAGGCCATCGACTTCACCCGGGTGTTCCCCGACATCGCCGATCCGGACGGCCGGGTTCAGATCGAGAGCGGGCTGCCGGACGGCGTCCGCCGGCAGCTCGACGACATGGGCCACGAGACCTATTTGGCATCGAGCCCCATCGGCGGCGCCCAGGCAATCTGGATCGATTGGGACCGGGGGATCCTCAAAGGAGCGTCCGAACCCCGCAAGGACGGCCTGGCCATCGGATACTAGCCCGTATTTGTCACCGGAGCGACGGGCGCCGCCTACTCCGCGGCGGCCCGCTGGATCAGCCGCCCGGTGGGGTTGACCGAGGCCGCCATGCGGTCGTCGTAGGCGTCACGCCAGCCCTGCCCCGCCGGCCCCTGGAAATCACCCGAACGCGCACCGAGCACCACCTCCGGGTCCCGGCACGCGGGCGGTATTTCACCACGGTCGCGCCAAGCCCTGGCCGCATTGATCAGCCGCCGGCGCGTCTGGGTGATCATCCTGTCCGACGGCGCGAGGTGTTCGAGATCGTGGTCGACAATGCCGCCCATGCTCTCGGTCACCGCTTGATCCTGCAGGTGAATGCCGGTGATGCCGGTGAAGGAATTGGTTCGCTGCGCTTCCCGGTCGATCCGGTAGTCGTTGCCGGCATGGGCCGCCAGGCGCCAACGGCCGAACCAGTCGGTGGTGTTGGGGAGGTGCTCCATGCCGACGGCGAGCCCGGGCAGCGGTTTGCCGTCCCGGCCCGTCCTCAGCCCCTGCGTATTCTCGGTCCACGAAATGTGGATGAACATGGTGTGGGTGTCGTCCATGGGCACCCACGCCCGGGCGATGATGTGATCGTCGAACAGGCCGTCCGGCGGCATGGTCCAGAAGGGAAAGACGAACTGCGCCGTCCGCCAGTAGGTCCGGCCCGGATCGCCGTCGCGGAAGGCCGCATACATGGTTCCCCAGTCGGTGTCGGACACGTGATAGCCGGGCTGCCGGTCGGCGATGGTGAAACGGCTTGGATGATCCTCGTCGATCTGGTCGAGCGTGACGGCGCCCGCATGAAGGAAACCGAAGTGGGATGTGTCGATGTCCCCTTCGAGCGCTTGCAGGTAATTGCATTCCCGCTGGGCGAACATCAGCCGGTGCTCGTCTTCCCCCAGCAATGTGCATTCCAGGAGCGGCTCCGGCGGGATGTTCTCCCGATCCCCCATGAACACCCAGACCAGGCCGTTGCGTTCGAAGGTCTTGTAGGCCTTGGCCCTGACCTTGTGCTTGAAATCCTGCTCCGGCGGCACATTGGGCATGTCGACGCAGGCGCCGTCCGGATCATACTGCCAGCCGTGATAGACGCACCGAAGGCCCGCCTCTTCATTGCGGCCGAAGAACAACGAGGCGCACCGGTGCGGACACCGATGATCCATGATCCCCACCCGGCCGTCGGGCGAGCGAAATCCGATCAGCCGCTCGCCGAGCAGCATGAGGCGGACCGGATCGCCGCCGGCCACGAGTTCGCTCGATTTGGCCGCCGGAATCCAGTATTGGCGGAACAACTCCCCCATGGGCGTGCCGGGGCCCGTCCGGGTCAGGGTTTCGCTTTCGGATTTGGTCGTCATTGCCGCGCCTCAAGCAACTTCGCCGAGCCTGAACCCAGGCTCGCTGCTATTGCAACAGTATAGGATGAGGTGAACGGCGGCGGCAAATGCGGTTCCGGGCTTTGGCTTCAATTGAGCCGTCCTGCGCGTGTCGCGGCTTTGAGGACGGCACCGGGTGAGGGGGCATGGAGCACTGCTAAATCGTCATGGCCGGGCCCGAATCCGGCCATCCACGTGTAGCGCCGCCCGCCAAGCGTGGATGCCCGTGTCAAGCACGGGCATGACGGCCTTTTGAACCACGGAGACAGTGAGACAGTGAGGCACCCCGCCAAAGCGTCATGGCCGGCCTTCAGTCGGCCGAAGCCGACTTTCGGACGGCGTAGGCCGGGCCTACTGGACCGGCTTTGCCGGCCAGCCGGCAAAATGGCCCGGCCACCCACGTGGATCACCGGGTCATAGCTTGTCCTCCGGCCGGCGAAGCCGGTCCGCCGGGAGCGCTCAGTTGCCGGCCACCTCCCGCAGGACGTCGACCGCGGCAGCGTGGTCCGCGAGAATTTCCTCGATGTAGTCCGGATTTTCACCCGGCGCCGCGGTGAGCAGCTTGCCGGGCCGCTCGGGCGCGCGGCCGAAACCGCAGGGCGCGGCAAGCCCGAAGTCGGGAATAAAGCGCTTGATGCATTCGAGCTGCCCTTTCAGTCCCTCCGGACCGTGCAGTTTGTGGATCGCGCCGACATAGGCGCGGGCGCCCCTGAGGTCCAACTCTTCCAACGGTCGGAAAAAGGCCTCGTCCGCCGCCTCGATGGTCGGGAAGTGAACGAAGTCCACGCGCCGGCCGCTGGCCTCGACGACCGCGTTCAGGAGAAGCACCGTACCGGTCGCGTCCGCCGGCTGGCGGCTGGGCCAGCCGTCGAGGGTGCCGTAGCAGGAATGGAAACCAAGCGCCACGTCGCCGGGGATGGCGGCGCAAATCTCGGCGGCCGGCCCGGAAACCCGTGCGGCTTCGGCCTTGGCGCCATCCTTGTCGCCATCCTTCAACGGGATTTCGAGGAGCCGGTTTTCGACGGCCATGTCCCACTGAAGGGCCAGTTCCGACGCCGGAATATGACGCAGCATTTCAGTCACTTCCGCAACCAGCGCTTCGGTGAATCCCGGCACCACCTTTTGCAGATCGTCCGGGTCCGGGATGTAGCCGGCCAGGCAGGAATAGGTCAGCGGAATACATACCTGAAACCGCACATGGGCCGGGATCAGGCCTTCCTGCTTGAGATGGCGGAAGACGTAGTAGGAATTTATGGCGTCCCGCGTATAGCCGAGCCGCCAGCCGGGATCGCCGAACCGCACCCTGTCGATGCCCGGCTTCACCCGGAACCGATACTGATCGTGGAGACCCTGGGGCCGCCAGGTTTCGACCCCGTTTTCGTCCGCGTCCGGGTAGCGGAGGGTCTCCAATTCCCGGTGGCCGTTGAGCACCCGGTGGGCGATGCCGTCGATCCAGTAACGCCGGTCGCCGATCTCGCCGTCCGGCAGATACGCCAGCCACTCCCCCAACCCGGGCCCGAACGCGCGAAATACTTCCTCGGGCGTATCGAGCGGTATGCTGCCGACCAGCAACAGTTCGTTGTTCAACTTCGCCTCCCTTGGCCGAGCCATCGGCCGCATCTCGTTTTGCCGCATCTTTATTTTAGGGCTGGGCCGGGACGTGGCAACCGGAGGCTGTCCGTTTCGGCCCGCCGCGTGGGCCAATTCCCATGGCAAATATCCGGCCCATTGGCCATTATTCGGGGGCCGGGTAACCTGACGGCGCCGGTTCGGAGTGACATGACCGCAGAGAACAAGGACAAATTCGTGGAAGCGCCTTACCGCGCGGTGGCGCTGGCCGAGCCGTCGGTGGAGGTGGAGCGGCGCGCCGGCGGCGGCATCATCCTCAGGCCGGTCCAACCGCTCGGCGACTATCACCGGCAGATGGGAATTCCCCTGCGCCTGTGGGCGGAACGGTCTCCGGACCGGCTGTTTCTCGCCGAACGGAACCCGGCCGGCGAATGGCGAAAAGTTACCTACGCGGAGGCCCGCGGAATCTGCGACCGCCTGTCGCAGGCGCTGATGGATCGCGGCCTGAACCGGCGGAAGCCGCTGGTGATCCTGTCCGACAATTCGGTCAACTTCGCCCTCCTCGGCCTGGCGGCCATGCAGGTGGGCATCCCGGTTTCGCCCGTCTCGCCGGCCTATTCATTGATGAGTTCGGACTATTCCAAGCTCAAGCCCATCATCGAGTTGCTGGAGCCGGGCATCATCTATGCCGAAGACGGCCGGGCCTTCGAGAAAGCGCTGGCGGCCGTCGAGCTCAGGGATGCCGAGGTGGTGGTCACGCGCAATCCGCCGGAGGGCATCGCGGCGACACCCTATGACGACCTCCTGACGGCCGACCCGGGGCCCGCCGTCGACGAGGCGTTCGAGGCCGTAAGCCCCGACGACACCGCCAAGTTCCTGTTTACCTCGGGCTCCACCGGCGCGCCGAAGGCGGTGATCAATACGCACCGGATGCTGTGCTCGAACCAGCAGATGAGCGTCCAGGCCCTGCAATTCCTCGCCGACCATCCGCCGGTCATGGTGGAGTGGCTGCCGTGGAACCATACGGCGGCCGGCAACCAGATCTTCAACATGGTCATGTTTCACGGAGGCTCGTACTACATCGACGGCGGCCGCCCGGTGCCGGGCAAATTCGAGGAAACGCTCCGCAACCTGCGGGACGTCTCTCCGACTGCCTACTTCAATGTGCCGGCGGGGTTCGCCTCCCTCCTCCCGTACCTCGAAGGGGACGCGGCGTTCCGGGACCATTTCTTCAAGGACCTGGAGTTCGCGTGGTATGCCGGCGCGGCGCTGACCCGGGATTTGTGGGACCGCTTCGAGCGGGTGGCCTATGAGGCGACGGGGAACCGGATCGTCATGACGTCGGGCTACGGCACCACCGAGTCGTCCCCGTCCCTGACCTTCGCCCATTGGCCGGGAAGCCGGCTGGGGCACATCGGCCTGCCCCTGCCCGGCGCCGAGGTCAAGCTGGCCCCGGTGGGGGACAAGCTCGAGGTGCGCGCCAAGGGCCCGCTAATGACGCCCGGCTACTACAAGGATCCGGACCTGACGGCCGCCAGCCACGACGAGGAGGGCTACTACAAATTCGGCGACGCCATGCGGTTCGTCGATCCGGACCGCCCCGAGCGCGGACTGATCTTCGACGGACGAATTTCGGAGAACTTCAAGCTCGCCACCGGAACCTGGGTGACCGTCGGTCAGCTGCGGGTCGATTTGATCGCCGCCGTGGCGCCGTTGATCCAGGACATGGTGATCTGCGGTCACGACGGGGAGTACATCGCCGTCCTGGCCTGGCCCGCGCTTCCCGGATGCCGGGAGCTGGCCGGCCTCGGCGAGGAATCGGGGGTCCTGGAAATTCTCGACAATGCGGATATACGGGCCGCCCTCGCCGAAAGATTGGCCGCGTTCAATGCCGCCGCGGGCGGTTCCAGCCGGCAAGTGAAACGCCTGATGCTCCTCGCGGAGCCAGCCCGGATCGACGCCAACGAGATCACCGACAAGGGCTACATCAACCAGCGCGCGGTGCTGGCGCGCAGGGCGGACCTGGTCGAGGAGTTGTTTGCCGACCCGCCGTCCGACCGGGTGATCGAGGCCGGCAGAGGTGGACGGCCGCAATCAGGCTGATGGCAAACGCGGCTGATGTCGTCACATCTCCCCTCAACTCGCTTATAGACCCGCATAAGCGACTGTAAATTCGTCATTTTTTGGAATATTAGACAGCTGGGTTGACAAAAAACTTAATTCCTCCTGACAATACAGCTGTTAAGGTTGACAAAAATAGCCGATAAAGTTGACAAAAACAAAGCGAAGGTTTACAAATTATAGGAGAACTGCTGACAAACCTCATTTATCTCTATGAATCAAGATATTGAAGATTTCATTCTTGCCCATGTAGAGGCCCACCCCAGGGACATTGGCCGCCAAATTCAGAGGCGCTTCGAGGTTTCGCGTCAGACTTCGAACAAGTACCTGAATTCTCTAGTCGAGCGAGGGCTGTTAACGGTCGAGGGGAAAACCAAAGGCCGGAAATATCAACCGGCAGTGCTTGTCGAGAAGGTATTTGACGTCGACGTCGAACCCACTCTTGCCGAGGACGACGTATGGCGGAACACGGTTGCGACATACCTGTCAGGGTATCCCCAGAATGTTGTCACCATCTGCCAACACGGATTTACGGAGATGGTTAACAATGTGATCGACCATTCGGGCTCACCGCACATGGGGATCGACCTGACGATTACGCCGGCAAAAATCGAAATGACGGTGCGAGATTTCGGAGTAGGGATATTTTCGAAGATTCAGAATGAACTCGGTCTTGCGAATAAGTGGGAATCAATACTCGAACTCAGCAAAGGCAAGCTGACGACGGATAGCGACCGTCACACCGGCGAAGGCATCTTCTTCACGTCGCGAATGTTTGACGAGTTCGCAATTCTCTCTGACGAACTCGTATTTTTTACGGAACTTGAGGGTGAAGACTGGCTCGTTGAGCTTGAAGCCAAGCAAGCACCGATACATGGCACTCATGTGGGTTTGGAACTCGACCCAAAGACAAAAAGATCGGCCCGCGAAATCTTCAATCGTTATGAAGACGACGATCATCGATTTACGAAAACCCACGTTCCGGTCCAGCTTGCCCGCTATGAAGGGGAGGACCTGCTATCGCGCTCCCAAGCAAAGCGCTTGGTATCGAGGTTTGAGCGATTCACCGAGGTGTTGTTGGACTTCCGGGGGGTAAACACCATTGGTCAAGCGTTTGCTGACGAATTATTTAGGGTGTTCGCAAATCGACATCCAAGCGTGCACATGACCGTAGCTAACGTAAACGATGAGGTACAGGCCGTAATCCGGCATGTACTCGACGATCATATTGGCTCAGGTTGACAGTCGGAGTGCTTCTCCGGACTGACCGGCTCGCCAAAAGCGAGCTCCAAGGCCGATGATCCCTTATCGGCTTGCCGCACCGCGCTGACGACCAGTTGAATTTCATGAATTAATTCGTTCAGGCGCCCCAGGCGCTCGGTTCCACGGTCGAAATGACGACCGGGTTTTCCTTGCCGCGCACGGTCACCGAGCCCAGTTCCCGATAGGGAAAACCGGGCGCCTGATGCACGGTGCTGTCGGCAACGATGATCCGGGTCCCGTGTTCCTTGTTCACCTGCTCGAGCCGCGCCGCGAGATTCACCGCATCCCCATGGACCGTGTAGTTCAGGCGCCCTGCCGCGCCGACGTTCCCGGCGACCAGGAGCCCCGTATTGACCCCGATGCGGATGCCGAGCCGGAGACCCGCGAAGGTCCGGCCGGCCGTCAATCGCTGGAGCTCGATGGCGGCGGACACGGCATTTGCGGCATGGTGCTGGTCCGGGGCCGGGACGTTGAACGTCGCGAGAATGGCATCGCCCTGGAACTGGGTGATGACCCCGTTGTGCCGCTCCAGTATCTCGACCGCGGCTGAGAAGTACTCATTGAGCAGCCCGACCACTTCCTCGGGCCGGAGGCCTTCGGCAACGGTGGTGAATTTCTCGATGTCGGTGAACAGAACGGTGGCCTCTGTGGTGGTCGGCGTGAGATCTCCGTCCTCCGCCAGAATGGCGGCGGCGACAGCTTCGGGGACGAAACGCCCGAATTGATCGCGGATCCGCCGCCGCTCCCTGAGGCCGTCGACCATGTCGTTGAATGACTGCCCGGCGAGGTCGAGTTCGAAGATTCGGGTCCTCGGCACATGGACCGTCTCACCCAGATCCCCCTCCTGCACGCCATTGGCGGCGACGGCCAGTCTTTGCGCCGGCTTGGCCGCCCGGCGGCCCAGCAATATCGCCATGACCAGCGAGACGAGGAAGACCGCGCCGCCGGCAAATCCCATGCCGAACAGCCGCTCGATGACGTCGTCCCCGATACTGGTATCGAAGTACGTCCCGATGACCCATGGCCGGGGCCCGTAGCGATCGATCTCGCGGACTACATAGCCGGTTTCGGTTTCGTCGACCTCCTTGAAAAGAATGGAGGCATTGGGAACCGGCGCGACGATCCGCTGATTGACCGCCACGGCCGAGGCGAGTCCGGACAGGAAATTGTCGCCCAGCTCCTTGATGGGGGTCAGCGCCTCGCCGCCGAGCACCGATATGGCGTCCGCCGGGACCGGCCGCAGCCGGACTTCTCCCGAACGGACCAGGGCCGGATGGGCGAGCACCCATTTCCGGTCATACAGGATGAACGGAACGAGCGTGCCGTCCGCGGCTTCCTCGACCAATCTCCGCGACAATTCGGAAAGCGAAACCGTCAGCACCAATGGGCCCCAATACTCTCCGTTCCGGTAGAGCGGCAGGCTCAAGACAAGCATGGGCTGGGGCGGGTCCAGTTCCCGCGACAGAAGCGGCCGACCCCATTCGATGGAGCCCGGCGCCATCGCCCTGATCCGGGCCGTGAATTCCGCCATGTTCGGCTGCCGGGACCAATCCCGCACGATCAGATCGTCGGACAGAACGGAGCGGATGTAGCCGGTTCCGCCGCGATCGACGGTGACCACGGCGAACACCTGGGGCGTCGCGGAGACCACGGCCTCCACCGTCGACGCCCACTCGGCGGTATCGGCGGGATCCAATTCGCCTGACGCGACTTCGGCCGCCAGCCAACGTGCCTGAACCTCGATGGGCCGCAGGAGACGGTCAACCTGTTCCGTCGCATTGTCGACGATTGCCGCCGTGCGGGCACTCAGCAGGTCCGCGCTGGTGACGCGCATGCCGGCGAGGCCCATCCACAGGACGACCAGGACCGAGATGGCGGTCAGCCCGCCGAACACACCGCTCAACAGCCAGGCAAGCGGAATCCGGTCGTGTTTTCGTTTGGAGGTAGTCACGATGGTCGTGCCATCGGGCGCCATGGACAGCGTTCCCTAGTTCACGAATGCGGGCAAGCCCACCCGTGTCAACGCGGCAAGCATGGGACGAACGGCATCCGGGCCGAACAAACTCAGCATTCGCCGGGCCGAACGCTCATTCAGATCCGGCTTCAGTTCAATGGCTTCGGAAATCAGTTCCCGCGCCTTGCCGTCCCGGCCGGTCATGGCATACGCGGTCGCCAGCAGCAATCGCGGGCGAAGCGCGGTTTTCATCTGGGAAACTGTTTTCGCCAATGTATCGGCGGCCGCCTCGAACTCTCCGAGGGCCATCTGCGAAACGGCCAGCCCCACCTTGTAGGGGCCGTGATGGTATGGATTGAGCCGGATGGCGGTTTTCGCGGCGAGGTTCGCCTCGCGGTTCCTGCCCAGACGAACAAGCGGCTGAACCATGTGCAGGTGCAGTTCGGCGGCGTTGGGATTGAGCTCCAACGCCGTTCGAATGGACTTGAGGCTTTCTTCCGGCTGCCGTTTCCGCGCCAGCACGGAGCCCAGGGTCCAGTGCGAATAGTAGTCATTCGGGTCAAGCCTCAGCGCCTCTTCCGCGCGCTTGAACGCATCCTCGACCAGTTGCATATGCCGTTCACGCGAAACCCCGCGCGCCTGGCGCAGCAGCGCCCGGGCAAGTGACGCATGGGCCTGCGCGTAATCGGGATCCAGGCCGATGGCGCGTTCCAGAAGCCGGGCCGCCTCGACGCCGACTGCGCTCGGCCCGGGCCGCGAGAGAATACGCCGCGCCCGAAGGACGAGGTCATAGGCCTCCACGTTGTCCGTCGTTCTTGCCCGTGCCCGAAGCGCCTCCGCGCCTTTTACTTCCCTGGCCAGTGCCCCGGAAATGCGCGATGCAATCTCATCCTGCACTTCGAAAATCCGGTCGACGCTGCGGTCGAACCGGTTCGACCACAGGACCAGATTGTTGGTCGCATCCACGAGCTGCGCGGAGACGCGCACCTGGTCTCCGGCCTTCCGGAAGCTGCCGTCGACCACGTAACGGGCGCCGAGCGCCTTGCTGACCTCCGCGACCGTCGGGGTTTTGCCCTTGTAGGCGAAGGTCGAGTTGCGGGATATGACGAACAATGCCGGTGACCGCGCGAGATTGGTGATGACGTCCTCGGTAATGCCGTCGCTCAAATAGTCTTCCTGGCCGGACCCCGACAAATTGGTGAACGGCAGGACGGCGATCGCCGGTTTCTCGCTGAACGCAGGCTCATCGGCGGTGGCCTCCACCGCGCCATCCACGTCCACCGAAATGTTCAGCAGCCCGCCGCCGAACAGAGCACCCGCAACGACCGCAATCACCACCACCGCCGCCCCGGCCAACGCCTTGGGCGAACGGACCATGGACGGCTTGGTTTTCTTCGCCTTGTCGGACGCCTGCGCCGCTTCGCGCGCCTCGTCATCGATCAGCACCTTATAGGCGCGAACCGGCTGGGCGATGTTCTTGACGGTCTGCTCGCCCATGTCGTGGAGGTCGAGGGGCAGCCGGCCGATTATCTGATCGCGGACATTGCCGGAAATGCAGATGCCGCCGGGATCGGCGAGGCTTTCCAGTCGGGCCGCGATGTTGACCCCGTCGCCGAAGATGTCGTCCCGGTCGACGATCACCTCGCCGAGATTGATGCCGATGCGGAACTGCAGCTTTTCGTCCTCGGCGCGGCCGCGGTTTTTCTCTCTCAGTTGGCGCTGCGCCGCGACCGCGGCGTTTACCGACGCCCGCACGCTGTTGAACTCGGCAAGGATGGCGTCGCCGGCGAAATGGACGACCCGGCCGCCATGTTCTCCGATAGAGGACGTGATGACGTCGAGGGACTCGCCCAACGCCTTATGGGTGCCGGCCTCGTCCTGACCGGTCAATCGGCTGTACCCCGCGACATCGGCGTAAAAAATCGCCGTCAGCTTGCGTTCGAAATCGTCCTCGGCCATTGCGCTGTTATTTTCCGCTGTGCAGCCCCTAAACGCCCATATACCACGAATTCCGTCGATTTCCCGGTGCATATATGGACATGGGCTGACTCACCCGCAAGCCGCCAACGGGCCGGACGGTATTGCGATCCAGTAACGTCGGGCCGGAAACGTCGGCTTACCCGGAAATTCAGCGAATCGCCAGCCGCTCCCTGATCGCCCTTGCGATGATCCCGGCGGTATCGAGGGGTCCGGGCGGCGTCCAGTCCTCGAGCCGGTCTCCCAACAGCCGGGCAAATCCCGCCTCGGTCAACTCGGCGACGAACCGGCCATGGCGGCCGGAGAGATGTCCCTCGGGGGCAAAAATATAGACTTGCTTTCCGCCGGCACATGCCTCGCAGGCCATGGATATGGATTCACCGGTGACCACGACGGCATCCGAGCACGCCAGAAATCCGAGATAGGGATTGGGCGGCGGATTTCCAAACCGGTACAAGAAGAATCGGTCAGGGACCGCCTCGTTCAGGGCCCGCTCCAGCGCCGCGGCCGCCTCCGGCCCTGTCCGGCGGCTGGTGGTGGCCAAAATCGTCCCGCCGCCGCTCACCAATTCCGCCGCCTGCCGCCCCAGCGTTGCCGCCTGCCCGGCCGTAAACGCCCGCCGCCGGGTGGCGCCGCCCGCCAACAGCGCGACAAGCGGCCGCGGCAGCCGGCCGAGTTCGCCGTCCCATTCCCGGCGGGCGGCCGCCAGCTTCCCGGCAGTGAGCCGATGGGGAGCGCCGGTGATGCGAACCAGGTTCGCGGCCGCCGGAACGGCATCGTGATTGGGGACCGCGACCAGGTCGAACTCGGCAAGGCCGCCGGCGCCGGGATACATGATTTGAACGCACCGGCTTCGCCCGCCGCTCCGGCGTTTGATCCACCGGGCGGCCGGCGCGGACCGCCGTCCGGCGGCAATGACAAGGTCGGGCCACGGCTCGGCCAAGCCGCGGGCGCTCTCTCCGGTAAGCCCCGCCGTGCCGGCGCCGATCAGCACATTCGGCAACCGGGACAACGGATTGTAGTCTAAATCCTTGACTTCGAAGGGATACCCGAGCGCCTCGGCGACCCCCAGGGCCTGCGCGGCGGTGCCCGCGCGCGGGTCCTTCAGCACCCACACCATCGGCGGTCCGGGCATATTTTCGGCAGTGTCAGTCATCCGGCTGCCATGGTTGACAGATTTCGCGCCGGATTTGAACCATGATCACCGTTTCGGGACTGGACAATTCAAATAAGCCACCCGCCTAATGAGGATCATGAGCGCCGCAACCGCCCTGTTTTCCGTCGGCCAGATCGTCCACCACCGCCGGTTCGATTACCGCGGCGTGATCATCGACGTCGACCCCGTGTTCGACGGCACCGAGGAATGGTACGAGCAGATGGCCAAGTCGCGCCCACCGAGGGACAAACCCTGGTACCACGTGCTGGTTCACGGCAGCGACGTGCAGACCTATGTGGCGGAACGGAACCTCGAGCCCGATACGGAAGGCGGCCCGATCGTTCATCCACACGTAGATGTGATCTTCGAGGGTCTCGCGGACGGCGAGTACATTCCGCGCTCAAAGGCAAATTAAGCAACGATATTTTACCGTTTTTGCGGCCGAACGGCCTGGAATTCCCCCAATTATTTCGTGGATGAAATGAGAATCCGGCATCGCTAGATTAGCGGAAACCGGGACGGACCAAGCCGGAGCGAGTTCGCAGCCGCGACAGGATTCGAGGCCTTGGCCGTTTATGGATTGGCGGTCGTTCGACCGCCTGAGACCGACAGTGACCTAAGGAGCTACCATGGCCACCGGAACCGTTAAATGGTTCAACGTCGTCAAAGGATACGGGTTCATAAGCCCCGATGACGGCGGAAAAGACGCTTTCGTGCATATTTCGGCAGTTCAGCGGGCGGGACTTGCGGAACTGAAAGAAGGACAGAAATGCGAGTACGAGTTGGCGGAGGGCCGTGACGGCCGTTCGTCCGCCGACAACCTCGTTCTCCTCGACTAGGACCGAACCCGGTCCTTCGCGGAGCGGCGCTCCCCGGCGCCAACTGATCTTCCCAGGAGATGTGCCCTCGGCCGGCGGGCCACCGCCGGACGGCTTGGCGCGACTAGCCCGCCGGGAATTGTTTCCCACGGCGATAACCACTAAACAGACAGGGCCAAAGAATTGTTCCAAGGGAGCCGAAAATGGCGGGGTTTGAGAGGACGGACGCCCATCGGGCCGCCGGCGAGGAAACAGCCAAAATCCTGATCGACATCGCGGCGGTGAATTTCCGCCCCGCCGAGCCGTACATCCTGACCGCGGGCTGGGCGAGCCCGGTCTACATCGATTGCCGCAAGCTCATCGCCTACCTCGAGGAACGCCGCCGGGTGATCGCCCTGGCCGCGGAACTGATCGAGCGCGACATCGGCGCCGCCAATATCGATCTGGTGGCCGGCGGCGAGACCGCCGGCATCCCGTACGCCGCCTGGATTTCCGAGGCCCTCGACAAACCGATGCTCTATGTGCGCAAGAAGCCCAAGGGGTTCGGGCGCAATGCCCAGATCGAGGGAGATATCGGCGAGGGCCGCCGCGTGCTGCTGGTCGAGGACCTGGCCACCGACGGCGGCAGCAAGGTTACGTTCATCGACGCGCTCCGCGCCGCGGGCGCCCAGGTCTCGGACGTGTTCGTGGTCTTCTTCTATGGGGCGTTTCCCGGTGCCGAGGAAACCCTGGCCAAATCCGAGGTCGGCCTGCACTACCTTGCCGATTGGCAGGATGTCCTGGCGGCGGCCGAGAACGGGGGTTATTTCACCCCCGGCGACATCGAAGGGGTTCGCGAATTTCTCGCCGGTCCCGCCGGCTGGTCGGAAAGTCACGGGGGCCGCGCGGCGTAGGCAGGGCGGTCCGTCGTCTGGACAGCCTCCCTGGCCGTCTCGCCGTTGGCGCTCAGCGCCTCTATACTCGCTCGTTGGAACAGGAAATATCGGGAGGCCGCCCCATGGCCGTTATCAGCAGCTTCGGCAAAGTCATCATCGAATTCGGCGCCATTCGGCAGCTCGGCGCCGAACTGGCCGCCCTCGGCTGCGAGCGGCCGCTGCTGGTCACCGACAAGGGGCTCGCCGAACACGGTCTGATCGACAAGGCGATGGACGCCCTGGAAGACGGTCAAACCGGCATCCCGTTCGGCGAATGCCCCAATCACCCGATCTTTGCGGGCGTCGAGGCCGTCACCCGGGCCTACAAGGACAACGATTGCGACGTCCTGGTGCCCATGGGCGGCGGCTCGATGATCGACACCTGCAAGGCCGCCTGCATCATGACGGGCAACCCCGGCTCCATCGGCGATTACGACCGGCCCAACAACAAGCCGGTCACCGGCCCGACGGCGCCCATCGTCGCCATCCCGACCACGGCGGGCACCGGCTCCGAGGTTTCGCGGGGCGCCGGCATTCATCCCGAGGTAGGCCAGCGGGAGATCGGCGTCGGCGGCGACTTCGTGCTGCCCAAGGTGGCGATCTGCGATCCCGAGCTCACCTACACCCTGCCGCCCAAGCTGACCGCGGGCACCGGCATGGATGCGCTGGTTCACTGCATGGAGGGATTCCTGTCGCCCAACGTCAATCCGGTGGTCGACGCCATCGCCCTGGACGGAATCCGCCGGGTGGTCACCTATGTCGAGCGCGCCGTCGCCGACGGTTCCGACAAGGAAGCGCGCTGGCACATGATGCTCGCCGCCACCCAGGGCGGCATGGCGATCTCCAAGGGCCTCGGCATCGCCCATACCCTCTCCATGACCCTCTCGGATACGCCGGTCCACCACGGCGCGGTGGTGACGGTGGCCATGCCCGCCGTGCTCAGGTTTCTGGACGGCAAGGTGGGGGACAAGCTCGACCGGCTGGCCGACGTGATGAACGTTCCCAAGGGCTCGGAGGTGGCGGGCGCGGTCGAGAAACTCAACGACCGGATCGGCATTCCCAACAATTTCCGCGGCCTGGGCTACGAAAAGAACGACATCGACGAGATGGTCGAGTTCTCGATGCCCCACTGGTTCAATCTGACCAGCCCGGTCAAACCGACCGCCGACGATTTCCACAAGATCATCGGCGAATTGCTGGTTTAAGGAATTTTTTCCCTCGCCCGCACCGATTTATCCCTCGCCCCCGTCAGAGAGAGGGGGTATCCCCTACTCCACCATTTCGCGGTCGATGCCGGCGGCCATTTCGTTGGCCTTGTTGACCGCCGAGGTGTCGAGATGGCCAAGGCCCTGGGCAATCGCCGAGTTCATTTTCTGCCGCGTGACGACGTAGAGGTCGATGGGCGCCTTTACCTCGGCCGCGAACTCGGTGATGATCGACGCGTCCTTCTCGTAGACCGCGAACATGGTCCCGCCGCCTTCGCGATAATCACTATCCGCCATGAACTTACCGCGAATTTCGAACATTTTACTTGAACGCGCGGACTGGCTGATCACCTGGTGGATCAGCTGCGGATCGAGACCGGCCTTCTGGCCCAGGGTCATGCACTCGGCGGCCGCGCCGATGTGGACGTGAACCAGGTAGTTGGCGAGGATTTTCATCCGGCTGCCGTTGCCCACTTCGCCGACATAGAAGTTCGACGCGGTGAACCCTTCGAGGACCGGCAGGACCGACCTGTAGGCATCCTCTTCGCCCGAGACGTGGATCGAGGCCATGCCCTTGGCGAGCATGACGGGCGTCGCCGAAATAGGGCTGTCCAGGAGCACCTTTCCGCCGCCCGTCATGGCCTCCGCCGCATCGATCTTCTGCTGCACGGTCAGGGTCGAGCATTCGATCAGCACCTGCCCCGGTTTGGAGCTTTTCAGCACGCCGTCGTCTCCGTTGATCACCGCATCCAGCGCGCCGGCGTTGGGCAGCGAGGTGATCACCACGTCCGAGTTCTCGGAAACCTCCCTGGGGCTCGCCGCCGGGGTCAGGCCCTCCTTCTCCAGGGCCGCCGTCACATCGGGCCGAATGTCGAACCCGGCCACGTGAAACTGCTTTTTCAGCAGGTTGCCCGCGATGTTGCCGCCCATCGGGCCGAGGCCGATGACGCCGACTTTCAGATTACTCATTTGCCCTCTCCCCTAGAGCCGATCCAGCGCTCGTCGGGCGGCCGAAGTCCTGTATTTGACCCCCCTTCCCCATTCATATCAGGCTTCCCCCGGTTCGCAATACGATGCAAAACCCGCACCCGGGTTTGTGTTCCCGGGATCAGCGAATAGACTCCGCCCCATGTCCAAGGCCAATTTCCGCGACCATATCCCGGCCCCCGGCAAGTCTCCGATCTCCGGCAAGGATGCCCGCTCCCATGCCGACGGCGTCATCAACGGGCGGGCGGCCGTGAAGGAATTGTTCGATCACTGGCAGGCGCTCAGGGCCGAACCGTTTCGGGGCATCACGTCGGACGGGGAGATCATCCCCGGACTTTTCGCCCTCGGGCCGGAGAAGGCGCCGGCCCAAGCCATGGCCGAGGCCGCGCGCGGGCTGATGGAAATCCTCACCCCGGAGCAGCGGGCGTCCGGCTGTTTTCCCATGACCTCGGACCAATGGCGGAATTGGCAGAACACCGAGCTTTACGTGGAGCAGCACGGGCTCCGGCTGGACGAAGTGCCGGAGACGGTGCGCCGCGCCTGCCTCGGCGTCATGCGGGCAAGCCTCAGCGACGCGGGCTACGAACGCACCCGGAAAGCGATGAAACTCAACGGTTTCCTCGGCGACCTCGTCGACGCGACGCTGGTGATGGGAGAGTTCAGCTACATCTTCTGCCTGTTCGGCACGCCCTCCCGGGACGAGCCCTGGGGCTGGCAGCTGTTCGGCCATCACCTGACCCTGAACTGCGTGATCGTCGGCGATCAGATGACCCTCACGCCGACCTTCATGGGGGCGGAACCGTCATACGCGGATGCGGGACGGTTCGCCGGAATTTCCCTGTTCGAGGACGAGGAGCGGCTGGGGCTGGCGTTGCGCCGGTCGCTCGACGAACGGCAGGCCGAACAAGCCCACCTCCACCAGGACATGATGGGCGGAGACATGCCGCCGGAGCGCCGTCAGTTCGCCGATCAGCTCCATTACGGCGGCGCCTATCAGGACAACCGGATCATTCCCTATGAGGGAATCAAGGGAAGCGCGCTCGACGCCGGGCAACAGCAACGGCTCCTGGACCTCATCGCGGCCTATGCCGGCACCCTGCCCGAAGGGCCCTTCGGGGCGCGGATGGAGGAAGTGGGGCGGCATTTGGCCGAGACGCGCTTCTGCTGGATCGGCGCCGCCGACGAGGGCCGTCCGTTCTATTACCGCATCCAAAGCCCGGTGATCATGATCGAGTTCGACCATCATGCCGGGGTCTACCTGACCAACGCCGAGCCGATGAACTTCCACGTCCACACCCTGGTCAGGACCCCCAACGGCAACGATTACGGGCTCGACCTGCTGCGGCTGCACTACGAAAACGCGCCGCACCATCGGCACGGGCACGGGCACGACTAAAGCGAGATGATTCCATCGGGAAGCGTATCCGGCGTTTTGGAAGCCATTTGCGCAACCCCCTCACCCCAACCCTCTCACCCTTCGAGGGGAGAGAGATGCGGAGATAAGGTCATTCCCCTCCGGGGATTGACCGACTTGGCGAGCTTGCGAGCCTTAGCCGGAGCTGGGTGAGGGGGATTGTATGTTGACGCCACGACAAGGAATCAACACAAGCCAACCACGGGATTCCCCTTTTTGATTCCCAATGGAATCATCACGCTCTTGCAAATCCGGACCTGATCGGCGGCGCGCCTCAAACCGACGGCAGCGGACAGGGCGGCAGGTTGCGCTCGTACTCCCGGTAGGCCTCCCGGGCGAAGTCCTCGGCCCGGCCATGGGCCGCGCCCGGCGGCAGGCCATCGCCGGCAAGCTGACCAGCGAGCTCCCGGATGGCCGCCTCGCACGCCTCGACGGCGGTGGTTTCGTCGATCACCAGCGCGCCCGCCACCGGCTGCGCCTGATAGGCGATGCAGTCGGCGACGGAGTTCTTGGACCGATCCAGGGGTTCGGCGAGAGCCGCGCCGCCTGCCCCGGCCAAAAGGGAAAAGGCGGCCAACGCCCCAAGCAAGGTGGAGGTTGAACGTGACGTCACTTCCGCCTCCTGCCGTTTATGTCCCGATGCTAGCCCATAACGCGCCGCACCGGAAGCGGCTCAGAAGAAAACCAGCGCGCGGGTTTCGACACTTTCCCGGGGACGCGCGCCGGGCGGCGACGCGGGATCGTCGAAGGCCGTATGGCAGGTGAATTGCACGCCCGCCGACTTGTCGGTATCGAAGACCTTGAAGATGTAGGTCTCATCCGGCGTCATTTCCTTGAGGTAGTAGAACCTGTGGCCCGGGTCATAGGCGCAGTGATAGGTGACCGCCGTCCGGTACCGGTATCGCCGCTCCAGTTCCACGAAGCTCGAGTTCGGAACCGTTTGCCCGTCGGCGAGGGCGAACGGCTCGGTCATCACCGGATGGTTGATGGGCCGCCAGGTCTGGACGATGGCGAAGCGCTTCTCGAGCAGTTCCCCGGCCTCTTCGTCACCCATGATGTCCTTCAACCGCTGGCGCGCCGATCTGTCCGTATAGTCGTTGTGGACCGCCTTCACCGGCGCGCGGGTATTGTTGGCCTCCTGGACCGCGTCGTTGTAGGTGCGGAAGGTATGATCGAACACCACCACCCTGGATGCGCCCATGGCGTTCTTGATGATCTCGGCCACCTCGGGGTTATAGACGCGCTCCACTTCATCCTTGTCGTAGAAATCCGCGACCTTCGACGGAATTCGCTTCATCTCGATGCCGTTCACCGCAATATCGAACCGGTCGGCGATCGGCCGCGCGTCGTAGATGCGGCAGGTATGCGCCTCGTATTGCGGCCGGTTGGCCTTGTGCTCCTCCTCCGGCCAATCGACGTACATGGACGGCGGCACGCCCGTATCGACGATGTAGTTCAGCTCGGCCTCGACGTAGTCGAGGCGGTCGGTGGTCCATTCGGCGGCGTCGGGCATGGCGCGTTCCGGGGCTGTTCGGTTCGGCGTAAGGGTAGCACGGAAAAACTCAGACGGCACTCGCCTTCACGTCGGTGAGCGCCCGCAGGCGGTCGCCGATCATGTTCAGCGACAGGATGGTGAGGAACATCACCCCCGCCGGAACGAAGGTGACCTGCGGCGCCCGGGCGATCTCCTCGAATCCGTCGGCGATCATCTTGCCCCAGCTCGGCGTCGGCGGCGGGAAGCCGACCCCGAGAAACGCCAGGCCGCCCTCGATGATGATCACGATGGACATGCCGAACAGGACCAGCGACAGCATGGGCACGATGACGTTGGGCAGCAGTTCGCGCACCATGATCCGCAAATGGGATGCGCCCTGGGCCCGCGCCGCCAGAACGAATTCCCGCTCGGCGAACAGGATGGTGTTGGCGCGCGCGACGCGCACCTCGGCGGGGATACCGAAGAACGCCAGCGCCAGGATCATCACCGGCAGCGTCGCGCCGAGGAAAAACAGCACCACCATCACGCCGACGATATTGGGAAACGCCAGAATGGAGTCGGTGAAAATGCCCACCGCCGCATCCACCCGGCCGCGGAAATATCCCGCCGACATGCCGAGGGCCAGCCCGGCGAGGAGGCTCAGGAACGGCGCCGTAAAGGCGAGCAGCATGGAGATGCGGGCGCCGTGGACGATCCGGGACAGCATGTCGCGGCCGACGCCGTCGGTGCCGAGGACGTAGCCGTCCGTGAGCGGCATCAGGAACTGTCCGTCCAGGTTGGTGGTGAGCGGATCCCGGATGGGAAGCACGCCGGCGAAGATCGCGCTCAGCCCGATCAGCAGCAACCAGCCGACGCAGAGCCAGAACAGAATGCCGACCCTAGCCCACCACGGGCGCACCACGTCCTGTTGATTGCCGGCATCGGCGGCCGGAGGGAGGCGGAAGAGATTTCGGACCAGCTCGACCATGCTCAGGCCTCCGCCGCCCGGCGGTTCACCCGCGGATCCAGAACGGCGTAGATGATGTCGACGGTGAGGTTGATCCCCACATAGGCAATCGCCGCGAACGTCACCACCGCCTGCACCACCAGCACGTCCCGGGCGTCGATACTGTCGATCAGCAATTTGCCGACACCGGGCAGCGCGAAAATGTTCTCGACGATCACCAAGCCGCTGATCAGCCGGCCGACCTGAAGGCCGAGGACGGTCACCAGCGTAAATGACGAAGGCCGGAAGGCGTGCCGGAACAGGATGTAGGGCGCCGACATGCCCTTGGCCTTGGCGAGCGCGATGTAGTCCTCCTGCAGGGTGGTGATCATGTCGACCCGCAGCACCCGGAGGAAGATGGGCACCTCGCTCAATCCGATGGCCAGCATGGGCAGCATGAAGTATTTCAGGTTTTCCCAGACGCCCAGGAACAGGGGCGCGTGGCCCGCCGCCGGGAGGATCTTCAGGACCACCGCGAAGAACCAGATGAACAGGATCGCCGTCACGAAGGGCGGCGTCGCCACAATCCCGAAGGCGGCCGCGGATATCCATCGGTCGAGCGCGGTGTTGCTTCGAAAGGCGCTGAGCACGCCCAGGGGAATGGCGATCACCAAGGCGAAGCCCAGGGACATGACCATCAGCTGGACGGTGACCGGAATGCGTTGGGCCAGGAGATCGCCGATCTTCTTGCGGGTGATATACGAGCGGCCGAGGTCGCCCTGCATGAGATCGCCGAGCCACACCACGTAGCGCACCACCAGCGGCTTATCGAGGCCGAGTTCGATCTCGATCTGACGGCGGATTTCCGGATCGTTGATCACCGCCGCGTCGTCATCGGCGAGGATGGCGTCGACCACGTCGCCCGGCAGCAGGTTCACCAGCATGAAGCTGGCGAACGTCACCAGAAAGAAGACCGGGACGAGGTGGAAAAGACGCTTTCGCAGATAGGCCACGTGAGACCTCGGATGAAAGTGCGGGTTCTCCGGCGCTATTGCGCCGGGATCGTTTCGATCGCGGGAACGGCCTCACCCAGCGTGCCGGTATTGTGGACCACCCGGCCGCCGACCACCGTCAACAGCGAGGTGATGTGCCGGATGTCGTCATCGGACACCGCCTGCTCGTCGAAATAGTCATCGCTCAATACGACCAGGTCGCCGTAACGCCCGGCGGCAATGCCGCCCATGTTCTTCTCTTCCTTGCAGAACCACCCCTGCGGCGTGGTCCAGATGCGGAGAATTTCCTCGCGGGTCAGGCACTGGCCGGGATTGATCATTTCGCGGGCGTGGTTCCTGCCGGTGACGGCGTAATAGAGCATCACCCAGGGATTCATCGGCGAGACCCTCGCCCCGTCCGAGCCGCCGCCCATGACGATGCCGCTGTCCATAATCATCCGGAACGGCGGGTTGCCCGGCGGCTGGAGCTTGCCCTCGAGGTAGTTGGAGCTGTGGGAACTGAGGCCGACACCGAGGTCGATCGCCCGGTTGATGGTCTCCTGGTCGATCCCGTAGCAGTGGTCCATGGACCAATGGAGATCGGCGATCGGCGTGGATTTGTCGACCTCCTCCCAGACCCGCAGATGCTCCTTCTGTTCGGCGAGGCTGATCAGGTGCTGCTTGTAGACCCAGCCCCGCTCGGCGACGGCGCGCACCGAGTCGGTGTAGAAATCGGGCAGCGGCTGCTGGCGCTGCAGCTTGTTGGGGATCAGCCACTCGCCGATGCCGACGATGCGGACGACGTCGTTGCCGAACTCGTTGAACGTATAGTCGAGGCGGGCCATGAGGTCGGGGAGTTCGGCGTCGGTGTCGAGCACCGGCAGGAAAATCCGCACCCGCATGGGCACCTTGTCGTCGCGCATCAATTCGAGAATCGGGTTATAGCCGGTCGCCGGGTCGAGCCAGCCGCCGGCGGGAATGGTGCCGCCCATGTCGAAGACGTTGGTCAGCCCCATGGAGAGCGCGAAGTCCATTTGGCTCGCCGTCTGACGCAGGGTGTCGTCGTAGGAGTGCAGCGCGCTCAGCGCTTCCCACGCCGCGATCGTATCCTTGCCCTTGGCGACGATGCCGTCGTCGCCCACCGGCGCGCCGGCATCCCGGAGCCGGGCCTTGGCCAGCGAGTTGGTCGCGCCGGGTCCCCAATTGGAGATCGACAGATAGACCGGATGGTTGGGCGCCGCCGCGTCGAGTTCGGCGAGCGTGGGATAGCGGTTCTCGGCGAACTGGCCCGGGTGAATGCCGCCGATGGCGCTGAGCATCTCGCCGTCGGGCGCGACCGCCGCCTGGGCCTGGATCACCTTCAGCGCGTCCTCGATGGAGAACGCGGTCTCCATCAGCCGCATATCGTAGCCGGGCAGCAGCGCGGTCCGCAGGAAATGAATGTGGTTGTCGATCAGTCCCGGGATGACCGTCTTGCCTTTCAGGTCGATGACCTGGGCGTCCGGTCCCCTGGGCTGAATGTCGTCACCGAGCGCCGCGAAGCGCCCGCTCTCGATGGAGACCGAGGACACCACCGTCCCCGCATCGTCCATGGTATGGATTTTGCCGTTTTTCAGGATGAGTTCGTGCAGCACGCCACTTCTCCCGCTCGAAGCCGGCGGCGGGCCGGGACCGCGTCGATTGCGGTCCCGGCCATCCCCCGATCCTTATTTATCGACCCACAGGCGGTGGGCGTCAAATGTGTAGCCAAAGGGCTTCTTCACGCCTTTGACATGGTTGCGGAAGGCAATGTGCATTTGCGGATGGTCGTAGACGATCAGCGCCGCCTCGTCCGCCAGCACCTGCTGATACTCGCAGCTCGCCTTCTTCCGCTCCGCGGTGCCGGTCGCCGCATTGACCTTCTCCACCGCCGCGTCGATGCGCGGATTCTTGAGGTGGAACTGCCGGCTCGACGGGTGCTTGGAGTGGAAGCGGGTCGCCACAAGGCTCGGATCCGCATTGGAGAAGTTTTCGACGAAGGTGAAGATGTCGAACTTGCCGCTCAGCAGGGGCCGGATGAATCCGGGGCCCCGCGGACCCGCTTTCTGGGTCGCGCTGATGCCGACCTTGCGCCACATGTCGATCATCGCCGTCACCGTCTTCTCGGCCTGGGCGTTCGGGAAGTGATCGACGTTGAAGGTAATCGGCTTGCCGGTTTCCTTCACGTACTCGTCGATCAGCGCCTTGGCCTTGGCCGGGTCGTGCTCGGGCCACTTCACCGCGGGGCAGTGCCAGGGGTGTCCCTCGCCGTACATGTCGTTCTCCGCCCGGTCCCGGCAAATGCCCGTATGGGCGCAGGTGATCTTTTGCCGGTCGAGGGCGTGGATCAGCGCCTTGCGCACCCGGATCTCGTTGTAGGGCGGCTTCGAATGGTTGAAACCGATGGCCTGACCGACCGAGAGCCGGGGACCGGAAACCACCGTGATGTTGGGATCCTTCTTGAGCTCCGGAATGAAACCCCGGCTGACGTAGATGATATCCGCGTTGCCGGCCTTCAGGGCGTTGACCCGGTTGACCTCCGGCGGGATGAACAGGAAGGTCAGCTCGTCGAGATACTGGCCGTCCTTGTTCCAGTAGTTGGGGTTCCGGACCAGCCGGATGAATGCGCCGTCACGCCATTCCTTGAGCATGTACGGGCCGGCGCCGACGGGCTTTTCGTTGAACTCGGGCTTGGCCTGATTCTCGGCCAGGTACTTGGGCGCGGTCACCCACCAGGACATGTTGGGCTGGGCCGCCATATCCTTGAACCCGGGGTTGGCGACGCGGAACTTGAAATCGACCGTGTGGCTGTCGACTTTCTCCACGCCTTCGAGATACGGGCCCATCAGCCGCCGATAGCGGCCGGCGAACCGGCCCTTCTTGCCGGTCAGCAAGCGGGTGAAGTGGGTGACGTAGGCATCCGCGTTCAGGTCTTCGCCGTTCGAGAACTTGACCCCCTTGCGCAGGGTCACCCGCCAGCTCTTGAAATCGTCGCTGGGGGTCGCGTCGAGCGCATGAACGGGTTTGATTTCGCGGGTGTCGCCGTCCACCTCGAACATGCGTTCGTAGATGGCCTGCAGGATGTATTGCCGGAAGTGAGCGAAACTCAGCACCCGGAAATTGTCGAAGCCGGCGACGTCCTGCTGAACCGCGACGGTCAGCTTGCCGCCCCGCTTCGGCATATCCGCGGCCTGCGCGCCGCTGGTCAACAGTGCGGCGCCGGCGAATAGCGCCGCCCCCGCAAACAAGTAGCTCCTGGTCAGTCGTCTGGTCATTGGCGTGTCCTCCCTAATTTATTCGAACCATATGCGATCTTTGCGGTTACCGGCTGGCGGTCCCCGCGACGTTGTTGAGATTTGCCTGGATGCGTTTGAGATAACCGATGAACTCGGCGACCT
This sequence comes from uncultured Rhodospirillaceae bacterium, assembly GCA_964620095.1. GTDB lineage: Bacteria > Pseudomonadota > Alphaproteobacteria > Rhodospirillales > UBA2165 > JAJDXO01. Next base: position 6,391 of record CAZUGT010000338.1, on the reverse strand, counting down.
CGTTTTCCGAGAAACCGGCGACACTCTCGCCGAGATAGTCGATGACCGTCGGCGCGACGCGGCGGAACAGCGCCTCGCCCTTGCCGGTCATCCGGACGATGGTGGTCCGTCCGTCCCGGGGATCGGAAACCCGCGCCACAAGCCCCTCGCTGGTCATGCGGTCGACCACCTTGGAAAGGTTGGTGCGTTCGATGCCGCAGACGTCGGCGAGATGACCGATGCTCAGTTCTTCGTGATCCCACAGGAACGACAGCACCCGCCACATGGGCGGAATCAGCCCGAACTGGCGGAGGTTGTTGGTCATGTTGCGGGTGTGGCGGTTGGCGACGTTGGCGATGAAAAATGTCGGCCAGTGCATGCCGTGGTATGCGCCGAACTCGTCCTCATCGCGGCTCTTGGCGAGCGTGCTTGCTTGGGCGTCCATCAAATTCCTGTCCTGATTTCCGGCGACCCAAACACTCTAGCCGATATTTATGTGAACGGTCACCAATTTTTCACGGTGTTTGAGCGAGAGCAGCCCGCTCGACATCGTACCCATTCAAATTAATTGCGACTCGCGGACTTTTCGGTGCGGATTGAGTGCGCATCATATGCGGCATTATCGCCGCCGAACAATCCATCGCGGCCGCGGCTGAGTGGGGTATTTCCCAATGAGGGGGCAACGGGGCTGCTACGGCAATTCGAAAACCGTTGCTTCGCCCATCACTCGAACGAATCCCATGGACAGTCCGGGCCATATTGGCCTACGAATACCGCGGCACCGTTTGATTAAGCAGAGAACAGGGAGACGTGACTAATGAAGCCATTTACCATGATTGCCGGGATCGCCGCCGGGCTCGCCATCCTGCCCGCGCTGTCCGGCGCGGCGACAGCGCAAACCGTCGGGTTTGCCACGCTGCCCCCCGGCGCAATCAACAACATCACCGTCAACGTCATATCCAAGGTTGTGCAGAAGCAATCCGGATTGAAGTTGCGCGTAATTCCCATGCGGGGAACGAAAGCCATCCTTACGGCCGTCCAGAACGGAACCGCCGCCTTCGGCATCTCCGATGTAGCGAATTTGACTGCCGCCTTCCGAGGGGAAGACCAGTTTCAAGGCAAACCCCTCAAGAACCTGCGTATTGCCTTCAAGGTCCGGGCGCTGACGGTCGGCATGTTCGTGAGAAAAGACTCGGCAATCAAATCGATCGCCGACATCAAGGGCAAGAAATACCCCAGCCAATGGTCGGCGTTTCCCAACGCAATTCCGCTGTCCCTGGGCATCATGGCGACCGAGGGTCTCACCTTCGATGACATAAACGGTGTTCCGGTGACCAACATCATCCGCGGCGCGGACGACTTCAAAGCCGGCAAGACCGATATCGGGTTCTTCGCCATCGGCGCGCCCAAGATGGCGGAGGTGAACTCGGCGGTCGGCGGCATCCGTTGGCTGTCCATCGACAATACGCCGGCCAAGTTGGCGAAGATGCGATCCATCCGCCCCGACTACTACATTCACACGGTGAAACCGAGCCCGATCAACGCGGGCATTACAGGCCCGACCAATGTCCTGGGCGTTGACCTGACTATTTTGGTGGGCGCGAAGGTCGCGGACGATGTCGTCGAGAAAATGGTCGCCACCGTCGCGGCGAACAAGCCGGAACTTATCAAGGGCCATCCGCTGTTTCGCGGGTTCTTCCCGAAGACCATGTCCAAACAGTTCAAATATGCGCGGTATCATCCGGGCGCCGTCAAATTCTACAAGAGCAAGAATATGTGGCCGAAAGGCTGATCGAGCCCGAGTTCATAGGCCTTGGCGGATACCGAGGCGGCTGGCGTTCCACCACTAAGTCTGACGGTGGCCGAGAAGGTTACCCGTTTGCTCGCCGGCGGGCTGACGCTGGCGGCGATCGCCTGGTCGGCCGATCTCTACCGAGAGGTTGGGATCGTCATCCTGCTGGAACAGTTTCTGGCGCCGATGCTGGGTACGGCGCTCGCGCTGGTATTCCTGAATTTTCCCCGCCGGCGCAAAACAGAGCGCACCGGCGTACCCTGGTATGACTGGATCGCCGCCGCCGCCGGTTTTTCGGCCGGCATCTATTCCTCGATCGTTTTTCCCGATCTTCAAGACCGGCTCTCCGACATTCCCCTGGACGCTCTGATCATCGCGATCATTTTTGTGGTGTTGTGTCTCGAAGGGCTGCGCCGAACCACCGGCTATGCGCTTCTGATCATCGTGTGTCTTTTCATCGGCTATTCGCAGGTCGGTCACCTTGTCGAAGGCGACATGCAAACCCTCGAGGTGAAGTGGAATTTCTACACCTCGTACATCGCGCTCGACAGTTCCGGGCTCTTGGGTCTGCCGATGGTGGTCGCCACCACGATTGTTATTGCGTTCGTATTCTTCGGTCAGTTGTTGTCCCGATCCGGCGGCGCGATGGTCTTCAACGAAGTCTCCCTCGCGTTGATGGGCCGATATAGGGGCGGCTCGGCCAAGATCGCGATTACCGCCTCGAGCCTGTTCGGATCCATTTCCGGCGTGGCCGTATCCAACATCGTTGCGACCGGGATCATCACGATCCCGATGATGAAAAAATCCGGATACTCGAACCGGATGGCGGCATCCGTGGAGGCTGTCGCGTCAACCGGCGGGCAGCTGATGCCGCCGGTGATGGGGGCGGTCGCTTTTCTCATGGCCGACTTTCTCGAGGTCCCCTACTCGTCGATCGTCATTGCCGCCCTGGTCCCTGCCTTCCTCTACTATGTCGCTCTTTTTATCCAGGCCGACCTCGAGGCCGCAAAAGGGGGAATTGACCGGGTCCCGGAAGACGAGATTCCCGACCTGTGGGACGTCATCAGGAAGGGCTGGGTCTTCTTCCTCCCCTTCGCGGTGCTGATCTTCGCCCTTTTCAATCTCAATTGGAGAGCCGAAGCCGCGGCCATGTTGGCATCCGTCGTTACGCTCGCCATCGGATTCCTGCTCGGCTACAAGGGCCAACGCTTGACGCTCGGAAAAGTCGGGGAGGCTCTGACCGCCACCGGCCGGTCCGTCCTCGATATCATGATGATCGTGGCCGGAGCCGGGTTCATCATCGGCACCCTGCAGGCCACGGGGCTGGGGTTCGCCTTTACCGTCCTGATCGTCGAGATGGCGGGGCAGAATCTATTTGTCCTGCTGTTGATCGCCGGCGTGCTCAGCATCATCTTGGGCATGGGGATGCCCACGGTGAGCGTCTACATCCTGTTGGCGCTGCTGGTTGCGCCGTCGTTGATCGAGGTCGGCATCGAACCCATCGCCGCCCACATGTTCATTCTCTATCTGGGCATGATGTCCCTGATCACGCCGCCGGTCGCGGTCGCCGCGTTCTTTGCCGCCTCGATCGCCAAGGCCCCGCCGATGGCCACGGGATGGACATGTATGAGGTTCGGGTGGACCGCTTACGTCGTCCCGTTCCTTTTCGTTTTCTCCCCCAGCCTGCTTCTTCAAGGCGATGCGATTGACCTGATTGTCGACGTCGGCTCGGCGACTGCCGGTGTCTGGCTGCTCTCCGCCAGCTTGATCGGCTATTTCGCCAGACCGATGGAGTGGTGGGGCCGCCTCCTTTTCTTCCTCGCCGGGGGCCTTCTCTTTGTTCCGGCGAACCTGGCGCCGTGGGCGGCCTGGACCGATTTGATCGGCGCCGGTGCGGGCGCAGCGCTGGTTATTTGGGACTACGCGGCAACGCGTGCATTGAAGCGGGCGGGATAAACCGCGCCCCCTTGCGCCGGCGCGCCGCTTCGGCAAAATACCCCGCACCTCACCAGGCCGGGAAGCAAGGGCGCCGGAATGTCCCGGACAGAATTCACGCCAATCACGGGACGTCCCCATGAGCGATGACGCCGACGAGAGTATTCGCGAGCGCGCCGAGAGCTATCTCGGCAAGAGCCTGCCCCGGCCCAATGTTCAGCGGCTGATCGAAGGCAGGGGCGTCTATACCGACGACGTCAAACTGCCGCGCATGGTTCATGTGGCCTATCTGCGCTCGCCCTATGCCCACGCCGAAATCGTGCGGATCGGCAAATCCGCCGCCGAGCGGGCCGCCGGCGTGGTGGCGGTGGTGGACGGCGAACAAATGGCCGAAATCTGCCGGCCCTGGACCGGCATTCTCAGCCATCTGCCGGGGATGAAGTCCGTGCCCCAGTACCCGCTCGCCGTCGGCCGGACGCGCTGGCAGGGCGAGCCGGTGGCGGCGGTGGCCGCGGAGAGCCGGGCGCTGGCCGAAGATGCTCTCGAACTGATCGAGATCGAATTCGAGGAACTGCCCGCCCTCACCGACGAGGCGGCGGCGCTGGAGCCGGGCGCCCCGCCGATCCACCCGGAACTCGGCGGCAATCTTCTCTGGGAACGGCTGATCGACGAGGGAGACGTGGACAAGGCCTTCGCCGAGGCGGCGGTGGTCGTCGAAGAGAGCTACGTATTCGGCCGCCACACCGGCGTCACCATGGAAACCCGGACCATCGTCGCCGATTTCGATCCCAGCGAAGGGGCGCTCACCGTCCATCAATCGACCCAGACCCCGCACCAGATGCAGTCCCATTTCTCCACCCATTTCGGGATCGACGAGCACAAGGTCCGGGTCATCTCGGGCGATGTGGGCGGCGCTTTCGGGATGAAGGCGCACGTCTACGGCGACGAGTTCGCGGCCGCCGGGCTGGCGATCCTGCTCAAGCGGCCGGTGAAGTTCACCCCCGACCGGCTGGAGTCGTTCACCGGCGACCTCCACGCCCGGGGCTACCGGGCCAAGGCCAGGATGGCGCTCACGGCGGAGGGCAGGATCACCGCCCTGGAACTCGACGGCCTCACCGGCGCCGGTCCGTTCTCCATGTTCCCCCGCTCCAGCACCATCGAGACCAACCAGATCGTCAACCTCTCCGGCGCCTGCTACATGATCGACAACTACCGGGCCCGGGGCCGCATCGCCTTTCAGAACAAGGCGATGATCAGCGGCTACCGCGCCGTCGGCCACCCGATCGCCACCGCCGTCACCGAGGGGCTGGTCGAGTTGGCCGCCGCCGAGCTTGGTATGGACCCGCTGGAGCTGAGGCGGCGCAACATGGCGCCGGACGATTCGTACCCGCGCGCCTCGGTGAACGGCATGCCGTTCGAGAACCTGTCCCACCAGGCGGCCCTCGCCCAATTGGAGGAAATGATCGGCTATGCCGATCTGCGGCGGGACCGGGAGGCCGCGCGCGCGGACGGCCGCTATCGCGGCATCGGCTTCGGCGCCCTCGTCGAGGTCAGCAACCCGTCGCCGCTTTTCTACGGCGCCGGCGGCGCGCCCATCTCGGCCCAGGACGGCTGCACGCTCCGCCTCACCCCGGACGGGGCCGTGGTCTGCTCCACCGGCGTCACCGAGCAGGGCCAGGGCGCGGAGGCCGTGGTTTCCCAGGTGGCGGCGACCGCCCTCGGAGTGACCCCGGACAGGGTCAAGGTGATCACCGGCGACACCTCGGTGACGCCCTATGGCGGCGGCACCTGGGGATCGCGGGGCACCGGCATCGCCGGCGAGGCGGTCAACCGGGCCGGCAAGGCGCTCCGGCGCAATATTCTCGATCTCGCGGGCGCCATGCTGCAGTCCCCGCCCGCCTCGCTGGATATCCGCCGGAATGCCGTGGTCGACAGGTCGGACGGCAAGGAACGGATCGCGCTTTCGGAGCTTGGCCGGATCGCCCACTACCGGCAGGACACCCTGCCGGACGGCTACCAGCCGGAACTGGTCGCCACCCGCCACTACGTGCCGAAGGAGTTTCCCTTCGCCTTCACCAACGGCGTCCATGCGGCCCACCTGGAAGTGGACGTGGACACGGGGCTGGTGAAGATCCTCGGCTACTGGGTGGTCGAGGATTGCGGCACGGTGATCAATCCCCTGCTGGTGGACGAACAGATACGAGGCGGCGTGGTCCAGGGCCTGGGCGGGGTGCTGTTCGAGGAGTGCCTCTACGATTCGCGGGGCCAGCTGCTCAACGGCAATTTGGCCGACTACCTGGTGCCCATGGCGGCCGAAATGCCCGATATCCAGGTCGGCCACGTGGTGTCGCGCACGTCGGAAACCGACCTCGGCGCCAAGGGCGCCGGCGAAGCGGGTACCGGCGGCGCCCCGGCGGCGGTGATGAACGCCATAAACGATGCGCTCCGCCCGCTGGGCGCGCGGGTCAACCGGATGCCCTTCACGCCCGAGCGGATTCTACAAGCGCTGGGCAAAGTCGCCGCCGGCCAGGGCGAGAAGACGTAGAGCGTGATGGTTCTATTGGGAAGCTGATGAACGGTCAGACCGCAAGTCGTCATCACCGGGCTTGACCCGGTGATCCACGCTTGGCGGTCGGCGCTACATGTGGATCACCGGGTCAAGCCCACTGGTGTCCGGTTTAAATA